>JAKSNC010000050.1 GCA_024400195.1 Bacteroidales bacterium
ATATCTGGTGCCGGGACTATATGCCAATCCAGATACTGCCGAACCAATTTATGGGATATGACTATCACCCTGATTATCTTCTCCATAGTGCGAAGGACAGGGCCACGATATCGGACGGAAACGAGATTTGCAGAAAGCTGGGATATACTTGCAGCAATATGCTCGGTACGGTCAAGATTGATGGCGGTAATGTGGTCAAGGCTGCCGGACGCGCGATAATGACAAGCAAGATTTTCGAGGAGAATCCGAGTGATGATCTGTCTTGGTTCATCCATTATATCGAGAGCGCTCTTGGTGCAAGGCTTGTCATCTTGCCCTGGGATGCGAACGAGGAATTCGGTCACTCGGACGGGATATGTCGGTATCTCGGAGACAATAGGGTCTTGCTGACGAACTATGCGGATTTCGACAGTAGGATGGCTGAACGATTCCGCAATATCCTGAAGCCCTGCTTTAAACGGGTGGAAGAATTGACGTTCAACACCAATAGGAAGCCCCACAAGCATAGCTGGGCCTATATCAACTGGCTTCAGACGGAGCGGGTGCTGATTCTTCCGAAGTTCGGCATTGAGGAGGACGAGCAGGCTTTTGAGCAGATTTCCCGCCTGATGCCGGAATATGCCGGACGTATCGAGATGGTGAATGCCAGCGACCTCGTAATTCACGGCGGCTGCTTCAATTGCTGCAGCTGGACAATCATGGAAGAACCGTGTAGAGACTAACTTTTAATCGAAAGTGACTTATGAACAATGCTTTAATTGAAACCGGTGCGGGAATATACAAAGGCAGTTTCTCTTTGAGATTTGCGCCCAAGCCTGAAGATAAATATATTCCTGAGAACTATGATGAGGAATGCATCTGCACCGGACTGCGTTTGCTGTCGGAAGGAAAAACGAAAGAAGGGTTGAGATGTCTTCAGATTGCCTGGGCGAATGAGAATTTATGGGCGGGAGAACTACTGTCTTATGGCTACACTGCCAATTGGTTTGGAGAGAACGATTATCCGAAGGCTCTGCAGATTTTATATAAAATGGTTAACCGTGGTTATCCGATGGCAATGAACAATTTGGGCACTATGTATATGGAGGGTCTGGGAATGAAACGCAGTAACCGTTGGGCAAAGTACTGGCTTGAGAAGGCTGTGGCGCACGATTGTGTTTTTGCTATGGTCAATCTCGCCAATATGCTTACCTTAGGACCGAAGAAGTATAGGGATTACAGCAGAGCCGTTGAGCTGTTGAAGATGGCTATGGATAAAGACGACCCGGAAGCGTTCAATATGATGGGCCTATGCTATCACTTAGGGCGAGGCGTGCCTCAGGATAATGTTATGGCTTATCAATATTATAAACTTGGTTATGAAAAAAGTGCTGGGCCTGTGTCCGCATATAATCTTGGTCAGTGTTATTATTTGGGTCGTGGAGTTGAAAAGAATCTCGATATCGCACAGAAACTATTCGAGGAAGCCGAAGAAGGAGGATTTCCTGTGCAGGAATGGTTGAATAAGAATGAATGTCCTAGCTGAGACTTTTGAAACACTTCCAGAAAAGACACTTTGGGGTTGAGGGGCTTGTCTTTGGAGTGGCGCACGGGAAGGCCTTTGAGGACAACTGCCTGAAAGCCTTGTTCAAATATTATCACATCCGCCATCCGAAGTATCAGATTTACTGCACGCACCGCGCTTCGGAGATTTTGTTTCCGGAATAGGAGAACCACAAGCTACAGACTGTCGCCGCGCATTGCGGCTACGACCTCTGCCAAGCCTTGGCCGATGCGGAGAAATGCGCCGTGACAGCGATGAAGATGTTCAAGAAGTTCGAGATTTGGACTCGCAGACCAGAGTTCTTTCGTCCACTTCCGACTTGCTCCTAATCCTTCAGACAGCCGACAGGAACAATCCAGATGCCATCGTCTCTGCTTGAAAGCAAAGCGTACAATTGCTTTTTTTAACCGGCAAAGATTTTTGCAAAGATTTTTAGGCAATTTGGCGGACTTTCAGTAGGCAATTTGTACCAGCCTCAAAAAGTAGATACGAAAAAATTTTTTAGTTAATAATTATTTACCGAAGTGGACATCGGTGATGTTTTTTCGCGTTTGTTTTTGGCTTTGCAACGCTTAATTTCGTAATTTCGCGGTCAAAATTTGAAATTGTTATGGAGGAACCGAGGTATCCCGTTATTAAGTTGAAAAGAGGTAAGGATGAAGCAGTTAGACGTTTCCATCCGTGGGTTTTTTCCGGTGCTATCGACAGCGCGGCGCAGGGACTGCAGGCCGGCGACATCGTCACCGTCGTTGATGCCGACGACAATATTCTCGGCACAGGATTCTGCGAGTCGGGAAGTATCGCCGTGAAACTTCTGTCGTTCGACAACAGAAAGATTGGCGCGATGTTCTGGCAGGAACGCCTCGGACGCTGCTTCGAGATGCGCCGCTCACTCGGCTTCCCGAACGAAAATACCGACTGCTATCGTCTCGTCCATTCCGAAGGCGATCATCTTCCGGGACTGATTGTCGATATTTACGGCAAAACGGCTGTCATTCAGGCTCAAACAGAGGGAATGGCCCTTAATATAAAAAATATCTCCGAAGCACTTCAGTCGGTTCCGGGACTTGATGTTGAAGCCGTTTACAACAAGAGTTCCGAAGCTATGCAGAGGATGGGTAAAGACGCCATCGACGACGGCTATATCTTTGGCGAATCGGTGACTAAAATCGTGACGGAAAACGGTTCCAAGTTCAATGTTGACTGGGAAACGGGGCAGAAGACGGGTTTTTTCCTCGACCAACGTGACAACCGCGAACTCGTGCGCCGCCTCGCTCACGACCGCGATGTACTTAATACTTTCTCATATACGGGCGGCTTCAGTGTGACCGCGTTGCGAGGCGGCGCACGGCGTTGCGTCTCCGTCGATAGCTCGCGTAAAGCAATGGATGTCTGCGCAAATAATCTGACACTCAATGGATTCGATGTCGAATCAAACCCTTGCGTCTGCCAAGATGCAAAAGAATATCTCACTAATCTTGAAAAAGACGAGTTCGACCTTATCATCCTCGACCCGCCGGCGTTTGTGAAAAACCATAAGAACCTGCACCACGGGCTTCAAGGCTACAAATTTATCAATTATGAGGCTTTGCTTAAACTGCGTCACGGCGGATTCCTTTTTACCTTTAGTTGTTCGCAAGCAGTTGATATAGTGCAGTTTCAGAGTGTCGTCATGGCCGCCGCCATCGAAGCTGGCCGCGATGCGCATATCTTGTACCGCCTTTCACAACCTGCCGACCACCCCGTCAATATATTCCATCCGGAAGGCTCTTATCTGAAAGGACTCGTCCTGAAAGTGGATTAAAAATATTTATCTAAAAAAAGAAAATCAATGACTTCCAACGACATAGAGATAATGGCTCCCGTCGGCTCCTACGAGGCTCTCTCAGCCGCGATACAGGCCGGCGCAGGTTCCGTCTATTTCGGCATCGGACACCTCAATATGCGCTCCCGCTCGACAAAAAACTTTTCTCTTGAAGACTTGCGCACCATCGCCGAAATCTGCGCCTCGCACGGAGTGAAAAGTTACGTCACCGTCAATACCGTCGTCTTCGATGAGGAAATGAACGAGATGCGTTCTCTGCTTGATACAATCAAAAACGCCGGCGTCTCCGCCATAATAGCTTCCGACCAAAGCGTCATACAATACGCGAGAAAAATCGGCGTCGAAGTGCATATATCGACGCAGACTAACGTCACTAATACCGAGGCCGTGCGTTATTATTCACAGTTCGCCGACGTCATCGTGACAGCACGCGAATTGTCGCTGCAACAGGTTGAAAATATTTATAAGAATATTGAAAAAGAACATATTACGGGCCCAAACGGAAACCTCGTGCGTCTTGAGGCCTTCTGTCACGGTGCATTGTGCATGGCCGTCTCCGGAAAATGCTATCTGAGTCTCGACAACTTCAACTCGTCGGCAAACAGAGGCGCGTGCGTGCAGCCTTGCAGAAGAGGGTATGAGGTGTGGGATAGAGACCGCGAAGTGAATCTCGCCATTGAAAATGAATACATTATGTCGCCGAAAGACCTTTGCACGCTGCCGTTTTTAGACAAGGTGCTCAACGCCGGCGTCAGGGTTCTGAAAATCGAGGGAAGAGGCCGCTCCCCGGAATATACGAAAGTCACTGTGAAAGTCTATCGCGAAGCCGTCGATGCAATTTTGGAGGGCACCTTCACCGAAGAAAAGGTCAACGCGTGGACGGAACGCCTCAGAAGTGTCTATAACCGCGATTTCTGGGATGGTTACTATCTCGGACGAAAAATGGGTGAATGGACTGAAAAATATGGTTCTCAGGCGACTAAGACGAAACTTTTTGTCGGTACCGTGACAAACTTCTTCGCGAAGATTAACGTGGCAGAGATTAGAATGGAAACCCACGAATTGAATATCGGAGACGAGATTATGATTATCGGCCCGACGACAGGCGTTTACGAAGACGTCATCAAAGAGATTCGCGTCGATCTCGCATCTGCCGACTCCGCAAAGAAAGGCGAACTGTGCTCCATCCCCGCAAACGACCTCGTGAGAAGGGGCGATAAGGTTTATAAGATAATTCAATCCGTTTAAAATATGCAAAACTATAACCTTCATACTCATAGCAATTTCTCCGACGGGAAATCGGAGATGGAAGAGATGGTACTCGACGCAATATCGAAAAATTTGAAGGTGATTGGTATAACAGATCATTCGCCTATGCCTTTCGAGAACCGCGTCTCACTGAAAAAAGAACGCATCAACGACTATGTTGCTGAAGTTAAACGATTGAAAGACAAATATAAAAGCCAGATTAACGTCAGGATAGGAATGGAGATGGAGTATATCCCGGGCATGTCGGAGGATTTTCAGTCGGTGCGCGAGAATCTGGGTTTGGAATATCTCATCGGTTCGGTGCATTTGGTTGAGAAAGACGGCGCGTTGTGGTTCATCGACGGCGCGAAAATCGAGCCTTACGACGAAGGCTTGAATGAGATTTTCCATGGTGACATCAAGGCCGGAGTGAAGCGTTTCTTCGAGCAAAGTAACATGATGATAGAGAATGAGAAATTTGAAATCATCGGCCATTTCGACAAGATAAAAATGAACAATAAGGGTCGTTATTTTCAGGAAAGCGACAAATGGTACCGCGATTTGCTGTTTGAGACATTGGATTTGATAAAGCAGAAGAATCTCATCGTCGAGGTTAATACGCGCGGAATGTATAAAGGACGTTACAACGGTTTTTATCCGAGCGAATGGCTTTTCCCGTTCTTGAAAAAGATGCGTATTCCGGTGATTATAAGTTCCGACGGACATCTTGCAGGCGAGGTCTCAGGATGTTTTGAACAGGCCGATGCGGCACTAAGCGGGGCGGGAATCGAGACTGTCCGCCTCGATGACTTGGACGGAATCATCGGATGGTGACTTTAAGGATAGATGATTCGTCTTTTTTTTGCCTCATTTCACCCCTAAAAACGGCACTTTCGCCCCTAAACGTCTTTTTGTACCATAATCAATGACAGCCTATCACATTGTTTTTCAAGTGTGATGACGATTCCCTAATTTTGCGGCGTAAAAAACGTAAAAAATGGGAAAAATCATCTGCACTTTTGGAGATTCTATTATGAAAGGTGTCGTCTCATCGGAAAAAAATATTGACGGAAAACCTCTTTACCGCGTTTCCGATAATAACTTCATCAACCGTTTGGGACGACAGTTTGGCATCAGCGTCAAGAACTTCGCTTGTTTCGGAAGTACCACGACTCAGGGCGTGAAACACATCGACCGACATAAGGAAGATGTGGCCGAATCCGACTGCATCATGCTTGAATACGGCGGCAACGACTGCGACTATAATTGGAAAGAAGTGTCTGAAAATCCGTATGTTACACATATTCCTAAAAATCCAGTTGACATCTTCGTGAGGCAATACAGTGCCTTGATTCAGAAGATAAGAAGCAATAATGGCAACCCAGTCATCATGTCGCTGCCACTAATCGACCCCGACAGGTTTTTCGAATATCTCTCGGCTGGTCTTAACCGCGACAATATCCTCGCGTGGCTCGGAGGCCGCACAATGTACCTCTACCAGTGGCACGAGATGTACAACGTAGAACTATTCAAGATGGCACGCCGTCTGCAAGTGCCGATTATCGACATAACAACACCGTTTTTGGAGTTTCGAAACTACAGCGACTTTCTTTGCGACGATGGCATTCATCCCAACGAGAAAGGCCACGCCCTTATTGCCGAAGCCGTCAAAGCTAAAGATTTACAGTGACTTTAATAAATACATTCCTTGATTGGTCATTCGTTAACTTTAAGGCGATTTCTGTAAATCCAACGAAATGAAACAAATTTTTCGATAATTTGAAATATTATTCTAATTTTGCCGAAACATTTCGATAGTTGATAAAAATGTGAAATTTATAGAAGTCACCTTTTAGAAGCTGTTTAGATTTGTTCGATAGGGATTTGCATTATATTTTCGAGCAGATTTTTCTTGTTTTGC
>JAKSNC010000051.1 GCA_024400195.1 Bacteroidales bacterium
TTATCTCGTCAAAAGGTCGTGAATTTTACCAAGTTATTTTTTTACTGTTACTAAACTTGCCGTATGTGATGACGCTGTCAACAATATAGTCGTCATGGTTGACGTATGTAAAGGTGAGATATTTGAATTTTTTGTCATTGAGGACGTATGTTTGGGTGCTGCTTATAAATTTGGAACAGTCTCTTCCGCGTATCACAGTGTCGGTTACTTTGAACGGCACTGTTCGTCTTGACCACAGCCAACTGTAACCTTTTACGAGTTGGCAGTAATACGGCATATACGTCAGCCTGTTTTCAACCTGTATCCTAAAGAACTCAAAGAAGTCGGTTTCTTTACATTTGTGTATCTGCGCGAACTCGTTGGTCTCAAAATTAACAATCGACAGACATTTGGGGTCAATTCTGTCAACCCTTTCAATGCCGTTATCGCCGAAACTTGTTAAGTAATAGGTATACACGCCGTCATCGTTGTGGATACTCACCTTATAGTCTATCTGAAATCCGCCGTCATCAAAGCGGTTTATCATTTTCAGGTCCATATTGACCCATGCGTTTTGTTCCAACGACTTTTTCGCATAGCCGGAATAATGACGTTTTGCTCGAAAGCCTATTTGTGCGAATGCTGTCAGGCCGAGAGCCAGAACGATGACGATAAGCAGTGCCGTTTTTAAGAATCTTTTCATGATTTTATGATGCTGAATTCAAGTAATAAATGTAACTTTTTTTCGCACATTTTTATTTTTCGTTGTCCCGGCATAAGTCCTGCCGTGCGCCGCAGGTCTTCTGCCGCCGTCTTTTATTTTCCTCCGCAAACGAAATATCACTGTAAAGTTAAACACAATATTTTTGCTTTGTCAAGAAAAAAGACGTGTGTAAATTTTGCATAGTTAGAAGTCCTATTTTGACGATATTTCTTTAGGTTCCACAACTACGCCTTTGATTCTCAAGACGGCTTTTTTATCGGTGACGGAGTTCGTGAAATAGAACACATGTTCGCCGCTGCCGTTTTGGGCGATGGTGTCGAAGTCGAAAATCGTTTCGTCGAAGACGATTTCGGGGCCGTCCTGCCGCATAGAACCGTTTTGAGCCGACAGTAATATCGGGGCGAGCAGGATTGCGATGATTATTATCTTGTTTTTCATTTCGTTTCGTAATTTTGTTTGGCTTTCAAGACTTCATCCCAGTTTTGCAGACCAGACGATTCAAAAATTTTTTTCTTGTCAGGGGAGATGAGTATTATGTATGGACACGGAGTCGCATTATACACTGTATTGAAGCCCTTTGCGAAATAAATAATGTCTTCACAATCGTATCTTGCCGTTGTTTCCCTTATCAATGCGGCGTTATCGCTGAACTCGTTGACGCAGAAAAGTTTTATTCCGGCGTTTTCAATTATTCTATAGCCAAGGGAATCCTTTTCTTTTTTCATCATTTCAAGCTCCTTCATACACGCTCCGCAGCCGATGAACCATAAATCAAGACAGATAAAACCTTTTTCTTCCCTTATCGTAGTCGTGTCACCGTTAAGGTCAACTATCGGGAAATCAAGGACTTCGTCGGAAAAGTATTTGTTTTGTGTGTAGAACATATTCGCTGGCGGATTCGTTTCATCGTGAAGCGAATATCCGGCGTAGGCTTTTTGTGTGAAGTCGAAGATTGAGTCGAATGACGGGCGTATGTCGTCGTTGCTTACGGAAAAGACATTGTAGAACGCCTCGTACTTGTACTTGTTTTTAGTTATATTGGTTACAAAAACGCTGTCTATCAAGTCAGTGGCCTTGTTTATGAAAATGTATATTATCTCATCGTAAGGGATGTCCCTCGCTCCTGTTTCGTCGTTATATTCATAATACCTGCCCGAATGTCCGACATACTTCACATATTCAACGCCATGCAACAGAGTGTCGGAACTGCTTAGAAGAAGATTTGGTATGCCTGGGTTAAACTTCTTACCCAAAGGGTAAAGAATGTACTCCAAACTATGTAAAGCCGACAGACAGTTCTCTATTCCAACTTCGTAGTAGTCCTTGTTTTTTGCCTTTCTGCTATAGACAATCAGGTTTCTATTCATGTCATCGACAATTTTTACGTAGTCTTTAGTCAGAATGGTCTTAGTCATTCCACTGATGTTGTTGATATATACGACAGGCGACTTGCCGTAGTCGATAAAGACGTCGTATTCCTGTACGAATTGTGTCACTCCGTCCATTCGCGACTCCCATCTCACTCCGAAATTAAGCAGTTTGTTGTTCTCTGCCATTCGTTTGGACTGTTTGTGAAACTTTGAGAAAGTGCCGATGCTGAACTTATAAGGTCCGATTTCTTGGCAAACCGCATTGCAGCAAAGCAATGCGGTTATGATAAACAAGGTTGTTTTTTTCATAATTAGAACCAATTGAAACTGAATAAGTTACCTACTTTGTCCAAAAACCATGAAGGCCCTCTATCACATGAACCGTTTTGAGCCGACAGTAATATCGGGGCGAGCAGGATTGCGATGATTATTATCTTGATTTTCATTTGGTTTTGTAATTTTGTTTGGCTTTCAAGACCTTATCATAATCTAATTCACCATATTTGCCTGCTATTTTCTTGTCCGGGGAGATAAGATAATAGAACCCCAATATGGGAATACTTATTTTTGTTCCGATGCCTTTGGCGGAATACATGATGTCGCCACACTGCATCTTATCGGCAATATTACCAATGCGTTCCATATTATTCGACTTGTGTTCAATTGCCAAAATCTTTATGCCCTGATTCTCAAGAACGCGGTAGCCGAGAGAGTCCTTTTCGTGTTGATATTTCTCCAAACCTTTAAGACATGGCCCACACCCAATAGACCAGAAATTCAACAAAAGCCAGCCGTTGTTCTTGCTCAGCGTCGTTGTGTCACCCTGTAGGTTTACAAGCGGAAAATCAAGGATGTCGTTAGTTAGATTGTCCGTATTTGACATCATTACAGGATATGTAAACTCGTCATATCTTGAATAGACGACATATTTTGGATTGTTAAAGTTAAAAACCGAGTCGATATACTGCCGGCGGTCTTCAAAGCGCACATCAAAAATGTTATAATAGTCTCTACCCTCGTCACCCTCTTTGGAATGATATTCGAGATAGACGCTGTCGAGGATGTTGTTTTCGTTGTTCACAAACGATACGATATTTTCTTCCTGCGTAAAGAACGACTCGTACCTGTTATACGATTTGCCGTCAATCTCGACTTCGTTGCAGCTTCTAAAAAATGGACGTATAGCCATGGTGTTGACAAAATCAATTGGATAGAGGAAATAGGACACATTACTGAGCACACTTGCAATTGACCCGTAAACTCCTATGTTTTCATATAAATCTCGTCCCTCACGGCTGTTCCTCGTAATATCTGTTATCTCCAACCTCACATCATTGATTCTTTTGTACGAGTCTTTCGTTAGTAAGTGAAATTTTTCGTCGTCCACATTCATAAAAACCAATGGATTTTTTTCGTCGTATTTTATGATGACGCTGATAACTGCATCCCATCCTTCTTCACCATTCCAATAGTGTATGTCCCTGCATTTGAATGAAATCCACTGATGGTCCTGTGCTAAGGTCTTAGCCTGTTTTTTATACTGCGAGGCGCATTTGTAACTTATTTTCGGTGATGGGACGCCGTTAGCATAGGACATCGTGGCAAGACCACAAACGAGTACCAATAATACTACAATGATTTTCTTCATATTTCTATCTTTTAAATGTTATTTGTTTGAAATTTGTCGCAAAATTATGTCGTTTTTTTTTAGCTTGTCTCAAATTAATCATTCAAAATTATTCAATAAAATCAGTTAACAACTTGAATTACAGCATATTAAACAAACGAATAGAGTGTATGGCTGATGCTTTCCTTTGGGGAAATATCCAAAATTGAGCGCAGTTTTTTAGCTCTGTACCACACTGTGTTTCCGTTTTTGTCCATGAGGCCTGCTATGGCGTTGTCGGATATGTCGAGCAGGTAAAGGCAAATGTATGTTATGTCGTCGCTGTTCAGCTGCGGGAACTTTTTCATCATCCTGCTTGTGAATCTATTGAGGCAGCTGTCGGCAGCTTGGCGTAGTTCCGAAAGCTCACTGCTTGTGAGCGGTTTGAGTTCGGTGAGTTTTATTCCTCTTGCGTCAAGTTCATTGATGCGCGACATTATGGTGGCGCATATATCAGAAGCGCGGAATGAACGCAGGCGTTCTTCGGCCTTCGGACTGGCTGCCGATTGCTGTATGCTGTCGATTTCCTCCTCCTTCGATTTTATGGCGTCCTGCTGCTCGCTTATCTTCCGCCGTGCGCTTTCGAGTTTGCCGCTTGTGACCGAGAGCCGCCAGTTGACATCGTCGATGAGCATCCTGCTCGTCGCTATCTCGGCCGAGAGCCGCACCTTCTGCCTGCGGTGCATGATGCTCCTTACCGCGAAAACCACGCCGGCGATTATCAGCGTGACGACCGAATACAGGACGGTCAAGCGGATTGTCTCCATCCTCTGCTTTTTCTCCTTGTAACTGTTGTAGAACACGACAATTTCCTTGGCCTTTGTGCTGCGGTTTATCTCCTTTATGGCATTCTCTGTCGCATACCGGCTGTAAAAAGCTGCGCGGTCTGCTTCACCTTTTCTGTCGTATATTGAACTCAGTCTCTGGGCGGACGACATCCTGGTCTGCTCGTTGCCGTTCTCAAAACATATTGAGTAATAATATGCTGCGGAGTCGTATTCACATTCATCATAAAAAATATTGCCCATGACCAAAGAGTTTTTAATTATCACATTGCCGTTTCTTGATGACATGTTGCCCCTCAACAGCATTTTTGCGGAATCAGCCTTGCCGTCGTCGTTGTACAAGAATGCAACCGTGGCTATAACTTCCTCGCAGATGTTTTTGAATTCGCTTCCGGTAACGAGCGTTTTTTTGTAATACGACATCGCACTGTCAGGCTCTTCGGCGAGGTAATACGCATTCCCAATGTGCTTAAGGATGTTTGCTTCTGTTTTCGCATTGCCGGTCAGACGTGCATAGGATAATGATTTTTTGAAATTTTCAACAGCCGGCTCACAGTACGATTCGGCCAGCATCAACTGCCCCAACCTTTCGTAAATAAGACAGATAAATCTTGTCCTTTCGTAATTATAATCACCCATCATTCCTTTTTCCGCCGCCTTCGCAATTTCCGGAAACGCATCTTCCATGATGTCGGCGGCCTTGAGGTAGTCGGCACACGCCTCCACGATGTCGTCTTTTTCGGTTTCACCGACGGCCTTGTAGTAGTGCGCACGCGCCGTCTCGAAGGCGAGGTCTATGTTCTTCGGATGTTTTTCAAAGACACTGTCGTAATATGCCGTTGCGTCAATGACGGCCTGAGCGTTGGTCTGCTGATAATCGTTCTTGTAAAGTGCTTCCGCCACAAGTATCTGGTATTCGTTTACAACGGAGCGGCTCGTGCTGTCGTCAAAGTCGAAACCAATCAATACTTTCAACGCGCTGTCGGGTCGTTCCTGCATCAGCTCGTGTGCCGTCTGCAGCTCCGGCGCGGAATGCCAGCCGCCCGTCTTGTCGGAACACGAGGCGAAGACGATGACTGCTGACAATATGGCGAAGATATTTTTCACGGCGGCAAAGATAAAGAAAAATCGACGTATAGGTCAATTTGCAGGATTTTTAGTCTGTGTATGTCGCTATAGGTCA
>JAKSNC010000052.1 GCA_024400195.1 Bacteroidales bacterium
AATCGTCTTCGCTTGACTCAAAACTTTACCAAGTTATTTTTTAATGTTCACTTAAGGGCGACACATCATATTTCGCAACGATAAAGTACATCATCGGCGACGTAACACATAATGACAAAAGCCAATTTTACGACAGCATATTCAACGCAGACAGCCCTGTCTATAAAAAGTTCTCCTTTCATGACGAAAACTTTCTTCCGTACAGCATGAAAGGCGGTACAAGACTTGATACCGTTACCGAAAAACTCCTCAGTTTTCCAATAGTCAGTCTCGACAGCGACACAACCACAATCGCGAAAGAAAACGGTTGGATGCTCTTAGATTTCTGGCAGTTCGGCTGCGAACCATGCTTCAAACAGTTTATAAAATTCGGCTGCGAAACCGATTCGTTAGGGAGTACTATATTGGAACAAAATGGGATAAAGATTCTTTCTATCCATCCCTATTCCGACAATCTCGAAGCAATCGCCACAATAGGACAGAAATACAATATGAAAAGTCATCTTTATGCCGCAAAAGGAATAAATAATTTCATTAAGATTGTCGGCTATCCGACATATTACCTGTTCTCTCCAAATAAAGAAGTCGTGTTCACCAATTTCTATCTCGGCGACTATTCAGAGCTTCTCAAAGCAAAGGAAACATGGGAAAAGCAACATCCAAACTACGAAACAAAATGAAAAACAAGATAATAATCATTGCAATTATGCTCGCTCCGATATTACTGTCGGCTCAAAACGATTCTATGCGGCAGAACGGCCCCGAAATCGTCTTCGACGAAACGACTTTCGACTTCGACACCATCGCCCAAAACGGCAGCGGCGAACATGTGTTCTATTTCACGAACTCCGTCACCGATAAAAAAGCCGTCTTGAGAATCAAAGGCGTAGTTGTGGAACCTAAAGAAATATCGTCAAAATAGGACTTCTAACTATGCAAAATTTACACACGTCTTTTTTCTTGACAAAGCAAAAATATTGTGTTTAACTTTACAGTGATATTTCGTTTGCGGGGGAAAATAAAAGACGGCGGCGGAAGACCTGCGGCGCACGGCAGGACTGATGCCGAGACAACGGAAAATAAAAATGTGCGAAAAAATAAAAATCAAAAAATTCAACAAAATGAATAAAAGAATCAAGCTCGACACAGCTGTAGTGGCACTGTTGATGGTAGCGGCCATCGTTGTTACATTCGAAGCATGCAAGAAAAACATTTTGCAAGAAATTGAAGTAAAAGAACTTGACGAACAACAAGACCAAAACATTATTGAAAACATTCTCCTGTCAGATGATACAGGTATTCCCTTTCCGGCCGGAAGCAAGGCTTACAAAAAAGAAAACAAAGAATATTTACTAACACTGCCACAAGGGTATTATTGGGTCGTACAGTCAGTTGAAAATCGCAGTTTGGTAAGTGAAGTATCAGAAGTGTCGTTTAGATGTATTTGTAAAGAAGGTGACAGTAACAAGTGCTATCCGGTATGCTTAAAAGGAACGTATTTTTGTGCGATGGAAAACGGGTGCCATACTTGTCACAGAGAAAATGTGACGGCAAATAACGGCAATCTGACAGGAACTGAAATACAAGTGTTAGGGTTGATAAACCGCAATGTCGGAATAACAATTATTACAGATCAACCTATCCCTAAAGAAAACGACAAATTTGTCAAACTACCGATAAGTAATATGGATGTCATTCACGGCAATGCCTTTGAAGCTTTATTTCAATTAGAAGATGTTTTTGACTATTTTAACAGTATTGTTACCGAATCAAAAAACAAGAACGTTGAACTTAACACTTATACTTTCCTCAATATTTTTGGGAATTTAGTATTAGCTCCTTTAGCGGAGAATATGGATATTAGTATAAACAACACTGTAATATTACCGAAGTCAATACCGGCGGGCTCGTCAGTTGAGACAAAGATTTCATGCAATTGCACTTCTGGAAATTCGGGATGTAAGCTTGAGCAAAAGTCATTCTGCGGCTTGAAATTATATTATTGCGATACACAAGGTTGCACTTCGTGTGTGATGAATGGACCTGAGCAATAAACTATAATGTCAAAGAGTTTTATCTTAGTGATGTTATTGAAAAAGAAGTATTTCAAACTATTTCCTTTCGATAAAATGGGAGAAACGCATCTCGGGATATCCATCGGAAGACGGTATTGATTTTATTTACGGAGTCGAGACATTAGACAACGGTGTGACAGCCTTCCTTGTCAATGGCGAGGGTACTGCAATGAACATAATGGTTCTGTTCGTTGAAGGCTTCACCTCGGTGGACGAATCTGCCGTTGAGGCGGTCACGTCCTTCTGCAGCCCCAACCCCGCTTCCAATGTCATAAACATCGAAAATCCTTCCGGCGCAAAAATCGAAAGCGTCAGCTTATACGACATCTCGGGACGCCTCGTGAAGAAGCAACACAGCGACTTAGGCACCATCGACATAAGCAGCTTCGCGCCTGGCGTGTACATTCTGAAACTCTCACTCGAAAACGGAAGTGTATTCGAAGAAAAAATCATCAAACAGTAAGAAGCTGTTTTGATTTGTTCGATAGAGATTTGCATTAGATTTTCGAGCAGATTTTTCTTGTTTTGCGACGAAGTGAAACGAGGAAAAGATGCCGGAAAGATGTGCAAATCGCATCGAAATGACATACAATATAATTATCATTGTAAGAAATCAAAACAGCTTCTTAAAGTAGGCGCGTTGTTTTTATAACTAAAGCCTTGCGCTTATTTCATCCCTCATAATTTCGCGCATTTCCTTTTCGCTGCCGAAGATTTCGTGCAGGCGTTTGGAGCGATTCCACACAGCGTTGTAGGTTTTGCCCGTTACGGCAGCAGCATGCCGCTCGTCGAGGCCGATGAGGTATAGGCACAGATAGACGCTGTCATCTGCGGTGAGGCGCGGATGGCGGTGTCTCATCTTCAACGTGAAGTCGCCAAAGACACTGTCAACAGCATCAATGAGGCGGCGTTGTTCGCGCTCGTTGAGTTCATATTCCGGATATTTGTTCGCGGTCTTGATTATAGAATCGTCGCGGATGGCGGCGACATGGCGGCACACTCTGTTTTCCAGAAGCCGTTCCATCAACTCTCCGAAAGGCACATCCCGACGGCGTGCCATCTCCAACTCACCTTCGAGACTCTCAATGCGTTGCTGCATCGCGTCGTTCGCCACAGCCGCCTCGCAGACCTTGCCTGTGAGAGTAAAAACGTCTGTGTCGCGTTGTGCAATCTCACGCTTGTGACGGCGGCGCCTGACGGTGCCGAAAACCATTGCCGCGATGGTGATGACAACGGTGATGCACACGAGTACTGCAATCAGCGTCCTCCACAGATGTGACTTCCGCGCCACCTCCCTATCGGCAAGATACCGTCCGTAGGCGGCCACAATCTCATTCTTCACCGACGTGAGCGCTATCTCATCCGCTGTGTCTTCGGCAAGATAAGGCGCATATTGCGCCGCCTTCTCCTTGTCACCCGTGATGTTACAGATCTCTATGATGCGGCGGGCGGCATCCATGCGCGAAAACTTGTGCATTCCAAAGTATCGCTCGTAATAGTATATCGCAGAATCGTATTGACTTTCATTATAGTAGATGTCGGCCAGCATGCCGCAGCTAATCATCGACGTCTCCTCGTTGGAACTGTTTATCAGTGAAAGAATTATCACACGCGCCTCGTCCTGCATGCCATTATTGTACAATATCATTGCCTTGGTACGGGCGATGCACTCACTTAACCTGATGTCCTCACGCCCACTTAGTGTGAGAAGCGAATCGGCATCAAAAATTGACAAAAACGCTAAACTATCCTCATTTATTTTGTTATAAATCAATGCTATTTGATACTTACCTTTAGCAAGTGAATTAAACATTTTTTCCTTCAAATATATCTCATTTGCAAGTGAATATAATTCAATCGAGATGTTGTTGATTTCATACAAACGTGTAATTCCAGCCAACCTATTATACGTCAAAGCTTTGAAGTGCCTGATGTCGTATCTCTCCTCCTTTTCGTAATTTATCATATCCAAAGCCTCGAGCGCAGAAAGAAAATCGCCGAAAGCCTCCGCTGCAAGTTCCCTTTCCTGCTCACCCACACCTTTATAATAATGTGCGCGAGCCTTATAGAAGATGACATCAATGTTTTTCGGATATTTCAAGGCAAGGCTGTCGTAAAAAACGGCGGCGGCAGTCACCGCAGAGTCGTTTGTCTGCCTGAAATCGTTCTTATAGAGAGCCTCGGCGACTAAAATTTGGTACTCGTAATATTCAGTTTTGGAAAGATGTGTTTCATCAAGAGTGTCGGAGAGCGACACTATCATATCCAACGCCGCGTCAGGGTTGGCCGTCATGGTATCTGTTATTGTCTTAAGGACTGTGTTATGGAGCGATTTTCCGTCGCTCGGAAACGGTGAGAATCGGCAACACGGCAGTATCAGGAGACATAAAATCGCCACAATAGCACTGCCTATGACATTATTTTTCTTCATTTTGCAAAGGTAGGACAAATTTTCAAACCTTCGAAATAAAAAAAACAATTGTCGTAACAGTTTGATTTAAAGACAATTAAGTCATCCTATTATAATTGCGTGTGATTGAAAATAATGGCGTTTTTTTAGAAATTGCGAATTGTTTTCCTATTTTCGCAGTATGAATTTCAAAAATAACAGAATGTTAAATTTAAAAACGTAAAAAATGAAAAGAAAGTTTTTTGCTATTATTTCAATCTTCCTACTTATGTCGCAGATCGTTTATGCCGGGATGCCAATAAGAATAGTTAAAAGTGATGCAACGTATGACATGGATCCTAAAGGCATCACTGAAAACGACATATCTGCAGAGTTGGAGGGACGCACATTAATAATAGAGTTCCACGACAATTTCGGGCCAGCTGACATTTCTGTAAAGACGACATCGGGGAATGTGGCGGTGACAACAATCTGTCTGTTCACACCAGACAACGCCTACGTAACGGTACCTGATGCTGGCAGCTATACTATAACTATAACTACAAGCAAAAGTGTGTTTGTAGGTTATTTCACAACAAACTAAAATTCAGGTGTCATGTGGGTACAACTGAAATTCATCACACTAAGCCTTCCGCATGGCATTGTCCATCGTCGGTACGGGAGGCAGTGAAAGGAAAAACCAAGACGGCGGCGGAAGACTTGCGGCGCACGGCAGGACTGATGCTGGGACAACGGAAAATAAAAATGTGCGAAAAAAGTTACATTTATTACTTAAATTTAGCAATTTAGTGAACATTAAAAAATAACTTGGTAAAGTTTTGAGTCAAGCGAAGACGATTTGTAACGATACAAAACACCATCATCAAACACCTTAATCAGAGGCTCGAAACGGCACCAAAATTTATAGTTAAATATTTGATTATTAATTAGATATATTTGCAAAACTGGAGAAATTTTCGTAACTTTAAATACTATTCGACGGTATTTTAAATGATTACGAAAGCTCCTCCAGAAGTGCTCACAACTCAAAAAAAGTTGTTTATGTCCCA
>JAKSNC010000053.1 GCA_024400195.1 Bacteroidales bacterium
GATGCCCTAAAAATAGGCGACGGCGAATAGGGTGCCTCATTGTCAAAGTCAGGAATTGTAACTTTGCCTGCTGAATTCATCCTTTGAAATCACCTTTGGGGAAGTCTATTTCGAATAGTTTGGACAATTAATAGAGTATTGAATGCGAATTGTTTTTTGTTGATGCGCCAGCCTCATCTCTTTAAGACGCGTGCAGTGTGTCTCTATAGTCTCCTCACTCTCAAACCACTTCCCACTCAACAATGTTCTTCTTTTCGGAAGAGAACCCGACTCCAATTTTAAACAGTTTTCTCGAATCAGCGGCATACGGCTCCGCATAGCCCTTATCGTCAATCTGCTTCAACGCTTCAGCCGCAGTGCCGTCCAATTTGAACTCAAAGATATAGATGTAGTCGGCTGTTTCAACGATAATGTCGGCGCGGCCTCTTGAGTTTTCCTTTTCAATTAATGTCGTATAACAAGACAACAGTCTGAAAATCAAGTATAATGTGTAATGATAATGGCTTTCGTAGCTCCAGACGCGTTGCTGGTAGTTTGCGTCGTACGGAATTGAGGCGAAGAATGATGACAGTTCATCACGGAGGTCGTCGATGCGCCCTTGCCTGAAGGCCTTGTTTATCGTCAAAGCCAGTGGCTGCTGGACGTTGGTCGTCTTGAAATAGTCGTTTGCCAACAACGCCACGAAGCCTTTTTTTACCTCGACATTCGGGTAATCCAAGGTATAGAAATAAGTGCTGTCGAGATCCTCATATCCCTTTATCGTGAGATAGCCGCTCTGGTATATCATCGCCAGCGGGTCTTCGACGTCGGCCTTGTAGTCCATGAAATAACTACTCTCATATTGGCGGCTCAGTATCTCCCGCATGTCGGTCTTGTTACGGTCGAGCAGGCGCATCAGATAAGTCGGAGTGCCCGATTTAAACCAATAATCGCCGATTTTCCTGTCATTCAACGCGTTGAGGACGCTGAACGGGTTAAAAATATCGAGCATCACTTTCTTTGGCGAACCATCTTCCGACAAACCTTCGGAGAAATGGTAGCCGTCGTATTGCTTCTTCATAAACATATACAGCTCATCCTTGGAATATCCGAGTTCCTTGGACATCGCTTCTATTTCGTCATCGAAATATGCAGTAAGTTCGTCATTAGTAATGCCGCACAGTGCGTCGAATTTCGGGTTCATGCTGATGTCTTCCGGCTGGTTGAAGCCGCTGAACACGCTCACCTGCGAGAACTTAGTCACGCCGGTGAGAAGCACGAAACGCAAGTGCTCATCCGCCGCTTTGAACGTGCCGTAGAATTCCTTCAGCACGGCGCGGTTCTCTGCCTCCATCGGCTCCATGAGAACATCGAGCAACGGCTTGTCGTATTCGTCGATGAGGACGACACATTTCCGTCCGGTTTTTTCGTGTGCTTCGCTGAGTATTTTTGCGAAACGGAGGCCTAACTTTTCGTACTTGTTTTCAATTTTATAAAGTTCCTCCCATTTATCCAAATATGATGAAATCGTCTCTTTCAAACCTTCAGAATCCTCGTAACCGCCTTGTGCGAAGTCTATCCTGAACACCGGATATTGAATCCAGTCCTTTTCAAATTCTTCAATCTTCAAGCCTTTGAAAAGCTCTTTTTCCCCTTTGAAATAGCTCTCAAGCGTCGATATTAACAGCGATTTCCCGAACCTACGCGGGCGGCAGAAGAAACAGATACGCTTCTGCGCGAGGTTGTAAACGAGATCTGTCTTATCCACATACACCATACCTTCCTCGATGATGGTGCTGAATGTCTGAGTTCCGATTGGGTATTTCATAATCTTTTGTTTTTACGGCTGCAAAGATAGTAAAAGTCAGGTAGATAAACGCGAATTGAGCACCGATTTTTTTAATGTGATGCTGCGCAATGTGTCGCTGCGCGAATGTGCGTCCGTCGTCCCTTTTAACCTTACTCTCTTAACTTTTAACAAAAAAAGTCGCCCTCAAGACTTTTTTTGTATTTTTGCATGACTTTAACAATTACCTGCATGAAGAAAAATCTGATATTTTTATTAATCATCACATTGTCAATGCATTCATTTTCGCAAGTCGAAGATGAATACAATAACTTCGTAGAGAGATACAACCAAGGCATCAAGGAGATGCAAAAAGAAATAAACGATTTCAAAGCCAAAGCCATGGCGGAATTTGCCGACTTCGTGGCCAATG
Organism: Bacteroidales bacterium; assembly: GCA_024400195.1. GTDB lineage: Bacteria > Bacteroidota > Bacteroidia > Bacteroidales > F082 > Limimorpha. Next base: position 2,199 of record JAKSNC010000053.1, read on the forward strand.
AATGGAAACTTTTCAACGACTTCAAGGCGGAACAACTCGCCATGAATACCCCGAAGCCGAAGGACATCCCCGTGGCGAAGGATTCAAGAAATAATACCGACTCAAGCGGTTGCGATGTGGAATATGTTGAGGTTCAAGATTTTCCGGCAGTAACCAACTCTGTGGCGGTGGCAGAGAAAAACAGCAGTCTGGCCAACAGCTACGTCATCAAGAAACGTGCGGGAAGCGAAGACACGACGTTTTATAACCGGCTCATCACGAACTACACGATGAAAGAGAGGACTTTGGGGAGCGACATCCTTGACATCAACTTCTACGGTTGTCTGTTGAAGATACACTTCGACAACCATCTGCGCGTCAGTGCGGCGGACACGAAAGAACGCGACATAGCGAAATACCTGAAGGAAATGTCGGCCAACGACAACTACGCCCAAGACCTTTGGGACGACCTCGCCGCCATCGTTGACAGCTGCGGTCTCAACGAATGGGGTTATTACTGCCTGCTGCGCTCCATCGCCAGCGAGGCGTTCACCAACGATAACGACAGGGTACTTTTCTGTTTTTACATGCTGCGCAACGAAGGCGGCTTCAAGGTCAGGGTGGCACGCGGCAAGGACTCCGGCGCACTGTCGTTGCTCATCGCCATCGACAATAGTCTTGAGGTCTATTCATACAACTTCTTCCGTTTCGACGACAACGGCGGAAAGGTAAAATACTACACCGTCTTCGGCGGCAATGGCAACGAAGCCGTCTATTCGTACGACTTCTGCAAGCAGGACATCGAGAAGCGGCAGATGTCGCTCAACTTCAGCAAGAGCCTCAACATGGGCAGATGCGACATCGTGAGGACACTCAACCTCACGAGAGACAGACAGGTCACACTGCCATACAATTCCTCGCATATCGCATACCTCAACGACGTACCGATGACAATGTTCCCGATATATTTCGCCTCGCCTATCTCCATCGAGGCGCAGAGCGAACTAACGGCGAATCTCACGGAGATAAGAGACGGGAAATCACCTTACGAATTCATCGACATGCTGCTGCATTTCGTGCAGAACGCCTTCGATTACAAGACCGACAACGACCAGTTCGGCTATGAGAAATATTTCTATCCGGAAGAGGTAATCGCCTATCCGTACAGCGACTGTGAAGACCGCGCCGCCCTGTTCTCATGGCTCGTCACGACCTACACCAACGCAAAAGTCATCGGCCTGCAATACGAAGGGCATGTGGCGACAGCTGTCTGCTTCGGCGATGACTTCAAAACAAAAGGCGATGCATTCACCTACGGCGGTAAGAGGTATTACGTCTGTGACCCGACATACATCAACGCGTCGGTCGGGATGACGATGCCGCAGTTCATCGGGAAAACCCCTAAAGTCATCAAGCTGAAGAAAGCTGCTAATTGATGAGGTCAAACTCCTCCACTCTCTTGAAGGTGTGGCTCACGCCATAGTCATCGTTGTATTCGAGGATGTCGAGTTCGAGCTGTTTCATGTTATACATCTTCGGCACCACGCCGCCTATCTCCATTATGTAGTAATGAATGAATATGTTGTGACGCAGCTCCCAGTTGAGTCGCGTACCATCGTTTTCAGTGACATCATCAGCCACGTCCCATGTGACGGCACTCCCGTCGTCGTTGTAGCGGTAATACACCGAGTTCTCGTTCCACAGCCCGATGAGCAGGTCGGAGTCGAACTCGATGTCTTCGAACACCTCAGGTTCAATATGTTCCGGTTTGACATACTTTGAATTGTTGACTATAAGTATTATAGTTGCCGCACATATTCCGGCAGCGATGATAATGGCGATGATAATCAATATTTTCTTTTTCATAGCGATATTTATTTGTTTCCTGAAAAGCGTTTCATCACGATGTAGGCATCGGTTATGCCGAGTTCGCCGACCTTGCCGTCCGGCTCATTGTCATCGTCTTTCTTGCACGATACGCACATCGCCATGCACACCATCACCGTATGTGAAGATGCAGCAAACAGTCATAAGAACCGCTGCAAAAATAATATTTTTTTCCGTAACATATATTTTTTTTATAATTTTTTAGGACGAAAAACAAGGACTGGTTTCTGTTTAGAAAATCAGCCATTTGCGTTATTTTGCTGCACTATTTTAATAGTTGCAGATTTGAAGTTCACAAAAATCTGAGATTCCTTTTTAACCTAATCCGAAATTTCATATCTGCATACTCAATAAATCAAAAGCCATGTATCTCGTTTCGCTGTTTTCATCATCATCCGTCATGAATCGAAAACCTATATTTTGATAAAAAGATATGGCTTTTTTATCCTTGTCATTTACGGCATCAACTGTGATAAAACGGCAACCGGCGACTTGCTCCGGCTTTGTGTATAAATATTGCACCAAACTAATCAACTTTCGTCCGTAGCCCATGCGCTCATAATTCATCGAAGTTGCCAATTTTCCTATCTTGATGGCAGGATAACTGGAACGGCGGTTACGCTGAATTTTGGTCGTCAATTTATTCCAATGTCTGCAATCGCTATCGCATAAAGAAATCTTGTCATGCAGAATCGTGCAGTAACTGACAGTCTCTTCCTGACTTTGACAATGAGGCACCCTATTCGCCGTCGCCTATTTTTAGGGCATC
>JAKSNC010000054.1 GCA_024400195.1 Bacteroidales bacterium
TTCCGGTTTTCTTCCAATTACTTCTTGCATGACATGTTGTTTTTCCGCCGCAAAAGTAATAATTATTTCTTTTCGTGGACAAATTTTTTGCAAAAAAGTGTCCACGAAAGGTATTTTAGATGCCTTCGTGGACAAAAAAAATACTAAAAAAGTGTCCACGAAACCGTTTTTAACGAGGTTCGTGGACAAATTTCTCTATAACGCCGCTGCGATTTTCCTGATTTTGTTAAGGCGTGCGGTGAGGTTTGAGTTTTATCAGTTGACAACGGTAATATTGAAATTCAACCCTCATTTTGACTTATACGCTTTTTTTATCTCACAACGACTTTCACTGCTGCTTTGCCGGCTTTGACGATATACATTCCGGCATTGAGGCTGATTTCGCATTCGCTGATGTTGCTGCGCATAGCGACGACGCGTCCAGATACATCAAAAACGCTTATCTCGGAAGGTTCGTCGCATCTGACAAACAGTCTGCCGTCAAGTCCGGCGACATGGATGCGGACTTCCTCTCCGTCTTCATTGACGCCCGAGGCTGCAGAATAATAAGTATCAACGATCGTATAGAGGTCATCGGCCAATTCGTGTCTATTGAGTTTGGTCCATTTGTTGTTTATTTGGATTCCGGCCTGGTCGGCAGCACAGGTGAAGAATCCTGAGGCGACACTGTTCCAAGCGGCTTGGCAGCCCATAATCTCATCGGCGTCGATTGTCATGTCGTACTCACATTCGTTTATGCTGCTTTGAATCAACTCTCCGTTTTCGTAGTAAAAGTTCTTCACCACGTTGCGGTTTCCGGCGGCATCATATTCATATTCGTCATGCAGATAAGGTGACAAACTGCCCGTCGTATAAATGTCGGAGTTAGTCGTCGAAACCAACAGTCCGTCTTCGTATTCGGCTGTCATCTGGCTCTCGACATTCCATTCACCGTTTTCCCAGCGGCTGTTTGTAACGTCCGTGATGTTGCCGTCGGCATCGTATGAGTAACTGTTCTTGTAGTCGTTGACATATTCTTGAGACTCGTCGCTCCACGACATCTGTACGGTTTCGCTGTAGCCGCCGTATTCGCTTATCGTGTTGACGATACGCGACGACGAATGCCATTCTTCATCCTCCATAAAGTACGAATACATGTCGATTGTGACCGTCGTCTCCGTGTAAGTATATTCTTCCCTATTGCCCGGTACAAGTTGTGGTTCTCCATAGACTCCGTAGAAATCATACCACCACGTTTGGGATGTCTTAAGACGGTTTTGTTCGTCGTAGGTATATTCGTATCGGTCTGTAATCATCCATTCTTCGAAGTTTAAGGCATTGTATTCGAAGAGAACAAGATTGTCGTTTTCATCATAAGTATAAATCTCCGTTGCGGAATGTTCCCATTCGGTCAAGCCTATGCCTCTGCTGAGGTGTTCTATGGTCTTAAGAAGGTCGCCTTCGTACGCATTAACTAAACGCTCGTTTTCCCATTCCGAACAGGTCGTCTTGACGAGGATTCTACCTTGCCAGTCGTATTGGTACGACTCGGTGTAGTTGTTCCATTCGCTCGTATAGACGATAGAGTCCAACACTTCGGTGAAAGAGCCTGTGGCACGGTTGTTTGTCTGTACCTTTTCAAGCGCATCTTTCGCTGTGAAATCACATTTTTCAATGTTTTGTGCCGTCATTGCGGAAACAATTACCAAGCATGCTGCAAAAAGTAAGATTTTTTTCATAGTTTAAATTTTAAATAATTGATTTTTAATGATATTGTTAAAATTTTCAATTAACAATTCAAAGTTACGACAAAAACATTCAATCAGGATAAAAAATTTGATCTATCTGTCTGATTTTTACGACATTTCAAAACATCACACGATTTTGTTATTCAGCAGAAATAATAATTTTTCACGCAGTTTCTAATTTTTTCTGAAAAAAATTTCCTGATTTGGAATTGCCACTTTACAAACATTCACCTGTAAAACCTCATCTCGTCGATGTATTTATAAACCTTTCAAGATGGCGTGACCGTTTTCAAGACCTCACATAAGCCTTGCGGTTAAGCGAAGATGCTTTTCAAACTACAAAAGATCG
>JAKSNC010000006.1 GCA_024400195.1 Bacteroidales bacterium
AAAATCGGCTACCTCCAAAAGATAGTTATTCACTTCGGTGATACTCACCTTGCGCTGACTGAAGAACTTACTGAGCGTAGGTGTAACACGTTGGCTGACCGCAGAGGAGAACTCTTTGGCAAAATCGTCCAACCAAATCTCGTGCTCAGTACCGCTATACTCACGAATGAAAGCGATAGCATTGGTAATACGAAACTCGTAACTGCCGTAGGCACCCACTTTGATAGTGATACCCTCATCCGAAAGGGTGTAATCGCGAATCGTAAGACCTACGCCCCAACCGGCATCATCACCGGCGAAACGTTGACGTTTGGTGCTGACACAGAATAGTGTCGTCTTAAATGCAGAACCCCCACCAAAGGGAATGTTCATAATCTTTTCGAGGAAAGGAACATTATTGGTGGTTAGCGTGTGACTACCCGGAAGGAAGGTGTCTGAATACATTCCTTCGGACATAAATACCATTTGTTGTCCCTCTTGTACTGTCACTTTCGCGCAAGTACTCAAGTTATCGTAAGGATAACGTTGAAGCAGACAACCTTTCTCCAGATTGACAAAGACATTGTCAATGAACCCGGTTCGTTCAGTGCCTTGACCATCAAAGGTCTGCCCGTCTGTGCGAGGCCTGTTAAAATTAAATAGTCCCATAAAAACCTTAGATAAAATTGCAGCGCAAAAATACGGGAAGAGGATTTGTTGACATATAGACAAATCTTGATTATTATTGATACAGATAATAAAACCGCTCCGCCGATAAAAGAGCAAGTCATTGCTAATATCCTTGTTAACAATAACTTGCAAAAAAAGAATGATTTAAATTCGTGAAATTCGTGTTGAAAAAACACTCCTAACATTATCAACCGGATGTTCGGCAGCGTGTAAACCTCTGGTGGATGGTTCCGTGAAAAGTGTATAAGATTATTACAAGAAATAATTCGTTGCGTCTGTGTCGTTGATGAGGAAAAGTTTCTCTCTTTGTGGCGTCGTTTCCTTTCTATGTTTTGTCTGACGGACTTCGCAAGACCCAGAAAGGCGGCGCGGAACAAGTAAAAACAGAAGTTCCCTTAAAAATTCAAAAATCACACAAAAGATGAAAAGATATTTCAGATTATTCACGATGATTATGGTGTGCATGGTGATGGCACTGTGCGTGTCGTGCAAGAAGGACGACGACAGAAAGTACGTACGATTAGAGCACCTACAAGTGGTGTAACGGCTCGGGAACCACTCTCACCAAATACAACACGAATTCAGATTACGGCACTGTTGACAACAGGACGGTTCTCGAACTGGCAGACGACGCTGTCCGCGTGAACTGGGGCGGCGTCTGGCGTATGCCGACAAAAGTCGAGATGCAGGAACTTGAGGACAACTGCACATGGGAATGGACGATACAGGGCGGAAATAACGGCTACCGTGTTACAGGTACTAACGGCAACAGCATATTCCTGCCGGCCGCTGGATTCTACTACAATGGCAGCCTCGAACTCACGGACTCTTTAGGTGCCTATTGGTCGAGTTCGCTTTCGCTCGGTACTTACCCGTACGATGCGTGCAACTTGAATTTCTATTCCAACGACATGGGCATTCATAACGATGGACGCGTCTTTGGGCAGTCGGTCCGGCCAGTCTGCCCCTCCCAGAAATGACATTTGTCGGCGTGAGACGTGCGTAACTGGGTACGATAGCAAGAAGAGAAGGGGTTGAAGAGTCGAGAGCCGAGAGTTGAATGTGTAATTCGGAATTCGGAATGCGAAATGTTTTTAGACCTTAGACTTTAGACTTTAGACCTTCGACATTAAACATTAAACATTAAACGGTTCAAACGGTTAAGAGAGGTTAAGAAAGTCAACAAGTCAACAAGTCAAATCGTCAAAAAGTCAAAAGGTCAAGGCTCAAAAAATCGTAAAAATCGTAAGCTTTCAAACTTCTATCTTCTAACTTCTTTTTTTTGTATCTTTGCGGACACAATCAGTATACGACTAATCTCTCACATTTTATGGCAGAAAAAGACAAAACAGCGGTGGAAGATACTCCATTGATGAAGCAGTACAATGCGTTCAAGGCGAAATATCCCGACGCGATGCTGCTCTTCAGGGTGGGCGATTTTTATGAAACTTTTGGCGCAGACGCGGTGAAGATGTCAGAAATCCTCGGTATTGTACTTACACGCCGTTCCGTCGGTTATTCGCAAAACACCGAACTTGCCGGATTCCCGCATCACGCACTTGATACATATCTCCCAAAACTAGTCAGGGCAGGACAGAAAGTGGCTATCTGCGAACAACTTGAAGATCCCAAACTGACTAAAAAACTTGTCAAAAGAGGTATAATAGAACTCGTTACGCCGGGCGTCGTGTACGACGACAACGTCCTTGAGAAGAAGGAAAACAACTTTCTTGCATCAATTCATTTTGAAAAAGACAACAGCGGAGTGGCTTTTCTTGATGTTTCCACAGGTGAATTTTATCTTACACAGGGAAGCAATGACTATATCGACAAACTCCTTCAAAGCCTTAATCCTTCGGAAGTCCTTTGTCAACGCAACAAAAGAAGAGATTTTATAGACACTTTTGGCGACAAATATTACCTTACGGTTTTTGACGACTGGGTATTCACTTCCGACTACGCTTATGACACGCTGACTAAGCATTTCCATACATCCTCGCTTAAGGGCTTCGGCGTGGACGACTTCCCTAAAGGCATCGTTGCGGCTGGTGCAGCCATCCATTATCTGCATGAGACACAGCACGATAAGATAGACCATATCACAGTGCTTTCGCGAATAGACCAAGGACAATACGTCTGGTTAGACAAATTTACGGTTCGCAATCTCGAACTCCTCTCGACGACACACGACAAGGCGAAAAGCCTCGTGGATGTCATCGACTGCACGGTTACGCCGATGGGAGGCCGGCAGATGCGTCGCTGGATAGTACTTCCGCTTAAAAACAAGGACATAATCAACGAGAGATACGACGTTGTCGAATTTTTTTATCAGGACCGCGAAAAGATGTCGCGTTTTCAGGATGCCATGCGTCAGGTCGGCGACCTCGAACGACTCATCTCCAAAGTCTCGCTCGGGCGCATCGGCCCTCGCGAGATTCTTCAGATCTCACGTTCGTTGGAACAAATAGGCATCATCAGAAAATTCTGCGTCGAAAGCGGAAACAAAGCCCTCGAAGCTATCGGTGATCAGCTGAACCCCTGCGCCGCCATCTGTAATAGAATAAAAAAGACCATCAATCCGGAGACGCCGGCCGTCGTTTCAAAAGGCAGCATAATAGCCTGCGGTGTTAACGACGAACTCGATGAACTGCGCGACTTGTCTCGCTCAGGTAAAAACTATCTTTCAGAATTACAACAGAGGGAAGCCGCCCAAACAGGCATCTCATCGCTGAAAGTGGGCTACAACAACGTCTTCGGATATTATCTCGAAGTTACAAACACGCATAAAGACAAAGTCCCAACAGAATGGGTGAGGAAACAGACCCTTGCTTACGCGGAACGATATATCACAGAGGAACTTAAGGCCTACGAACAGAAAATCATTGGTGCGGAAGAACGAATCCAAGTACTTGAAGGACAGATTTATTCGGAATTGGTCGCGGCTACGGCTGAGTACGTTTCGCCGATTCAACTTGATGCTGCACTCGTCGCCAAACTCGACTGCCTTGTGAGCCTTGCGCATGTCGCCGCCGACCATAACTATTCGCGTCCCGTCGTTGACGATTCGTATATCATTGATATAAAGGAAGGAAGACATCCCGTTATAGAGCAGATGATGCCTGTCGGCGAAGAATATGTCGCGAACGACGTCTATTTAGATAGGGAGAAACAGCAGATTATGATTATCACCGGCCCGAATATGTCGGGAAAATCGGCTTTGCTGAGACAGACGGCGCTGATAGTCATTTTGGCGCAGATAGGGAGCTTTGTTCCGGCTGCATCGGCACGCATAGGACTTGTCGATAAGGTCTTTACCAGAGTCGGGGCGAGCGACAATATCTCGTCCGGCGAATCGACGTTCATGGTGGAGATGAACGAGACGGCGAGCATCCTGAACAACGTGTCGAACAGAAGTCTTGTCCTTCTTGACGAGATAGGCCGCGGCACAAGCACTTACGACGGCATCAGCATCGCGTGGGCCATCACGGAATATCTGCACGAAAACCCGACAAATAGGGCTAAAGTGATGTTTGCGACTCATTATCACGAACTTATTGAGATGCAGGAATCGTTCGAGCGCATCAAAAACTATCATGTTACGGTGAAAGAAGTTGGAGGAAACGTCGTGTTTTTGAGAAAACTGAAACGCGGTGGTTCGGCACACAGTTTTGGAATACACGTGGCGGCGATGGCCGGAATGCCGAAAAAAGTTATCGACAGAGCCGACGCTCTGTTGTCGATGCTTGAGAAGACGCATTCTCACGACGCTCTCGAAAAAAGCGTGAAGAACGAACGCAAGCCGGACGGCTATCAGCTCAGCTTTATCCAACTTGACGACCCGCTTTTACTTCAGATAAAGGAAGATATTCTGAATACTAATATCGACACACTGACACCTGTCGAGGCACTGATGAAGTTGAATGAGATAAAGAAACTTCTGAAATGACGTGTAACGACGAATATATAGCCGTCGTGTCACAGGGCGAGGGCGTTTATAAGGAGAAAGGCAGTAAGTTTTACGCTTTCGCCGTGCCAGTGACCTCCGAAACGGAGGTCAAAACGCTCGTCGCGAAATACAGAAAGGAATATTTCGACGCGCGTCACTGCTGCTACGCTTTCGTTATCGGTTCTGATAAGGGTGTTTCGCGAGCGAGCGACGACGGTGAACCGTCGGGCACGGCCGGCAAACCGATTCTGAATCAAATTCTTTCTAAAAATGTTACAAACGTCTGCGTCCTCGTGGTCAGATATTTCGGTGGCGTCAAACTCGGAGTGCCGGGACTCATAAACGCCTATAAAACAGCAGCTAAGGAGGCTCTCGACAATGCCGGAATGCTTCATAAGACCGTCAATGATGTCTTTTCCGTCGAATGTGATTATCCTCTCGTTAATGAAGTGATGAGAATACTCAAAGAAGAAGGTGTAGAACAACAGAATCAGAAATTTGAACTGAAATGCTATCTTGAAATAAGCGTCAGAAAATCTGATTCTCAATCTGTTATGGAGAAATTGAAAAATATTTTCGGAGTAAGCGTAAAATACTTGAAAACCTTGTAAAATAAGGCGTTTCAATAGTTTTTTTACATCTTTTTGGAAAATTCTCCGTAATTTAGAAAAAAGATTTTTAAAATACAAATAAAATAAAATATAGTTATTAACCATTTTTTGTTAATATTGCCGTCTGAAAAATTTAATGAACAGCAGAAAAATATATCTGTAAATCAATATTTTACAAATAAGTTATCACAAAGTGGAACAACATTATCAGAAAATATGGCGTGAGTGCTTGAAGGTTATCCGTGCCAACGTGACACCTGAGTGTTATGATGCGTGGTTTGCGCCGATAGTTCCACTTGCGTATAAAGACGACGTGCTTACCGTTCAGGTTAAGAGCCAATATGCTTTTGAATATATAGAGGCTCATTATGTTAGGCTTATCCGCTCGACATTGAACAAGGTTCTCGGACTGCACAGTCGCCTCGAATACAGCGTGATGATGGACGTTACCGACAAAACGGTTCCGGATGTCAAAATACCGTCCAAAGACTCGCCGAGTATTGAAAATCCTTCCGTTCAACTTCCGCTGGACATCAACTCGAAGAATGAGATAAAGAACCCGTTCGTCCTTCCCGGCATACGTAAACTGAAGGTCGAATCACAGCTTAACGAGGAGTATTCTTTTGACAACTTCGTAGAAGGCGACTGCAATCGTCTTGCAAGGTCAGCCGGTTACGCTGTCGCAGAGAAACCAGGCAAAAACGCCTTTAACCCGATGTTTATATATAGTCAGCCGGGTTTGGGCAAGACGCATCTGTGCCATGCCATCGGTTTGGAGATAAAACGCCGTTATCCCGATAAAATAGTGCTGTACGTCAATGCAGAACAGTTCGTCATGCAGTTTATGTCGGCGTGCAAAAGCACTGATTCGCGCAACGATTTCATCAGATTTTATCAGATGATAGACGTGCTTATCGTTGATGATATTCAGTTTCTCGCAGGAAAAGCCAAGACTCAGGATACTTTCTTCCAGATTTTCAACCATTTGCAGATGAACGGCAAACAGCTTGTCTTCGCATCCGACAAGGCTCCGGTCGATTTGAAGGATCTTGAGCCGAGACTTTTGTCGCGTTTCAAATGGGGACTTACCGCCGATCTTCAGGCTCCTGATGTCGAGACACGCAAAAACATTCTGAAGAGAAAGGCCTACAACGAGGGTATAACACTGTCGGAAGACGTCATAGAATTTCTTGCGACGCACGTCAAGACCAACATCCGCGAGATGGACGGATTCTTGATTTCCCTCATTGCGCATTCGCTGCTCAACCGTAAGGCGGCCACCGTCGAGTTGGCAAAACAGATGCTCGACAAATTCGTCAGCAACAGCGTACGCGATGTCAGCGTCGAATATATCATCTCCGTCGTCTGCCAATGCAGAAACATAAGCGAGGAAGAATTTTTCGCGCCGACGCGCAAGAGGACGATAGTGCAGGCGAGGCAGTTGGCCATGTATTTCTCCAAAAAATACACCAAGTCGTCGCTCGCGAATATCGGAATGCAGTGCGGTAAGAAAGACCATGCCACGGTTCTTCATTCTATAAAAACCATCGAGGACCTCATTGAGACGAACAGAGAGTTCAGGCAGATTGCCGAAGATGTCGAGAAAAGTATTCTTTAAAGATGGATCGTCCACTCGGAAAATTATACCTCATACCAACACTTCTCGGAGATACGGCTGTGGAGAGCGTCATTCCGAAAGGAACGCTTGAAGTCGTCCGTGAGATTCGTTTTTTCGTCGTCGAGAACGTCAGGACGGCACGCAGGATGTTGAGCAGAATGTCAATGCCGTGCCCGATTGATGAACTCGAATTTGTCGAAATAGACAAACATCATCCGCAGAATCCGGATTTTATGACGTTTCTCGGACCCGCTTTGGAAGGCCGGAACATCGGTCTGATGTCGGAAGCTGGTGTCCCATGCGTCGCTGACCCAGGCGCGTATGTCGTTGGACTTGCACATCAGGCCGGAATACGCGTCGTGCCTCTCGTCGGACCGAATGCGATGACTCTCGCACTGATGGCTGCAGGCTTCAACGGACAGTCGTTCTGTTTTCACGGCTATCTGCCTATAAAAGGACCGGAACGCGTCAATGCGATAAGGAGTATAGAACGTCGTTCGGCACAAATGAATGAGACAGAACTTTTTATAGAGACTCCGTTTCGCAACAACGCTATGCTCGACGCCATCTTGAAGACATGTCATAATAATACGGAGGTCTGCGTCGCGTGCGATTTGACCACTTCGGAAGAGACTGTCGTGAGTAAGACGGTGGGCGAGTGGAAAAAGACGAAATACGACTTCGATAAAAGGCCTGCTGTCTTTCTTATCTATAGTTGTCTGAAATAAAAGTATTTTTTTTATGAAAATAAAGTTCCATGTTTCGCTTATCTGGTTGATGCTCATTGCTGTTGCGCTCGGTATCTTCGTAGGGCATTTTGCATCTGTTTCATTAGTAAGGGTGACGGTGACGTTCAATGCTTTTTTCTCGTCACTGTTGGCATTTATAGTGCCTCTGTTAGTGCTCGCTCTCGTCACAGCAGCAATCTCCGAAACTACAAGTGGAGCCGGCAAGATGCTGGTCTGGACTATAGTACTGGCTTATCTGTCAACAATATTGTCAGGGCTTTTCGGCTACAGCGTGGGAAGTTTTGTCTTTCCAGATATGGTGGCATCCGGGAAAACGACGGAAAATCCTGTCAAAGAGGAAGTTGTTGCAATGTTTCAGCCGTATTTCAAGTTGTCTTTTCCTCCGGTGATGGATACGATGTCGGCACTCGTCCTCGCTTTTATGCTCGGAATAGGCGTCGTTAAATTCAAACTTGAGACAATAGGGAAACTCGTCTCCGAACTTCGCAATGTCGTTATGATGGTGATAAGCGGCATGGTTATTCCGTTGCTGCCGGTCTATATTTTCGGTGTGTTCATGAAAATGACAAAAACGGGAGAGATGGAGTTGATATTGTCGGTGTATTGGAAGATTTGCGTCATGATTCTGCTGCTTTTGGCGATTCTTCTTGTGATTCAGTATCTTATCGCTGGATGGATAGCGAGGAAGAACCCATTTAAGATGATGTACAATATGTTCCCGGCCCTGCTTACGGCTTTGGCCTCGTCGTCATCAGCTGCGACCCTGCCTATAACGCTTAACTGCGCGAAAAAGATGGGCGCGAGTGACAATGTCGTCAATTTCGTGATACCGATGTGCGCAAATGTACACCTTTCCGGCGCATCGTTGCGAACAGTGGCTCTCGCCGTCGCGACTATGCTGATGTTCGATGTGCCTTTTAATTTTCTGACAATGTTCGGCTTTATCCTGATTTTTTCCATAACGGTGCTTGCGGCTCCGGGCATACCGGGTGGCGTCATCTTCGCGGCCGTCGGACTTCTTCAGGCAATGCTCGGCTTCTCCGAACCGATGATAGCTATAATGATTTCGCTTAACGTCGCTCTCGACAGCCTCGGTACAGCCGTCAACGTCACTGGTGACGGCGCCCTGATGATGATAATCGATAGAATTATGAAAAGAAATTAACAATTTATAGAATTTATCTAAAAAAATCAATTTTTTTTGTCGAACGTAAAAAAAAAGTTCGTACATTTGCAGCGTCAAACGACAAGGTTCTTTGAATGATGGTTCGGTAGTTCAGCTTGGTTAGAATGCCTGCCTGTCACGCAGGAGGTCGCGAGTTCGAGTCTCGTCCGAACCGCTCAATAGAGCAAATAAAAGCCGGCTTTTTAAAGTCGGCTTTTTTGTTTTGTGTATCAATCGTTTTTTGTGTCTCAGATTATTTCAGCTTCACTCTTGTGATACCCGTTCCGCCCGTTTCAATGTTGGCATCGCAGAATGATGAAACCTCTTTGTGATGGCTGAGGTACTCGCGTATCACCGTGCGTAATACACCGTTGCCCTTGCCGTGAAGTATGCTCACGTCTTTAACGCTCAACAAAGTCGCCTCGTCAAGATATTTTTCCACTGAAGTGACGGCTTCTTCGCAACGTTGGCCGCGGATATCCAACGTGATGTTGAATCTCGACACTTTTTCTTCGAGGTCGTGCATGATGTTCTTCTTGAGGTAGGCGTGATTGTCGGCAGCTTTCTTGGCCTGCGTCCTGCTGATCTTTCGAACCTTGTCGGCGGTTGTCCTCAGATTCGCAGTGCCGAACCTGATATAGACATCGGCATCGTTGATACGCGTGACTTCTCCGACGATTTCGAGTTCGTTGATGCAGACCATGTCGCCGGCTTTGAGTTTGATTTCAGTCTGAGGCTCGTCGGTTTTTAGTTTTGCGGCGGATGTTTGTGCGTCTTCTTCGAGTTGCGTCTTCATCTTGTTGAGTTCGTGGCGCAACTCCTTGGTCTTTTCTTTCTCGGCCTGCGCCTCGCGAATTTCCTTTATCGTCTTCTCAATCTTGGCGTTTGCCTTGTCGATGAGTGCGCGCGCCTCGGTATTGGCATCCTTCAGAAGCTGGTTTTTACGTTTCTCGATGTCGTCAAGAAGTTTCTTATATTTTGTAACAACTTCATTAAGAAGGTCGTCGGCTACCTTCAACTCATATTCCTTTTTTCTGATTTCTTTTTTTTCAATATCAAGTTGCTGAAGCTGATGTTCGAAGTCGAGGTGATTTTTTCCTCCTATTTCGGCTGCCGCCTTGAGAATATCCTGCGGGAAACCTGTCTTTTTTGCAATTTCGAAGGCGAAAGAACTTCCAGGTTTTCCAGTCATCAGCATATAAAGCGGTTTCAGGAAACGCGTGTCGAAAAGCATTGCGCCGTTGATGATGCCCTCGTGATTGTCTGCAAGCAGTTTGAGGTTGGCGTAGTGCGTTGTGACAAGTCCGAAAGCTCCTTTTTTGTTGAGTTCGATGAGCGTAGCCTCCGCGATTGCGCTTCCGAGTTGCGGTTCCGTGCCGCTGCCGAATTCGTCGATGAGGAAAAGCGTGTTTTCGTCGCAGTTTTCGAGTAGCTTCTTCATGTTTAGAAGATGGGAACTGTATGTGCTGAGGTCGTTTTCGAGTGACTGCTGGTCGCCGATGTCGAGAAAGAAACTGCTGAATATGCCGCAGACGGATCCTTCCTTCATTGGAACGGGAAGCCCGCATTGGAACATATATTGGACAAGCCCAGCCGTCTTAAGGCAGACAGATTTGCCGCCCGCGTTGGGCCCCGATATGACGAGAATATGGTTTTGCCTGTCCAAATTAAGGTCGAGAGGCTCTATTTCCTTGTTTTGCGATTTGAGTTTCTGCTCAAGAAGCGGATGTCGCGCCTGCTTCCATTTGAAGAGAGGTTTGTCGTCTGTTTCGGGGATGATGCAGTTTAAGTTGTTGTGCAACAAGGCTTTGGCTGCGATAAAGTCTATTTCTCCTAAGAGATTCCATGCTTTGATGAGGCTTGGAATTTCCGGTCGTAACGTCTTGGTGAAAGTGCTGAGAATCTTATTTATCTCGCGTTTTTCGGCAAATTCGAGTTTGCGAATCTCATTGTTGGTATCGAATATTTCCGCCGGCTCGATATAAAAGGTCTGTCCAGTCGCTGATTCGTCGTGTATGAATCCTTTCAATGCTTTTTTGTCGCTTGCCCTCACGGGTATGACGGGGCGGCCATCGCGAATCGTTATTTCAGCACCCGAGTCAGTCCAACCTTCTGTCTTGGCATTGTTAAGGATGAGGCGCAGTTTCTTGTCGATGGAGCCTTGTCGGCGTCTTATGTCACGGCGAATCTCGGCGAGTTCCGGCGAAGCCGAATCGGGGATTTCTCCTTTGTCGTCAATGATTCGCAAAGTTTCGTCATAAAGTCTTCTGTCGATGTCGATTCCGTCAGCGAGAGCTTGAAGATGTGGAACTTTTTCGCCGTTTTTTGAATGTAGAAAGCTGATTATCAAGAATAATGCTAAAAGCGTCGGCTTCATGGCGAAAAGACTTTCCTGCGAGATGACAGTTCCTTCGATGGAAAGCACTTTGAAGTCTTCGCGTAAGTCGTTGTAATCTTTCACGGGAAAAGGTAGTTCGTTTTCCAAAAGCGAAAGAAAATCAGCGACTTGTTGGAGTTTTTTCCTTATTTCTGAAATGTCATTGCTATAGACGGCGTTGTCGGCCATTTCTTTTCCCATTACGCTGATGCACAATGATTTAAGCATCTCGCGAATGGATGTGAAGCCGATTTGTTGTTCAAAATTGTCAGGATAAGTCATCAGTCGAGTTTAAGAACGGCAAGGAAAGCCGACTGCGGCACTTCAACGTGTTTCCTGCTGGATGCTCTCTTTTTCGGCTGATTTTCTGATTTTGTCGCAGGCGAAGCAACTTTTTCAAACTTTATCTCAGGCATCGCGCTCAGACGCTGTATCAGGTCTCTGCCGAATGCCGTGCGTTCGTTGATTGTTATGTCGTATGTCGTCATAAATTTCTTTGTTTTTAATTTCCGGCAAAGATACACATATTTCCATATTCAGAGGTTTATCTGACGAATAATTTCTTTTTGTTTTTTAAGCTTGCACAAAAACATATAATGGCTATCTGCATAACGAAAAAATATGTTTTGCAGAAAAATTATTTGTATGGAATATCTGAAACATGTTGATGAACAAATTAGAATAAGACCTGAAGCTTTCGTGGCGGTTCAGGTGAAATGATAAAGATAATGTTCTATTTGGATATTTTATCTCTCAAGTCCATCATCGGTTTTTCAAAATGTTTGTAAATTATCGTTGAAAATAAAATAACGGCAAGCCAATAGACTGAATACCAAATAATTGCAGTTGGCTTGTCGTTTATTTTTATATTTGATGTGATGACCGATGAAACTAATGACAGATTTATCAAATACATAGAATAGGAAATCAAACTGATGTGTGTAACAACCTTTGTCAGAATCTTCGGTGCCGTTTTGATTGTCTCAAACCGAGGAAGAAGCAGAAAGCATCCAATGCTTTGCATTGAAATCTTGAAAACTATTGTCAATGAATCCGATGGATTCCAATTGATGTATGGTATTGCAAGACAAGTTGCAAGTCCAATGATAAAAGTTACGTTACGACTTTTATGCCAAAATGTTGGAAACCAATATTTTATGTATGCGCCAAGTAATCCAAATGCTATTCCATCGAGGTGATAGATTATGACCTTGTGAATTTTTACATCATACCAAAAACTGTTCTCAATCTCAAGCCTTGTACCAAAAGCAATCCTCATTAATATTGAAAAAAATAGATAAAAGATGATGTTCACAAGGAATATATACTTTTTTCCAATTTTACTTTTTTTGAAGGCTAAGTTAAATAAAATCAAAACAATGGGGAATGAAAGATAAAACCATTCTTCTATTGACAAACTCCATGATTCCCAAAAAAAACCATGGAATTCGGTAGTCAGATTTTGTAGAAAAAATAAAAATCTCCAGTTGAATTGGCTGAAATTTTCATGTATTATTCCGAAATAGACGAAGATGACATTCAAAATAAGAATTAGATAATAGTTGGGAAGCGTTCTGAACCAGCGTCTTATCCAGAATTTCTTAACTTGTTTTAAGCCGAATGTCTTCTCATTTATGAATGTTTTTAAAAGAATTGTCCCGATCAAAAATCCGCTTAAAACGAAAAACAACTCAACGCCAGGTATTATCGGGAAACCTGGATAATTGGGGAATATGTTCATCCAACCTGCGTGGACGATTACGACGTTTATTATGGCAATCGCCCTCATCAAGTCAAGGCCGAATACTCTTTTCGAATAATCTGTCTCTATTGATAGTGGAGAATTCATTACTGTAAAGTGTTGTTAATCCAATTTCAGCACCGCCAAAAACGCCGACTGCGGCACCTCAACGTTGCCTATCTGCCTCATTCTCTTCTTTCCTTCCTTTTGTTTTTCAAGCAGTTTGCGTTTGCGTGAGATGTCGCCGCCGTAACATTTCGCGGTTACGTCTTTTCTGACTTGTCTGACAGTCTCTCTTGCAATGATTTTGGCTCCGATTGAAGCCTGAATAGCTATGTCGAACTGCTGTCTTGGTATCAAATCCTTAAGTTTTTCGCACATTCTTCTTCCGAATGAGTAGGCATGTTCGCGGAAGATGAGTGTTGAAAGTGCATCGACGCTGTCGCCGTTGAGCAGGATGTCGAGTTTGACTAAGTCGGTACGCTGATAACCTTCCACGTGGTAGTCGAAAGAGGCGTAACCTCTTGATATTGACTTGAGTTTGTCGTAAAAGTCGAATACTATTTCGCTCAAAGGCATCTGGAATGTCAGTTCTACGCGGTCGGTGGTGAGATAGACCTGGTTTCTGAGAACGCCTCTTTTCTCGATGCAGAGTGTCATGATCGGGCCGACGTATTCGTTTTGCGATATTATTTGCGCGATGATGTAAGGTTCTTCGATATGGTCGATTTTTGTTACTTCTGGCAGTCCGCTCGGGTTGTGCACGTCGATGACGGAGCCGTCGGTGATATATGCTTTGAACGACACGTTTGGCACTGTCGTGATGACGTCCATGTTAAATTCTCTGTCGAGGCGTTCCTGAATGATCTCCATGTGTAGAAGTCCGAGGAATCCGCATCTGAAGCCGAAGCCGAGTGCTGCTGATGACTCCGGTTCCCAAACGAGCGACGCGTCGTTGAGTTGAAGCTTTTCGAGCGACGCGCGTAATTCTTCGTAGTCGTCGGCACTGACGGGATAGACGCCGGCAAAGACCATCGGTTTGACGTTTTCGAAGCCTTCAACGGGTTTGTCGCAAGGTCTGTCAACATGCGTTATCGTGTCACCGACCTTGACTTCTTTCGCCGTCTTGATGCCGGAGATGATATATCCGACATTGCCTGCCGAGAGTTCCTGTTTCGGCACCTGGCGCATCTGCAGAACTCCGATTTCGTCGGCTTCGTATTCTTTTCCCGTGGCGAAGAATTTTACCGTGTCGCCGCTTTTTATGGTGCCGTTGAGTATTCTGAAATAGCCTATAATGCCTCTGTATGAATTAAATACTGAGTCGAAGACGAGAGCTTGAAGAGGAGCGTCGGGGTCGCCTTGCGGGGCGGGAATCCTATTTACGATGGCGCGAAGGATTTCTTCCACACCGAAACCTGTTCTCGCACTGCATCTCAGAATATCGCTGCGCTCGCATCCGATAAGGTCAACGATTTGGTCTTCAACTTTGTCTGGATTGGCACTCTCCATATCTATTTTGTTGATGACCGGAATTATCTCGAGGTCGTGGTCGAGTGCCATATAAAGATTTGAAATGGTCTGAGCCTGAATGCCTTGCGATGCGTCAACGACGAGAAGTGCTCCTTCGCAGGCCGCGATAGACCGCGAGACTTCATACGAAAAGTCAACGTGACCGGGAGTGTCGATGAGGTTCAGGGTGTATGTATCACCATTCATATCGTATTTCATCTGAATGGCGTGGCTCTTTATCGTAATTCCGCGTTCCTTTTCGAGATCCATGTCGTCGAGAACCTGATTTTCCATCTCCTTCTGAGTCAACGTGTTAGTCATCTCGATGAGCCTGTCGGCCAAGGTGCTTTTGCCATGGTCGATATGTGCTATAATACAAAAATTCCTAATTTTTTTCATAGTTGGCAAAGTTACGAAAAATATCGTATTTTTGCATTGTCAATCACAAGGCGCATTATGAAAATAATATCTAAAACTATGCTGATAGCACTTTTGACATTGCTATGTTATTATGTTTTTGGACAAAGGAACTCTACTCCTGAAGATTTCGTACATAAAACATGGACTTACGAAGTAGAAACGAAGGGTGTAGGCAACGACGGAACGTATCTTTTGAGGATAACGGATTATGTAAAGACCCGTAAGGAGCCGTTTCTCGAGATACTGAAACGCGATGCCGTTCACGCTGTGATGTTTAACGGCATTCCGGCTGGTGGCGGTTCTGTGGCTCAGCCTGCCCTGATAAATGACGAAAACAGAATTGAGGAGCCGGAGTTCTATATGAACGAGTTCTTCGTTGACAAAGGGCCGTATCTTAATTTTGTGAATGATGTCGCCATAGCTTCGCTTTCAGTCGTGAAAATGAAGAAACCTTCACGCTTTAAAGTCAGCGTCGTCATCTCCATAAAGAAAGACGACCTCCGCAAATATCTTGTCGATTCGAAGATTATTAAGAGCACCGACGACTTGTTCGTTAAATAGAAAAGTTGAAAGACTTCATCATTTCTCTTATTGATGCGAAAGTCTTTTCCAAAAACATCGGGAACTGCTCTTTCCTCACGATTTTTATTTCCGTGATGCCTTCTTCGGTTTGCGGAACGAAGTCTTTAAGATAATCACAACTCATTAAAAACCACGAAGTCTTCTTCAAAACCCATTGTCCGTTGAGTCTGTAACAGTGCCATGTGTCGGGCAACGGCTTGATAATGTGCAGATTGTTGATACCCGTTTCTTCTTCGACTTCTCTGACGGCGGCTGTTTCGGGCGATTCGCCGGCTTCGATATGGCCTTTGGGCAAGTCGGGAATGCCGTTTCTTATGATTGAGACAAAACCGTTGTTAGTCAATACGACGCCTCCTGCTGCCGGAGCCATTCTGAATGTTTTTTTCATTGCGAGAGCGAAGATGCGGCATTCGTCTCCGTAAACACACATATCGTCCGATTCCGATTCTGATTCAAGCCACTGCCTGATTTTTTTGAGTGCCTCCGACACACGTATGTCATCTTCCGAAAAATTTTCTTCCTCAAGCCATCTTTCCGAAAATAAATCCATTCGGAAACATTTTTTATTACAAAAAACTACGTACATTTGCATCTGCGAATTAAGACCGCTAATTTAAATATTTTTTATGAATAATATTCCTGAAACCTCAATGGCACTTGCCAATTTCCTTTTGCAAGTAAAAGCAGTGAAACTTAGTCCGAATGCGCCTTTCACATGGGCTTCGGGACTTAAAAGTCCCATCTATTGTGACAACCGCGTGACGCTTTCGTTCCCACAGATACGCACCTTCATTTGTGAAGAGTTCGTCAGATTATGTGAAGAGAAGTTCGGCCGTCCGGATGTCATTGCCGGAGTCGCCACCGGAGGTATTCCGCAGGGCGCGCTTGTGGCTCACAGCCTCGGACTGCCTTTTGTGTATGTCCGTTCCGAGAAAAAGTCACACGGAATGAACAACCAGGTCGAGGGTTTTCTGCCGGAAGGCGCGTCGGTCGTCGTCGTCGAAGATCTTGTATCCACTGGAAAATCAAGCCTTACAGCTGTTGACGCACTTCGTGAATGCGGTGCCAATGTAAAGGGAATGCTCGCCATATTTACCTACGGTCTTGGTGTCGCGGCACAGAATTTTGAAGACAAAAAATGCCAACTCTACACTTTGTGCAACTACGACACGCTCATCAAAAAGGCTATCGAGGAAAAATATGTGAGGGAGGAAGATCTGTCATCGCTCATCGAATGGAGGCAGAATCCTCAGAAGTGGAGTGACGCCAGAATGTAATCATCGTCATGCTGATAAGTTCGAAAACTGTTGTAAACAATCGTAAGGCGGATGACTTGTTCGCTTTCCTGAGTGATATGAACAATGTCGCGCCGCTGTTGCCGGCTCAGGTGAGGGTAGATAGTGTCGATTATGACAATATCTCGTTCACTATCATCGGAATGGGCAGCCTGTCATTGCGTGTTTCGCAGCGTGTTCCGTCCTCGCTGATACGTATGATTCCTGTCGGGAAGACCCCGTTTCCGTTTGTGCTCGATGTCGTCGTCAATGCAGCAGAGGAGAAGTCGGAATGTCGTTTTCAGATTGACGCCGAGTTGAACTTTATGATGAAGATGATGGCTGAGCGTCCGTTGAAGAACCTCGTGGAGATGATGGCCGACAAGGCTGAGACTCTGTAACTTGTGATGTCTTAAAGAAAATTTTTCAGAACCAAGTCCGACAGAGATGCGACTTCTGTCGCTGTAAGGGTCGTGGCTAATCCGACGACGGTTGCGCCTGAATGCCGTGCGGCCAAGAGTCCGTTGCGTGAGTCTTCAAAAACGACGCATTCCGAAGTGCTGACATTTAGTTTTTGTGCTGCCAAGATGAAGCATTGTGGGTCGGGTTTGCTCTTAGTAAAGTCATCGGCGGTCAGTATTGCGTCGAATAGGCTTGCGAACTCGGGGTAGATACGATAGACGTTCTGCATTTTCTCTCCGTTGCTGCTTGTCACGATGGCGGTGAGTATATCTTTTTTTCTCGCCTTTTCGATAAACTCGCGTGCTCCGGCTATGAAGGGATACGTCATCGTCTTTTCAAACTCAAAGATGTCGCGCGTTATGCTGTTTTTGATTTCTTCCGTCGAGGAGAAATATTCCTTTATGATGATGTCGAGGGTGCAGCCCTTTATCTTGTCTCCGATGGTGGCGTCTCCGAGATATTTGCAGCAGTGCGAGTGCCAGAATTCGGAATACTGCGGTTCGGTGTCGATGAGTGTTCCATCAAGGTCGAAGAGGAAGGCTTTTTTTGTGAACAGGTCGTTTAGAGTCATGATTTTCAATTTAAAAGAGGATGCCGTACGGCATCCTCATATACATTCTTAAATACGCTTTTGAGATGATGTGAATCTCATATCGTATTGAAAACAAGCCTTAGATGGCGAGGCGGAATCCTATGAAGTTGCCGGCGAAGTCAGGGGCGAAGTCGGCTCTGTTGGCTACGCGGCAATAGACTGACGGGGCGTAATATCCGCCGCCTCTGATGACTTTGTTGCTGCCTTCTGCTGGGCCTTGCGGGTTGGTCTGGTCTTCGGTGCGATATGGTCCGTACCAGTCGGAGCACCATTCCCACGCGTTGCCGCTCATGTCGTAGAGGCCGAGTTCGTTGGGATCTTTTGTCGCGACTTCGTGTATGTGGCAGTTGTTGGCGTCAATCAGTTCGGTGTTCCAGTCTTCGTCTTCGGCCGTGAATGTGCTGTCGCCGCTGTTAGTCCAGAGCCATGCGACGTCTTCAACAGAACTGCTTCCGCTGAACGGAGTAAGGTCGTCGCAGATGCCGCCGCGTGCTGCAAACTCCCATTCGGCTTCGGTAGGCATACGGAATTTAGTGCCTGTCATTTCGTTGAGGCGAGGAATGAATTCCTGAATCTGATTCCAGCTCACGTTTACGATGGGCAGTTTTTCAGTGCCGGCAACAAGTTCGGTTCCCATGACCGCTGCCCAGAGTTCGTTGGTTACTTCGGTCTCGCCGATGGCAAACGAACTGAGCTTTACGTTGTGTACCGGAAGTTCGTCGTCGTCGGCGAGGTCCTCCGATTGTTCGTCAGTGCGTCCCATACTGAAAGAGCCTTCAGCCACCTGGATCATATTGAAATGGACTCCGTTGACGTTGTAGTCAAAGGTCTTGATTTCAATTTCTTTGGCTTCGCTTGTCTCATTTTCTGTAGATTTCTGCGTGTTTCCCGTATCGCCGCATGATACTAACATTATTGCGGCTGTGGCAAGTCCTGCCAATGTGAAGATTTTTTTCATTTTGTCTATTTTTTATGTTTGTGAATAATGGTAGGTTCTACATTTTGTCTATTTCGGCACATAATCTGTCGAAGACTTCCTCAATCTTGCCGACGCCGTTGATTTTATGGAGATTTCCGAATGTCTCGTAGTAGTTCATGACAGGTTTCGTCTTTGCGTCGTATTCTTCGAAACGGTGACGTATGGTGTCGATGTTGTCATCGGCGCGCCCACTTGTCTTACCGCGTTCGAGCATGCGTTCGATGAGCATGTCCTGCGGAACTTCGAGGCTGAGAACTCCGTTGATTTTCAAACTAAAACCGGCGAACATCTCGTCGAGCATTTCAGCTTGGCGTACGGTGCGCGGAAATCCGTCGAAAAGGAACCCGTTGCCTTTGATGTTTTCCTTGACTCTTTGTCTGATCATTTCGACAACGATGTCGTCGCTGACGAGGTTTCCGGCATCAATCAGGGCTTTTACTTTGAGGCCGATTTCGGTTTTTGCGGCCATTTCCTCACGCAGGATGTCGCCCGTTGAAAAATAGGCAAGATGGTATTTGTCTTTCAGGTATTGCGACTGAGTTCCCTTACCTGCACCTGGAGGTCCGAAAAGGATGATGTTTAACATTTGTTTAGATTTTTTAATTATTTGTTTAAATTATTTTTCAACGATTTTGTAGATTGCCGGAAGATTCCTTCCGAATGAGTTGTAGTCGAGGCCGTATCCGACGATGAACTCGTTGCCTATTTCGAGACCGACATAGTCGATTTTGTAGTCGTATTTGAAAGCTTGGGGTTTGAACAGCATGGTGACGATTTTGCAGCTTTTCGGTTCCTGCGTTGCTATGTCGTCAGTGAGGCATTTCATCGAGAATCCAGAATCTACAATGTCTTCAACGATGACGACGTCTCTTCCTTTGAGACCTTCAGGCAGCCCGATGAGGTGGTTGACCTTGTTGGTGCTCGACGTTCCGGCATACGTGGTATATTTCACGAACTGAATCTCGCAAGGGTCTTCCATGTGTTTGAAGAACTCGGCTGCGAACATAAAGGCTCCGTTAAGCATGACGAGGAAAAGCGGCTTTTTGTCTTTGTAGTCACGGCTGACGCGTTTTGCAACGTCGGTGATGGCTTTTTCTATTTTTTCCTGCGGGATGAAAGGCTCGAAGGTCTTGTCAAGAACTTGAATCGTATTCATTTTTTATTATTTGGTAAACTGTTCAATGAGTCTAAGTGCGATTTGATGAACTGCAGGCTGTCAACGGTGCGTTTCATTATATCGTTCATATCCTCTGGATTTTGGTTGTAGAAGTCGATGTTGGCGTAGAAGATGCTGTCCGTTATTCCGTGGTGGGCGAATATGCTGTCGAAGGCGACTTCTCTGAGGCCGACGGTTGTCTTTCCGGCGTTGCGTTCGTAGTTGAGCAAGCCTTCTACGAATTGTACGTCAACCATGATGTCAACCATTTCGTCTTTTGACAACAACGGCGACGGTGCGTTGAGCATCTTCTCTTTTTCTTTGTCAACACACGAGGCGAGCATCAATGCTGCCAATAATATGAGTATCTTTCTAATTGCCAACTTCCGATAAGAATTTTATTCGCATGAGGCGTATTTCCTCTTCTTCGTATTCGTCTTCTCCGAGTTCTCTGAGGGCTTCTTCGACGGAGTCGTTATCGGCTTCCTTGAAGTATTCTATTATCTCCTCCTGATGGTCGGGGTCGATGTTTTCTTCGATGTCGTAGTTTATATCGATGCGCATTCCGCTTGCGACGATACTTTCGACTTCGGAGAGGAACTCGTCGAAGGTCATGTTTTTAGTGTAAGCTATATATTGCAGTGGAACTCGTCTGTCGATGCTTTGTATGATGCTTATCTTCAGTGCTGATTTGTTGACGAGTGTCTTGACGACCATGTCGTTTGGCCTGACTATTTCGTTCTCTTCAACATAGCCTTTGATAAGTTCGATGAAAGGCTCTCCGAATTTCTGCGCTTTTCCGGCTCCGACACCCGAAATCTGTGTCAGTTCCTCTATAGTGATAGGATACTGAATGGCCATATCTTCGAGCGACGGGTCTTGGAATATTACGAAAGGCGGCAGTTCTTTCTTCTTCGCGATTTGTTTGCGGAGGTCTTTCAGCATTGAGAAGAGCACTTTGTCGGCACCGCCTTCTTTGGCGAAAGCCTGTTTTTCTTCGTCAAATTCTTCTTCGTCCTCGTCTTTGTCGCAGCTTTTTTCAATGGCGACCATAAGCGGGTAAGGTTTTTTGACAAAATCTTCGCCTTCTTTGGTTACTTTGAGAATGCCGTAGTTTTCGATGTCTTTTTCGAGCATTTTGTTGACTACGGCCTGATGAAGTATTGAAGTCCAATAGCGATCGTCGTGGTCGTCGCCGGCACCGAATGAATCAAGCTGGTCGTGTTTTGCCGTCTTGATGTCGGGCGTTTCTTTTCCGGCGATGAAGTCGGCGACGTGTTTCATTTTGAATAGTTGTCGTGTGGCGATGACGGCTTCGATGGCGATTTTGATGTCTTCCTGTCCGTCGAAGC
Source organism: Bacteroidales bacterium (assembly GCA_024400195.1). Taxonomy (GTDB): domain Bacteria; phylum Bacteroidota; class Bacteroidia; order Bacteroidales; family F082; genus Limimorpha. The sequence continues at coordinate 21,206 of JAKSNC010000006.1, forward strand.
GTTCTTTCGGGTTGAGGCAGTTGTCGCACGCGCCGCAGTTGTCGCTTTCGAGTTTCTCGCCGAAGTAGTGGAGAAGCATTTTATGTCGGCAGATAGATGCTTCAGCGTAGGTGACGACTTCGTTGAGCAGTTCTTTTGCGATTTCCTGTTCTGCCACTGGTTTGCCTTTGTTGAATTTCTCGAGTTTGCGCACATCGTCTTGGTCGTAATAGAGGACGCAGTTGCCCTCTCCTCCGTCGCGTCCTGCGCGTCCCGTTTCTTGATAATAGCCTTCAAGACTCTTCGGTATGTCGTGATGTATGACGAATCTGACATCAGGTTTGTCGATGCCCATTCCGAAGGCTATTGTGGCGACGATGACGTCGATTTCCTCCATGAGGAACTTGTCCTGGTTCTCGCGGCGCGTCTGGTTGTCAAGGCCGGCATGGTAGGGTAGTGCCTTGATGCCGTTGACTATGAGCGTCTCGGCGAGTTCTTCAACTTTTTTCCTGCTGAGACAATAGACGATGCCCGACTTGCCCGGGTTGTTTTTAATATATTTGATGATGTCTTTTACGACGTCCTTTGTCTTCTGTCTGACTTCATAGCACAGGTTGGGGCGGTCGAACGACGACTTGAACACTTTCGCGTCAGGAATCTCGAGGTTCTTGAGTATGTCCTGCTGAACCTTCATCGTCGCGGTGGCTGTCAGTGCAATGATTGGCAGTTTGGGATTTATTGCGTTGATTATCGGGCGGAGACGGCGGTATTCAGGGCGGAAGTCGTGCCCCCATTCGGAGATGCAGTGCGCTTCGTCGATAGCCACGAAAGGTATTTTGAGAGTTTTCAGGAACTCCACCGTTTCGTCTTTTGTGAGCGATTCCGGAGCGACGTACAGCAGTTTCGTCTTGCCGTCCGTCAGATCATTCTTCACCTGCGCGAGTTCGGTCTTGGAGAGCGACGAGTTCATCACGTGCGCGACGCCTCCGCTCGTCCCGAAGTTGCGTATCATATCTACCTGGTTCTTCATTAACGCAATGAGAGGCGAGACGACTATTGTAGTGCCTTCGCTCATCATGGCAGGAAGCTGGTAGCACAGCGATTTGCCTCCTCCCGTCGGCATAAGCACGAATGTGTCTTCACCTGAAAGAATGGTCTTGATAATCTCTTTCTGGTTGCCCTTGAAATTTTCAAAGCCGAACACGTTTTTCAGTAAATCGTGCAAATTCCGCTCATCAATTTTTGCCATATTTTATACCAATGATTTTTATTATCTTTGCAACAAAATAACCGAATCTTATAAGGCTCGGTTCGTTTTACAAAATTAGCATTTTTGTATTTGTCAAGAGAAAAAAATAAAAAAAATTATCATGAATCAAAATGTGCGTGAAACGGCTCTGCAAGTTATTGACACAGAGGCTGATTCTATCCTTGGGCTGAAATCGCTCCTCACTGACGACTTCGAGAAGGTGGTCGATTTGATATATAAATCGAGGGGGAACGTGGTCGTTTCAGGTATCGGAAAGAGTGCCAACATAGGACAAAAGATAGTTGCGACGCTTAATTCGACGGGCACGACGGCGGCCTTTATGCACGCTGCCGATGCCATTCACGGCGATTTGGGCATCATTCGCGAAGACGATGTCGTCATCATAATTTCGAAGAGCGGTGAGACTCCCGAGATCAAGGTGCTCACACCTCTTATTAAGATAAGGAAGAATGTCCTCGTGGCCATCGTGGGCAACAAAGACTCGTATCTCGCGCGTCAGGCCGACTACGTCCTCGACTGCACGGTGCCTTTTGAGGCCTGTCCGAACAACCTTGCGCCGACATGCAGCACCACGGCACAGCTTGTCCTCGGTGACGCCCTCGCAGTGGCTCTTCTGAAGATGCGCGGCTTCACGGCACAGGATTTCGCCAAATTCCATCCGGGAGGGGCTCTCGGGAAACGCCTTTATCTCACTGTCGGCGATTTGTGCATCAAAAACGCGGTTCCCGTGGTGTCGCCGGACGACGTCATGACGAATGTCATCATCGAGATTTCGCAGAAGTTCCTCGGCGCGACGGCCGTTATCGACGACGGCAAACTCATCGGACTCATCACCGACGGCGATGTCCGCAGAATGCTTATGAAACATGCCAACATAGAGACTGTTAAGGCACGCGACATCATGACCAAAAATCCGAAAACCATTGATAAGGAAGAACTTGCCGCCAAAGCCCTTGAAACGATGCAGCACTGCGAGATTTCGCAAATGCCCGTCATGGACAACGGCAAATATATAGGCATAGTCCACATCCACGACATCATAAAAGAAGGTATTCTCTAAAAACAGGCTAAGATGAAACTCCACACAGAATCGTTAGTGAAGAAATACAAACAGCGTATCGTTGTCAACAACGTCAGCATTGAGGTCGAACAGGGCGAAATCGTCGGTCTGCTCGGGCCTAACGGAGCCGGCAAGACGACGACGTTCTATATGATTGTAGGCCTCATCAAGCCTTTCGGCGGAAAGGTCTTTCTTGAAGAAACCGACATAACGGAGTTTCCGATGTATAAGCGTTCCCAACTCGGTATAGGCTATCTCGCGCAGGAGGCTTCGGTCTTCCGCAATATGAAGGTCGAAGATAATATCTACTCGGTGATGCAGTTTCGCAAGGATATGACGGAGACGCAACGCAAGGAAAAATTAGAGTCGCTTTTGGACGAGTTTCATCTTCAGCATATCAGAAAAAGCAAGGGCGTGCAGCTGTCGGGAGGTGAACGCCGTCGTACCGAGATTGCACGCGCGTTGGCTACCGACCCCAAGTTTATCCTGTTGGACGAGCCTTTTGCCGGCGTTGACCCTATCGCCGTTGAAGATATTCAGCGCATTATCGCAAAACTGAAACACAAAAACATCGGCGTGCTTATTACCGACCACAATGCTAACGAGACCCTTTCCATCACCGACAGGGTTTATCTCGTCTTCGAAGGAAGACTTCTCAAGGCCGGCACGCCTGAGGAACTCGCCGCTGACCCTATTGTGCGCGAAAACTACCTCGGACGTAACTTCACTTTGGTTAAGAAAAATTACGAAGAGGAAATATAACGTTTCCGTTAGAGTTGGAGGAAAAACTATTGATTCTGTGAAAATATTCCATCTCTCCCTGACCTTTACCTCGAAAAACAGCTGAACGACTTCTCAATGCCTGAGGAGAGCCGCCACAGTGTGACGGCTCTGCATTTTTTTAATGAAAAGGTTTTGGGGATGGATTTTTTCCGTTCACTCGTTTTTTTGTGAAAAATAGTGAAAAAATAGTGAAATTTTTATTATATTTACAATGCTGTTTTTATAGAATATAGAGTTTTATAAATTGTTTATATATAATGGTTTATAAAATATTTTAGTGAAAAAATAGTGAAAAAATAGTGAAAAAATAGTGAAATTATGATAAAAATTACCCTGACAAATGAGATGATAAACCGAATACTTGCGATTGAAGAGTACAAGGGGCAGACTGGTTCTTGTAAGATGCCGTTGTCGCTGACGAATAAATTGCGGAAGAGTTCGAAAAAGAAGAGTTCGTATGCATCGACGCAGATAGAGGGCAACCCTCTGACCGAGGAGCAGGCGAGCAGTGCGATAGAGGCCAAGAACCGACATTTCCTGAAGCCGGAGCAGGAGGTGAGGAACTATTTCGCCGCATTGGAGCTGTCGGAGAATTTTCTGAAAGAGCGCAAGCCATTTTCCTTGGAGTTGATTCTCGCTTTGCAGAAACAGGTGGTTATGGGCGAAAGCAGTGAGAAAACCGGCATTCGCGGTCCGATGCCGCCCGGCGTCCTGTTTGCCGTTTATGACGATTTGACGCGACAGCCGGAATACATACCGCCGATGTGCGACGATATTCTGCCGTTGCTGAACGAGCTGATAAATTATGTGAACGACTCCGATGACCACCCGTTGATTAAAGCGGCAGTGGCTCATTATCAGATGGTGACAGTTCATCCGTTTGAGGACGGGAACGGACGCACGGCACGTATCATTTCCGATTATGTGCTTGATTATTACGGCTATGGCTTTAATCAGATTGGCTCGTTAGAGGAGTATTTCGCCTATGATGTCGATGAATATTATTCGTCGTTGCAGATGAATCTTCCGCCTTTGTATTACGACGGACGCGACAACCCGCCGCATCCTGAGATATGGGTGAATTATTTTTTGAGGATGGTCGAGCTTCACGCGAAAAAGGTTGTAGAACTGACGAAAGCGAGTCTGAAGGAGCAGTCGGCGGCGGCGATGACGTTTTTGAACGCCAAGGAAAAGGACTTCTTGAAGTATCTGAAGAAACATCATGTGACGAGCTTCACCCCGACGGAAATGGCCGAAAAACTGAATGTCACCAATCGCACGGTGATAAACTGGAGCGTCAGCCTTGCCAGAAACGGTTTCCTGACACCGAACTTGGTCAGACAGCGGGTGAGGTCATATACGGTGACGGGGTTCGGCGGATGACAGTCTTATTCGCCGAAAATTTTTCGGTGACAATGACGGTTATTCACCGAATTTATGTATTTTTGCCGGAAATTTTAACAACAATATTATGTAGAACAAATGACATACTGACATATTAAATAGCGGTTCGAAGCTATTCTTGAACTCCAATTTACCACATCGTCCCTGGGGACACAATCTCAAGAATAAGTTCTCGAAGCGTCGTATTTGTTACGGCGTGGATAGACTTGTTGAGATTGTGGGCGTGGTAACCCGGAGTTCAGGCAAGATTTACTTCCACGCCTTTTTTATGTCGTGTCAGAAAATGGTGGCACAGTGAATAACAGCGGCGGTTTGCATATCGGGCATCTTGTGAAATCGGTCTTCGACGCGAGCGGGATGACCGTGTCGGAGTTCGCGCGGCGGATAAACTGCGAGCGCACCAACGTATATAAGATTTTCGACCGCCGCTCCATTGATGTCGAGCTGCTTGTGAGGATTTCCGAAATACTGAACCACAACTTCCTCGCCGATGTCATTGAACATCATGGTCTTGATTCAAAATCTGTCACCAAATTAAGTCTGAATATCACTTTTGACGACCTTACGGAAGAGAACGTCGCGATCTTGTCGAAAGCCTTTGAATCGATAAAAACTCACTGAAAAATCAGTGAATAATCGTCACTTTTCTGTGAATTGTAATCACGGCTGGAATACAGGTTGGTTTTTGGGATTGTTGTAAATTTGCGGTCAAGAAAAATAATGTGCATTTTTAAAAAATTAACATTCAAAACCGATGGACTCAATGGGATATAACTGAGTGAAAACGAAATGAAAGAAGAAAACAAAAAGGAAGAAATTCAATCAAGGAGAGAATTCTTCAAGAATGCAGCGAAAAAAGGATTGCCGATAGTGGCGGCTATTGCATTGGCGGGAACATCATCTTTATCGTCATGCACTAAAGATAAAGATGAAGGAAACTCGGGAAACTCGGGAAACTCGGGCTGTGGAGGTTGCGGAAACTCATGCAGTGGTTCTTGTAGTGGCGATTGTGCTGGAGACTGCGATGACAACTGCACAGCTGATTGCTGGAATGGTTGTAACCGTTGGATGGACTAAAGTGTTATTATGAGGGTTAAAAGTTAAAATAGTAATTTAAGGCTGAATTTAATTTTTGTATCTTCCCTCAAATAAAGGGCTGGCCAAAATATGGTCAGCCCTAGTAATCATAAAATAAGTAATTGTGAGAAAAGAAATAACATTTATCGTTACAAAAGATTGTCAATTAGCATGTAAGTATTGCTATCTTGTAGGAAAGAACAATAAAGAACGAATGGATTTGGATACAGCTAAACTTGCTGTTGATTATATTCTTTCGACACCTGATTTGTTTACAGAGGAAGAAGTTGGATGGGCTTTTATTGGAGGAGAGCCTCTATTGGAAATAGATTTGATTGATCAAATCTGTGATTATATAAAAATTGAAATGTTTCGTCTGAATCACCGTTGGTTTAATTCTTATTTAATTAGTATTTCAACTAATGGTATTAATTATTCAGATAAAAAGGTTCAAAATTTCATTGAAAAGAACAAAAAGCATCTCAGTATCGGCATTACCATTGACGGGACAGAGAAAAAACATGACTTGAACCGAGTTTATAAATTCACTGAGAAAGGTTCGTACAAGGATGTGGTGAAAAATATCCCGTTGTGGCAGGAACAGTTTCCCGATTCAAGCACAAAAGTTACTGTTAGTTCTGATGACATTCCGTATATTAAAGAAAGTGTAATCCATATTTTTGAACTTGGTATAAATTCTATTTATATAAATGTTGTGTTTGAGAATGTTTGGAAAGATGGTGATGACATTATTTTTGAACAGCAACTAACAGACCTTGCTGATTATATAATTGACAATAATTTATATTACACGAAAACATGCTCTTTTTTTGATGAAAAAATAGGAAAACCTTTAAATAATGATCATAATAATAACTGGTGTGGATCAGGACGAATGCTTTCCATAGATGCCGCAGGCAATTTTTACCCTTGCACTCGTTTTGCGCAGTATTCGCTCCGCGATAAGGAAACATGGATTATAGGCAATGTCAAAGACGGCATCGACAAGAACAAGTTGCGTCCTTTCCTCACCCTCGACCGCACGACACAAAGTCCGGAAGAGTGTATCAAATGCGAGGTGGCGAGCGGCTGCGCATGGTGTCAGGGCGAGAACTTCGATGCGGCTGAAACACATACGGTATTTCAACGTGCTACTGCCATCTGCAAGATGCACAAGGCAAGAGTACGCGCAAACAACTACTATTGGAACAAGCTCTACCGCAAGCTTGAACTCGAAGACCTGCGCGAGCAGTACGAAGCCAACAAACGTGAAGTGAAACCCGAAATCTGTTAAGCCATGCTACAATACCTCGTAATATTATTAGACGACACCAGCGTGGCGTACTGCCATGCCGACAATCCGCTGAAAGAGCGTAACTTAATGCCAATCGAAACCCTCAAGAAAGGCATTCTCTTCGGAATGAAGCAGAATCTGATGATTCAGTATGTTTTCCCGAATTATGCCTTGCCCGAGGAATACGCTTCGGTCATCGAGAGCATCGACAATGTGAAGATTTACCCTGTCGGTTGCAAGCCTGTTACGGGCATTGAAAGCGAAAACGAAGCTGATGTGGAAGTGGCTAATTCCATTCCGGAAAAAGTGGAAACCAAGAATTTGGTTCTCCGTCTGACTTTTTGCGAAATGCTGATTCAAAAGGACGAAATTGCCAAACTCTTTGCCAATGGCAGGCGCGTCAATCTCTGCATCACCGATGTGGAAAAGTTCACCGATGAGCAGATTGATGCCTACAGGCAAGTGCTGGACGAATGGAGCAAAGCCCTGCTCGAACTTTACAAGCAGGGACAATCGCCGCAGTTCAACCTTTTGACCGACAGGATGATGTTGGAAAAGATGCACAATTGCGAAGCTGGTATAAGCAACATAACGCTGGCACCGAACGGGAAGTTTTACCTTTGCCCGGCCTTCTATTATGATGAGCGGATGCAGGTGTTTAACCAGATGAATCATCACAAGCCATCGTCGGACACTTCGGTCGGCGACTTGGAAAAAGGCTTGGATATTCATAACCTTCAGCTTCTGCAACTCGACCATGCGCCGTTGTGTCGCAAATGCGATGCTTACCATTGCCGCCGCTGTGTGTGGCTCAACCGAAAAATGACATGGGACATCAACACGCCTTCACGCCAGCAATGCGTAATGGCGCACCTTGAACGCAACGCCAGCCGATGCCTCTTGAACGATATTCGTAACATCGGCGAGTTTATGCCTAATATTGAAATTAAGGAAATTAACTACTTGGATCCGTTTGAAGTGAGGAAGGAATTTTAATAATCAATAAAAATAGCAATGAAGAAATTAGTAGGTCAGGTAACTCCTGAAGAAAAAAACGAAATTCAGCAACTTTTTGAAAGAAGAAACGGACTGAATGAATTGGCTAAAATATTGACGGCCGACAACAACGAACTTTACGAGAAACTCGTGAAGGACATGGGCGAGACAGGCTCGAAATTCCAAGGCTGGTGGGACAGGATGTCTGCCAAATACAAATGGGAAAGCACCGAAAACGGCAACTGGGAAATCAATTTTGACACTTGTGAGATTTTCTTAAATTTCTGATTATGAATAGTCTGATGGTACTTTTGAATATCGGCGGGCAGGAAATACTGATTATCCTGCTCATAGTTCTCGTCCTCTTCGGCGGGCGCAAGATTCCTGAGCTTATGAAAGGTCTCGGGAAGGGAGTCCGCGAATACAAGAAGGCGATGAACGGTGCTGAAGACGATTTGAACGGAAATCCGGAGCCAGACAAGCAGCCCGGCGACGGCAGCCGCGAGCAAATCGCTGACAAACAGTAAAACATGTCAAAATCGGAAAATACTTTCTGGGGACACGTCGAGGTCCTCAGGTGGGTTATCATACGTTGCCTGCTGGTGATAGTGGCGGTGGCGGTGGCGGCGTTTGTCTTCAAGGAGTTTATCTTTGACGGCATCGTGCTGGCACCGCTGCGACAGGATTTCGCTACGTACGAACTTCTGTGCCGTATCGCGTCAGTCCTGTCGATGCCTGGTCTTTGCCCGACGATACATCCTGTCGAGATAATAAACATAAACCTCACGGCGCAGCTTTTCACACACATGGGCATCGCCTTTGTCTGCGGGTTGGTAGTCGCGTTCCCGTATCTCATTTTGGAGATATGGTTTTTTGTGAGGCCGGCTCTTTATTCCAATGAGAAATCCGCTGCGGTCAAAGGTGCGTTTTCGTTCCTTCTTCTGTTTTTTCTCGGTGTCGCGACGGCATATTATATCATTTTCCCGTTGACACTCAATTTCTTGGGAACATATCAGGTTAGCGCGACCGTCGGAAACCAAATCTCACTCAATTCATACATCAGCACTTTTCTGACGCTTGTCTTTCTGCTCGGCATTGTGTTTGAGATGCCGATTGTGGCTTATTTCTTCGCGAAGATAGGGTTGCTGAAATCTGAATTTCTCAAAAAATACCGCAAGGTCGCGATAGTGGTCATCATGATTCTCGCGGCCCTGATAACGCCGAGCACCGACGCGTTCACGATGATTCTCGTTGTCTTGCCTTTATGGATGCTTTATGAAGTCAGCCGCGGCGTTGTGAAAAGGGTTGAGAGAAAATTTTCATAAAACAATATCGGAGTATTGTTTTGAGCTGGTTTCGTAGAAATTAATTTATAGAAACAACCTAAACTTTTCGTTATCTTTGCACTCGTAAAACAAAAGGTTATGAAATACCCCATCGGAACTCAGACATTCAGCACCATCATCGAAGAAGGCATGGCTTATGTGGATAAGACAGACCTCGTTTACAACCTTGCACAGAAGCGCATCTGCTTCCTATGCCGCCCGCGTAGGTTCGGGAAATCATTGTTAATTTCAACATTAGAAAGTTATTTCAAAGGTGAGAAAGAGCTTTTCAAAGGGCTGAAGATTGAGGATTTGGAGAAAGAATGGATGAAATATCCGGTGTTCCATTTGGATTTCTCGAGCGGGAGGTTCAGTAAGCCTGACGCGCTTGAAAATATCATCGACACCAACCTCAGACTGTGGGAAAGGGAGTATGGTCTGCTGATAGACACTCCGGAATTTGGTTCGCGTTTCCAAAATGTGCTCAAGATGGCACACGAGAAGACCGGTCGGAAAGCAGTCGTCCTCATCGATGAATACGACAAGCCGATGTTGGACGTCCTTATGGAGCCGATGGAAGAAAAGAACCGTGCAGTGCTTAAAGAGTTCTACGGTACGTTCAAGGCCGCCGACGAGCATCTTCGCTTTGTGCTTCTCACCGGCGTGACCAAGTTCTCGCAGGTGAGCGTGTTCAGCGGCTTCAACCAGCCTGAGGACATCAGCATGAACCCGCAGTTCGATGCGCTTTGCGGCATCACGAAGGACGAGCTTAAAGAATACTTCGACGGCGAAATAATGGCGATGGCGCAATTGTACAAATGCAGCAAGGATGAGATGTATCTGCGTTTTAAGAGCCAGTACGACGGCTATCATTTCTCCGAAGGATCGTCCGACAAGGGTATGATAGACATTTTTAACCCATTCAGCGTTCTCAATGCGTTGTCGGAGAAGAAGTTAAATAACTACTGGTTCAGGTCGGGGACGCCGACGTACCTGGTGAAGCTTCTCGACCGAAACAAGACCGACATTCGTGAAATACTGAGCCGCCAATATGAATGTATCTATTTCATGGATTATAAGGCGGATTCTGAAGACCCTCTCGCGATGATTTATCAGAGTGGCTACCTCACGATAAAAGACTACCGAATCAGCCGAAATTTCAAGACTTTTTACACGCTCGATTATCCGAATGTCGAAGTGCAGGACGGTTTCATGACACTGCTGGCCAACGACTACTTTTCAGTAATGGCTAACACCGACTCACTGATTCTCAATATATCTGACATGCTTTACGAATGCCGCCTCGACGACATGCGTGACGCGCTTTCTGGCTTTTTCGCCTCAATACCGTACGACGCCAACTATCAGCAGCGCGTCTGGAGCTACGAGAGTCATTATCATTACACTTTGTATCTGATATTCAGATTGTTATCATGCTATACAACTTTGACGGAAAAGGAAAATTCGAGAGGAAGAGCCGACATCATCGTTGAAACAGCCGACTACGTTTATGTTTTCGAGTTCAAATTGGACGGCACTGCGAGGGAAGCGTTGAAGCAAATAGAAGATAAAGGCTATGCGGAGCCTTACGCCGCCGATTCGAGAAAGTTATTTAAAATCGGAGTCGGGTTCTCTTCCGAAAAGAAGAATATCACCGAGTGGGAGGTGATTTGATTTATTGAACTCATTTTAAATGATTTCCAAAAATCCCAATGAATGGCAATATTAAGGCGACATACTCGAAAAAGAAATGAGAAGTCACCTTGATTATTTGTTTAAATTTGCGAAATTTTGAATCATGAAGATCCCGACAATAAGAAATGCTCGTGAAGCTGATGCCTTTACCATTGAGAAAGAACCGATTACGTCTGTCGATTTGATGGAACGCGCAGCAACGACGGCGTTCGACTGGATTGAAAACCATTTTAATTTCCAGTCTAATCATAAAATCATGATTTTCTGCGGAATGGGCAACAACGGCGGCGACGGTTTCGTGTTGGGACGACTTTTCTGCCAAAAACATTATGATGTGGAGGTGTTCCTCGTCCATGTCGGCGAAAAAATGAGCCACGACTGCCTCGTTAATTATGAAAGGTTGAAAGTCCTTAATCCTTCGGTGATTCATGACGTTTTTTCAAAAAATGATTTCCCTGAAATATCGGATTCCGATGTCGTCATTGATGCGATGTTCGGCTCCGGACTGACACGTCCGCTTGAAGGACTTGCGGCAGAGATGGTAGATCATCTTAATGACAATCATGCGGTTAGAATTGCCATCGACATTGCTTCAGGCTTGAACGGCGACGGTTTCGCGACATCGAAATACACATTCCGGCCGGATTACACTTTGTCGTTCCAGTTTCCGAAATTGGCGTTTCTGCTGCCCGAAAACGAGCCTTTCGTGGGAAACTGGGAAGTCCTCGATATTAAGATTCATCCCGATTACATCGAGAAAGTCGAGAGTGTCAATTTTCTCGCGGCAAACGAAGTCGTGAGGCCGATGGTTCACCGCCGCGGAAAGCATTCACACAAAGGTACTTACGGTCATGCGTTGCTCATCGCCGGCTCGACGGGAAAGACCGGGGCGGCGTTGTTGGCGGCGGAGTCGTGCATGAGAAGCGGCGTCGGACTGCTGACCGCGCATCTGCCTAAGTCGGCGACGCTTCCATTGCAGGTTTATCTTCCGGAAGCGATGATGAGCATTGATGAATCTGAAGACTGTTTTTCGACCCCCCCTGATTTATTAAACTATACGGCGATAGGAGCGGGGCCGGGACTTGGAAAACATCCCGAAACGGCAAACGCTTTGAAACGCCTGATTCAGGAGACGAAAGTGTCGTTGGTACTTGACGCCGATGCCTTGAACATCATTTCCGAAAACAAGACGTGGCTCGCGTTCCTGCCGGAAAGAACGATAATTACACCTCACCCGAAAGAGTTTGAACGTTTGTTCGGGAAAACGGAAAACTCGCTGCAACGCCTTGAGCTTCAGCGGGAAATGTCGCGCAAATACAACCTGATAATCGTGCTTAAAGGCGCGAACACTGCCGTCACTTTCCCGACTGGCGCATGTTTCTTCAACACGACAGGCAATCCCGGAATGGCGACTGCCGGAAGCGGCGATGTGCTGACTGGAATTATATTGTCGCTTGTGGCTCAACGATATACACCGGAAGAAGCGGCTTTGCTCGGTGTCTATCTCCACGGCTTGGCTGGCGACATCGCGGCCTCCGAAAACGGTCTGGAGTCGCTGATTGCGAGCGACATTTCAAAAAACATCGGGAAGGCTTTTCGAAAATTGTCGGTGTAGAAGTAAAATATTTGAAAATTTCGCAAAATTTCTTTTATAAAAGAAATATTTTGAATTTTTACAAAAAAATCAAAGTATAGAAGAGGTTTTTTAATTTTTGTCAAAAATTTAAAGTATAAAAGAAATATTTTGTATTTTTGTCAAAAATTTAAAGTATAAAAGAAATATGTGTGAAATTATCAGACAGTCTTATCTCGATAAAATTGAGAAATATATTGGTAAAGAGACAATTATAGTTCTTGTCGGGCAGCGCAGGGTGGGGAAGAGCTGTATGTTGCAGATTGTCCGCAATCAGAAGATGTCTGACAGCGGAAACAATGTCATTTTCATTGACAAGGAAAAACGTGAATTTGATAACATGAAGAATTACAATGATTTAAACGATTTTATTGAAGAACGCTTTGATAAAGGCAAGCATAATTTCATTCTCATCGATGAGGTTCAAGACATTGAAGGCTTTGAGCGAAGCATCAGAAGTTACCGCACTGAAGTCAATACCGACATTATCATTACGGGCAGCAACGCCAAGATGTTGAGTTCCGATTTGACAACATTAATCGGAGGAAGGTATAAGGAAATTTACATTCAGCCGTTGAGTTATCTCGAATTTTTACAATTTCATAAACTCCAAGACAGTGAAGACTCACTTGCAAAATACATGAAATACGGCGGACTTCCGGGACTTGTGAAGATGGGGCTTGAGGAAGATGATGTAAGAGAATATCATTCAGATATTTACAACACTGTATTGCTCAAAGATGTGATAATGCGTCATGAAATCAGAAACGTTCAGTTTTTGGAGAATTTGGTGCGTTTTTTAGCCGACAACACGGGACAGCTTGTGTCGGCAAACAGCATTTCGAAATTCATGAAATCGCAGAAAGAATCAGTAACTTCAACAGTGATAATGAATTACATCTCATATCTTTGCGAGGCGTATATGATCAAAAAGGTGAACAGATTTGACATTCACGGTAAGCGTCTTTTTGAAAACAACGACAAATTTTATTTTGAAGACCACGGACTGCGCAACACGCTGGCTGGCGGAACGCGGGAAAAAGACATTGAAAAAGTTATAGAAAATATTGTGTTCCAGCAACTTGTGAGACTCGGATACACGGTGAAAGTAGGCAAGCTGCCGTCTGGTGAAATAGATTTTGTATGTTCAAAACCGAACGGGAAACTGATTTATGTGCAGGCCTCGTATCTTATTGCGGCGGACGAGACCCGCAAGCGCGAGTTCGGCAACCTCGGCTCGATAAAGGACAACTATCCGAAATATGTGATTTCGATGAACCCGCTTCTGACAAAAAGCGATTACGACGGCATAACGCACATCCATCTGCGGACGTTCCTGACGGAAGAGGATTTTTAGTCTGTAAAGTTTGAAAGCGGCTGGCGCACAGTAATTGTCGGTGTCAATCTGCGCAATCTTCGGGAGAAAAATAATTCCGGGAAAAGATGTTGAAAATATTCCGCAAAAAAATGCTGTAAGCGTATCGTTTATGAAGAAAATTTTTACCTTTGCAGTTTGAAAACCATATAGTTAAAATAAATAACAATCAAGAAGTTGTGCCCGACACGAACAAGGGATTTAAAAATGAAAAGACATTTCAAAACATTGGCTGTGGTTATGGCATGCGTTGCTATGGCACTATGCGTATCGTGCGAAAAGGACGATGAAGAGCCGAGCAACGTCGTCAAGACTTTTACGGTTAACGGCGTTTCCTTTGATATGGTGGCTGTTGAAGGCGGCGCGTTCGTCATGGGGGCAACCCCGGAGCAGGGCAGCGATGCCGAAAGTAACGAGAAGCCGGCTCACAACGTGACATTGAGCGACTACTACATCGGGAAGTTCGAGGTTACTCAGGATCTGTGGCTTGCTGTGATGGGCTCGTGGCCTGGTCCGGCACCGAGCGACAGCTGTGGCGTGGGTGATGACTATCCCGCATATTATGTTAGCTGGGATGACTGCTACAGCTTCGTCAGGAAGCTGAACCAGCTGACTGGTGTGAACTTTCGTCTGCCCACGGAGGCGGAGTGGGAGTACGCAGCCCGCGGTGGAAGCAAGAGCATGGGATACAGGTACAGCGGGAGCAACATCATAGATGACGTGGCGTGGTACGCAAACAACAGCGGTGGTAAGGCTCACCCTGTAGGCACGAAATCGCCCAACGAGCTCGGTATATACGACATGAGCGGCAACGTGTATGAGTGGTGTCAGGGCTGGTACGGCAGCTACGGGAGCGATCCTCAGACAAATCCTCAGGGTCCGTCATCGGGTCCGGGCCGCGTTTTCCGCAGCGGTAGCAGGGGCAGCAACGCGGAGAGCTGCCGTGTCTCGAATCGGTGCAATGACCATCCTAACTATAGGAACAGCATTTATGGCTTCCGCCTTGCCCTCGTTCTTTAGTTTTGCCAAAGATATTTGTCTGAAACACTAAGCTGAGAAGATTATTGCTATGGCTAGATTGAATCATTCGTAAATAAGGGTTGATTTCAAATTTGTGAAATCAACCCTTTGTGTTATTTTTGTTGTGCTAACAAAATCAAAAATAACATGGGCAAAGGTACACATTTGTTTCGGACAGCCGCTCTATGGTCAGGTGATAAAATTGCTTGACAAGTCAAAAATCTTTCAAATAAGCCGCGAGAACGGCGGGGAACGTTACACGAAACGCTTCGATGTGTGGGTTCATCTGGTTGTGATGCTGCGCGTCGTAATCATGAGGTTCGACTCTTTTTGACTGAGGTGAGCTTGTCTTTGAATCAGGGCATTGCTGTGAATCAATGGGTTATAAATCCTTTTCAGCAGTTTTCAGTTTTTATCGGACAGCAATAATATTAAGAGCGTTTCTATAAATCATGTCAAAAAAAGCGGGTGCTGATTTTAGCACCCGCTCATCTTTTTAAGTCGCGATGAATCGCGCCTTTACTGAATGTATTGTCCGATAAACGGAATCGGGACTTTGGTGAGGTAGAGAATGCCGAGCGTGATGACGGCGGCTCCGATGATGGCTATCGACCACCACATTATCTTCTTGCCCGTTGACATCTTCTTCTTCGCGAAAGGATCGACGAACTTGATTTTAGGATATTTCGCCGTTGAGGTCAGCGTGGCACCGAATCTCACATTGACGAGAACCTTGCTGTTGATGGCCCAGCCGTTGGCGTTGAGGACTGGACCGAGGTTGCGGCGGCGCAGCTTGAGCCACGCGAGAAGCATCGCAGGGCCGGATATGATGAGTATCACGGCAGCAAGAGCTATAATCATCCTCCACCATGTGAGGTTGATGAAGCCCGTGAAGGCCGCTAAAAGAACTGTACCTATATAGCCTAATGCCATGCCTATTGCGGCGAAGATTCCGCAGAACTTGGCGATGTCGAAAGCCGGCTTCGGTGCTGCCGCGCCTTGTTCGGCTACCGTGGTCGTCGTCTCCGAGAACTTGCCCGTCGCTTCACTCATGACCTTGCTGTCTTTGTCGGCGGCGAACTTGTTAATCTGCTCGTTGATGAAGTTTCCGAACTTGCGGTATGGTGATAAGAAAGCCTGCTTCACGCTGATCGGGTTATCGACGATTTTTATCACTTTGGCATCCCAGTCTTGTCCGTCGCGGTCGTAGAAGATGGCGTTCTTGCCTTCGCGAAGGTTCTCGATATTGCCTTCCGTCATCGCGGCAACAATGGTCATTGTGGCGTTTCTGACCTTCGAGACGCAGTTGCAATAGATGAGGAACATTCCGCTGAGACCTGCCATGTTGCCGTGTCCGCTCATGTCGCTCACCCTGATGCAGAGGTCGCAGCTGCGTTGATCGATGAAGAGTCGTCCTGCCTGGAACATAGCCAAACTCTCGCATTTGCGCGAATAGAAGTCTTTGAATGTAACGAAGTTCTTCAGGAAGGCGTAGAAGTCGCGGTAGATGTGGAGCATCTTGTCAACGGCGTCGATGCCTTCGGCTTCGGTCTTGAGTGCAATGTCCTGTTCGATGAGTGCGAGAAGGTCTTTCTTCCTGTCTTCTGAAAGAATCTGTTTTATGGTGTCGAGGCCGAGTCCTTTGACTGCCGAGCCTGCTTCAGCCGTCGTCCATGCGTTGTAAGGTGCTAATGCTGCCGCTATCTCGTTCCATCCGTCTTCCGTTATCTCGTTGGCGAAACGGTTGCCGATGAGCGCGTTGAAGCTGTTGAGGCTGCCTTTCCATGTCGGGTTGATGCCGTTGGTGAGGTTGAGTCTGCCGTCACCGTTGGGTCTGGCGATGGGGTAGGTGGCTATCTCGCCGTCGCATTTGGAGAGGTCGCTGCCGCTGATGGTCTCGATTTTAGCCACGGAGACGTCGAGTGCCGTTGTCGCTGCGTCGTTGAAGTTGATGAGTTTGCAGCGCATGAAGAAGTCGCGGACTTTTGCATCGAGTGCCGTGAATGCGTTGAATGCGTCTGCCGTCTTGTCACCGAATGGAAATACTTCTGCTTTACGGCTGTCTGCATCGGCCTGCCATGCGGCGAAGGCTTGTGCGTCGGCGTAGAACTTCTCAATGATGTCGGCGTTGATACCTTGTTCGCCGCTTCGATCGGTCTGCGTGCCTTCGGTGTTGCCGATGTTACTGATGAGGCCTTTCAAAGCTTCGTCGTCGGTGCTTTGCGGTGTGATGATGCCGTCGCCGTTGAACTTGGTCTTAGCGAAGATGGCAGTGCTGTCCGATGTGTCGGAAACGGAAATCGTCTCGCCTTCTTTACCGAGATAGTCGAGAATCTGTTTTGCCGAGTTGCGGAGTCTGAGACCGTCTGCGTTGTCGGTGTTGAAGTCGCTTAGCGCGATGCTGTCCGACTGTTTTACAAGCAGTTCGGGGTCTTTGATGACCGACGTGATCCATTGTGACGTGGCAATAACCTCGTTGACGCGTATTTTTTCGTCATGGTCGAGGTCTAAATAGCCGAGTGTCTTCTTGTCGAATTCGAGACCTGTCGTTGGGCAGCTTAAAACTGTCCACATTTTCTGGTCGAGTTCATGAAGATGGGCGATGTCTTCGCCTGTCTCAATGCTGACGCGCGTCACGCCGCCGACAGTACAGAACTTCCAATTGTAGTTACTTTTCATTGCGTTTTGTTTTTTGTGTTTATTTTTGATTGTCTAATAATATTCTGAATCCCAAGTAGTTATATGCCATTGAAGGATCATAGCTGTTCTTTTTGTCTGTTTGGCAGCCTTTGGCCATGCTGTACCATCCGCCGCCGCGATAAGATCTGCCGTCGTCTGATGTCGTGTCGGCACACTATTCCGCCACATTGCCGCTCATATCGTAGATTCCGAGTTCGTTGGCCTTCTTCTCCTTGACGGGATGAGTGCGTTCGTCGCCGTTGTCGTAATACCAACCAACCTCGTTTAAATCGTCGCTTCCGCTGTATTTGAAGCCTTTCGACGCGCTTCCGCCTTTCGCGGCAAACTCCCATTCGGCCTCCGTCGGCAGCCTGAAGTTTTTTCCCGTTATCGCGTTGAGTTTCTTGATGAAGACCTGAACATCGTTCCACGAGACTCTCTCGACAGGCTTTTCATCACCGTTGAAATATCCCGGATTTGTCCCCATGATACTCTTCCATAGTCCAATCGTCACTTCGGTCTCACCAATGCTGAAGTTACTTCCGTCAACGGGAATCATGTTGAAACTTAATTTATTAACAGAAAAAGTTATCGCATTGGAGTTCGTTTTCTTTTCATTTCCACAAGAGAAGAAAAACGGGATTGTCATCAAGATGATAAAATGTATTTTCTTCATAATATTTCGTTTTCAACTTTATTTAACACGTCGTCTTCCTGCAGAACGGTTTTATAATAGGCTGACGTTCCGAATAAGGCTCTGGCAATCAGTGCTTTGATGCGGTTTTCGATGATTTGGCGTGAGTGCTCGAATTGTTCGTCGTTCCATTGAACGCCATCTTTTTCCGCGTAGGCCTTAAATTCTGAAATCACGTCGTCGTTAACCTGAAATTTCTTGTTAAAAGTGTCGTATTTGCTGAATTTCTTGTTCAGATAATCTTTGTGTTTTTCAATATAATCGATGGAGAAATTGCTGAATATCAGCTTTTTTGCAAGTTCAATATATAGTTTTGACGATTGTGATGTGTCGGCGGGGATGAAGATGTCGGGCATGATTCCGCCTCCGCCATAGACAATGCGGTGTTTTACGAGAGTTTCATATTTCAGCGAGTCGGCGAAATGTATGCTGTCGGCGTGGAAATATTCTCCGTTTTCGGCTCTGCGTTTGCCGTCTTCGAGATAATAGTCGGTGCCTTTGTCGTAAGGTTTTTGGATGCATCGTCCTGACGGCGTGTAATATCTTGAGATTGTCAGTCTGATTTGCGAGCCGTCGGCGAGGTCGTAAGGTTTTTGGACGAGGCCTTTGCCGAAGGAGCGTCGTCCGACGATGGTTCCTCTGTCCCAGTCCTGCATGGTGCCGGAGACGATTTCGCTTGCTGATGCCGAATGTTCGTCGATAAGGACGATGAGTTCGCCGTCGGGGAAGACGGGTTCGCGATCTGTCCTGATAAAGGTCTTTCTGTTGTGAACGCCTTGTGTATAAACGACGTTGCTGTATTTCGGGAGGAAGATGCTGCAGATGTCAACGGCCACGTTGAGCAGTCCGCCACCGTTGCTGCGCAGGTCGAAAACGAGCGAGCGGCAGCCTTCTTTCTGAAGTTCTCTAAGTGCCTCAACAACTTCATTATAAGAGTCTTTCGCGAAACGGTCGAGTTTGATGTAGCCCGTTTTTTTGTCGAGCATGAAATAGACGTTGACCGACTTAATCGGGATTTTGTCGCGCACAATGCGTATGTTGAAAGGCTTTTCGATGCCGTTTCTGACTATCTCCACGTTTACGGCGGTGCCTTTTTTTCCTCTCAGGTGCGATGTCACGAAGTCGGTATTGACGAATTTGCCGCATGAATTTTCGCCGTCGATGGAGATTATCTTGTCGCCGCGTTGCAGTCCCATCTTCTCCGCAGGCCCGTCCATGATGGGTTCCGTGATGACGATAGTGTCTCTGATTATCTGGAATGATGCGCCGATGCCTTCAAACGAGCCTTGAAGTGACTCGTTCATTTTCGCGACGTCCTTTTTCGGTATGTACGACGAATGCGGATCTAATTTCTTGAGCATGGCGACGATGGCTTCTTCAGTCAACGTGCTTACATTTGTCGTGTCAACGTATTGTGATTCAATAAGATATAAGATATTTCCGAATTTGTTGGCAGATTGTCGGCAGTCGGTTGATTGTGCGGCAGCCGCCAACATTGAAATAGTGAACGCTATTGTGATGATGATGTTCTTCATTTCTCAAAATTCTTTTTAACTTCTGATGATGTCGAACTCGTTATTGTCGTGAAGCCTAATAATTGTTGATGGTTTCGGGCTTTTCGCGACATCTCTGTATAGTTCTACGACGTAGTCGGAAGCGTTTTTCAGTTTCTCGCTGATGTCGCCGAAAGTCTTGGGCGACGGCTCTCCCGACATGTTTGCCGAAGTCGATGTGATAGGCCTTCCGAGTGCCTTTATCAGTTTTCCGCAGAAGCCGTCGCCCACGACTCTGACGCAGACCGTTTCGTCGGCGGAGACGTTCTTAGCGAGGTTCTTGCCTTTGTCGAAGATTATGCTGAGCGGTTTCTTTGCGGCTCCGATTAGGTCTGCAGTGATTGGTGGTACATTACAGACATAATCTTTGATTCTCTCAACACTGTCAACGAGGATGATGAGGCTTTTGTTTTCAGGCCTGTTCTTTATTTTGAAGAGTTTGTCGATGGCTTTCGCGTTGGTTGCGTCGCATCCGAGACCCCAGATGGTGTCAGTCGGATAGATGATGACTTTGCCTTTCAATAATAATTCGACGCAGTGCCTTATTTCTTCTGATTCGTTCATAATCTTTCTGTTAACTCTTGTAAATCAATTGTATAACCACATTTGAAATGACCTTTCGGGCATTGTTTGAAGCCGTGAAGTCCGCACGGACGGCATTCGAGCTTTTCTCTCGTCTCGACGACGCGCGAATCTGATGACAGCGGACCGAAGCCGAAATCCGTTGTGGTTGAGCAGAAGACGGCCGTCGTAGGAGCATCTTGCGAAGCGGCAAGGTGCATCGGTGAAGAGTCGTTGACGAAATTCATCTTCGCGTCACGCATGAGGGCGGCGGAACGCAGCAGCGACAACTGTCCCGAGAGGTTCGTGATGTCTTCGTTTCCCGATCTGATTCTTATCCTTTCGCAGATGTCGTTGTCGTCTTTTCCGCCGAGAAGAAAGACTTTCAAACCTTTCGGCAGTGAGGCGGCGAACTTGGTCCATTGCTCTTCGGGCATCTGTTTGGTGAACCACAACGAGCATGGCGCGATGCATATATATTCACGCGTCTTGAACTGTTTCACGTTGTCGAAATCTTGTTCCGTGGGATAAAGTCTCGGCTTTGCCGGAACGCCGTCGGTGATGTCGGCGATAAGTTCCTGGTTGCGCTGAACCTCGTGCCTCCCGTCGCCGATGATGTGCTTCACCTTTTTGTTGAAAAAGCAGCTGAACGGGTTTTTGTCGAATCCGATTTTCATCTTCGCCTTACTGAATGCCGTCAAAAGTCCTGTCGCCGCAAAACGCTGGACATTCACTACGGCATCGTATTTCCTGCCGCGTATTTTTTTCAGAATCTGAAAGAGATTGCGGTATTTGTCGTTCTTTTTATTCCAGACAATCAATTCGTTAAGGAAGGGATGACTGCTGAAAAGGTTCTCGTAACCCTTCTTTATGAGAAAGTCGATTTCGGCATCGGGATATGTGTCGTGAAGCTTCTCAATGAGAGCTGTGGCGAGGATAACGTCGCCTATGGATGCCGTCTGTATGACCAAAAATTTCATCGTGTTATAAAATGGTACAAAAGTAAAGAAATTTTCTTATTTTTGCACTTTTCAAATCAATAAAAAATGGGTCTTTTAACAGGAAAAGTAGCCCTTATCACAGGGGCAGCACGCGGAATAGGCAAGACTATCGCCCTGCATTTCGCGGAAGAAGGCTGCGATATAGCCTTTACAGATTTGATTATCAATGAAATGGCCGAAGCAACACGTGCTGAAATCGCTGCAAAGGGCGTTAAATGCGTGGCTTATGCTTCCAATGCTGCCGACTTTAAAGAGGCTCAAGAAACCGTTGATAAAGTCGTGGCTGACTTCGGTCGTATCGACATCCTCGTCAACAATGCCGGCATTACCAAGGACATTGCGCTTAAACGCATGGACGAAAGTCAGTGGGACGCCGTCATCAACGTCAATATGAAGTCGGTTTTCAACTATACAAAGGCTGTGCAGCCCGTCATGTGGAAGCAGAATTGCGGCAGCGTCATCAATATGAGCAGCGTCGTCGGCCTCGCCGGAAACGTCAACCAGTGCAACTACGCCGCATCGAAGGCCGGCATCATCGGCTTCACTAAAGCAGCCGCCAAAGAGATGGGCGTGAGGCATATCAGACATAACGCCATCGCACCCGGATTCATCATTTCCGATATGACGAAGGACATTCCCGACGAGATTAAGCAGGCTTGGGAATCAAATATACCGCTCCGACGCGGCGGAACACCCGACGACGTGGCAAATGTGGCAGTCTTCCTCGCTTCGCACCTCTCCGATTATGTCACCGGACAGGTCATAAGCGTCTGCGGCGGAATGCACTGTTAGCATGATTTTGACGTTGATAATCATTTGAAAAAAACGAATCTGATGAAGCGCGTCGTGCTCGCTTTCCTTAGAATCAGCGTCGCCGTACTGCTTGTCGTCCTGATGATAAATCCTTTGGTAAAAACTGAAGATGTCGTCGTCGATAAGCCTGTTGTGGCGATTTTGAATGACGTTTCACGGTCGCTTTCTCTCGGTCGTGATTCTGCGTTTTATAAGAATGCGCTTCCACTGAAAACAGATTCCCTTGTCTCTGCCTTGAAGGAAAAATGCGATGTCGAAGTCGTTGATTTCGGCGGCGAAACGACGAATATAACGAGTGCGTTGTCAGATGTCACGAGGCGTTATTACGGGCAGAATCTCGCCGCCGTCGTGCTTCTCTCCGACGGACTTTACAACGCCGGTGGTAGTCCGGAAGCTGTTACAGCGACGCTTCCGTGTCATCTTTATACCGTCACCGTGGGCGATACGGCGCGACATCGTACTGTATGGGTCAAAAATGCAATATGTAATGAAAAGGTGCCGAAAGGTTCCGATTTCGTCGTGCGCGTTACGGTCAATGCTACAAATTGTGCTGATGAACAATTGCTTACGATGGTTTCCATAGATGGTGCTGTTGTCAAAAGCAAAAACGTCAAAGTCGGTTCAAACGATTTTTCAAAGACTCTCGACTTCGACTTTAGTGCCGACGAAGAAGGCGTTCACGAGATAAAAATCGCGGTTTCGTCATCGGACGAATCGGGGGACGAAATCAAATCTGAAAAGAATATTTTTGTCGAAGTTGTTGACAGACAATATGATGTTGTCGTTATTGAGCGAGCTCCGCATCCCGACGTTGCGGCGCTGCGTAGGGCTTCCGAAGGTGTCTGCCGGTTTGTGGCCTACACCGACCTCGACTGTCTCGACACTCTGCGCCATTGCGACCTGATTGCTTTTCACGACATACCTTCAACGAATGGTGATGTCGGCGAGACAGACAGAATAGCGGCTTTTCTTAACGCGCGTCCCGAACTGCCGGTGATGTTCATCGTCGGGGCAAATACCGATGTTGATGCTTTTAATAGATTGATAAACAAAAGTTTAAACGGCGTTTTTGATGTGAAACGCGGTGCCGTCTCGACTCCGCTTTCAGTCACTCCCGTCTTCAACGAGTCGTTTGGTCTCTTCACGATGCCGTCGGAAGCGCGTGCTTGGTTCGGCAAATGTCCGCCCTTGTCAGTTCCGCATATTGATTTTACTTCGCGTTCGGCACAGCAGACCGTTGCCTTCATGAGCATCTCGGGTGTCCCGACAGAGACGCCGCTGTTCGCCTTCTTCGGAAAACCGAGGCATACGGCCGTTATCTTCGGAACGGGATTTTGGCAGTGGGCTTTGCGCGAGGCCTACGGAGACGGCACGCACGAAATCTTTGACGACATCTTCCGCAAGGCAGTGAGTTATCTCGCAACCAAAGATAAAAATGACGTAACTCTTTCATACAGAGACGCTTATTCCGTCGGTGAAGATGTCGTTATGGATGCTGCGCTGGTGAATCCGGCGGGCGAACCGACCACTGAGTCGGAACTTAATCTCGAAGTCTCGGGGCGGCGGCGTGTCTTTTCGGCTGACGACGAAGGCTATCATATCAACCTCGGGCGGCTTGGCGAAGGAGTCTATCCGTTTGTGGTGTCGGCAACATATAAAGGAGTGTCGTATCGGAGGCAGGGCGTCTTCGTGGTGACGGATGCCGGCATCGAAGCCGAAAGGCTGACGGCTGACTACGGCCTGATGCGGCGTTTGGCTTCATCGGCAGGAGGACGGCATGTTTTTCAAAATGAGATTTGCGAACTGACGGATGTACTAAGCGGAGACGAAAAAATAACGCCCGTGAGAAGAATCGAAACGAAATTCACAGATATAGTGTCGGTCAAATCGTTGTTTTTAGTAATTTTGCTACTCATAACGGCCGACTGGCTTGTTAGAAAAATATTTTAACCTATAAACAGATAAACATGAAAGTTGCAGCAAACACTGTAGTCACAATGACGTATGTCTTGCATCGCGAGACAGTTGACGGCGAAGTTATTCAGGAAGTGAAGAAAGACAAACCTTTTGAGGCCGTTTTCGGTCACGGAATGCTTCTGCCCAAATTTGAAGAAAACCTCGCAGGAAAGGAACCCGGCGACACTTTCGCTTTCGGCCTGACGCCAAAAGAAGGTTACGGCGAACCGTCAAAAGAGAATATAATCGAAGTCGATAAGAACATCTTCATCGAGAACGGCAAACTGAACGAAGAACTCTGCAGAGTCGGCGCGCAGGTCTGGTTCAACACCAACAACGGCCCCGTCAGCGGCAAGATTCTGAATATCGGCCTCGAAAAAGTCACGGTTGACTTTAACCACGAATTAGCAGGCGTTCCGCTTTATTTTACGGGCGAGATTCTCGATGTCAGAATGGTCAGCGAGAAGGATTTCGACATGGGCTGCGGCTGCGAACATGATGACTGCCATTGCGGTGACGACTGCCATTGCGGCGACGAGCACGACGACTGCGACTGCGGTTGTCATTGCGGAAACCATTAGTCGTTCATCAAAAGGCAACACGTTTTTAAGGAACAGCCTCAGATAGGTTGTTCCTATTTTTCGTAAAAAATATACTGATAAATATTTGATTCTGAATAAATAACGACGTATAAACATTATGGCAGACAATAAGAAGGAAATGGAAAGGGCGGAACTGCACCGCACTATCTGGGCGATCGCCGACGAGATGAGAGGCTCCGTAGATGGATGGGACTTCAAGTCTTATATCTTGGGAATGCTTTTTTACAGATACATCAGCGAAAACATCACCAACTACATCAATAAAGGCGAATGGGAGAGCGGCAACAAGGACTTCAACTACGCCGACCTTGATGATGTCACGGCAGAAGACGCCCGCAGGGAGATGGTGGGTGTGAAGGGCTTCTTTATCCTGCCGAGTCAGTTGTTCTGCAACGTCTGCAAAGTGTGCGATGCCGACCCCGATCTCAATATGACTTTGGAAAAAATCTTCGCGGCAATAGAAAATTCCGCCAAAGGTTCCGAGAGCGAAGACGACTTCAAAGGTCTGTTTGCCGATTTGGATGTCAACAGCAACAAGTTAGGCACTACCGTCGTCAAGAGAAATGAGAAACTCGTCAAGTTACTTAGAGGCGTTCAGTCGATGAAACTTGGTGATTACCAGAATAATACCATCGACGCTTTCGGCGATGCCTACGAATATCTGATGGGTATGTACGCATCAAACGCCGGCAAGTCGGGCGGCGAGTTCTACAC
Organism: Bacteroidales bacterium; assembly: GCA_024400195.1. Classification (GTDB taxonomy): domain Bacteria; phylum Bacteroidota; class Bacteroidia; order Bacteroidales; family F082; genus Limimorpha. Next base: position 46,690 of record JAKSNC010000006.1, read on the forward strand.
TCCGCAAGAGGTGTCGGAACTCCTCACTAAAATAGCCACCGTCGGGAAGACAGAAGTCAACAAAGTCTATGACCCGGCGTGCGGCTCAGGCTCGCTTCTCCTGAAAGCTGCAAAAATTCTCGGTAAAGACAACGTGCGTCAGGGCTTCTTCGGACAGGAAATCAACCTCACGACATATAACTTGTGCAGAATCAATATGTTCCTTCACGATATCGACTACGATAAATTCGATATAGCCTGTGAAGATACTTTGTTGAGTCCTCAGCATTGGGACGACGAGCCTTTCGAAATGATAGTCTCCAATCCACCGTATTCCATCCATTGGAAGGGCGACGACGACATCACATTGATAAACGACCCGCGCTATGCACCGGCGGGCGTGCTCGCCCCGAAGAGCAAGGCCGACCTCGCCTTCATCATGCACTCTTTGGCTTGGTTGGCCACCAATGGAACAGCGGCAATCGTCTGTTTCCCCGGCGTGATGTATCGCGGCGGCGCGGAGAAAAAAATCCGTCAGTATCTCATCGACAACAACTACGTGGATTGTATCATTCAACTGCCCGACAATCTTTTCTTCGGAACCTCCATCGCCACCTGCATCATGGTGCTGAAAAAGAGTAAGAAAGACAACGCCACACTCTTCATAGATGCCAGTAAAGAGTGCGTGAAGATAACCAACAACAACAAACTCACTCCGGAGAATATCGAGCATATCGTGCAAATGTTCGCCGACAGAAAAGATGTTCAGTATCAATGTAAATTGGTCGGCAACGATGTGATTGCCGAGGGCGACTACAACTTGTCCGTCTCCTCATACGTTGAGCAGGAAGACACAAGGGAACTGGTGGATATTGCAGAACTGAATGCGAAAATTGAAGAGATTGTGGCCCACGAGAACGAATTGAGAATGCAGATTGACGAAATAATAAAGGAACTATAATACTTATGGCAAAACAACTATACATCGATTTCGACGAATACATCCGACAAGGTGAACCAGAAGCTGCCATAAGTGCAGAGCAGTGGAAAACGGCCATAGGATTGCAAGCTGTGGACGGTATGACGCCTTCGCAGTACCTCATTGATGTGGCCCGCAGAAACATTGAGGGTGACATCACTATGGATGAGGTGCAGGATTTGTTGCACTCATACTATGCAAGTGCTGCCAACAGGGATAAGATAGAGGAGAATGATGAAGAAGCCGATAAGACATCGGCAAACATCAAACGGATACTCTCAACAAACACTCTTGCTTTTAACACCAACGGCTACATTGCTACTCACCGCAGAATATTCGAGGGCGTATTCAAACATGCAGGGCAGTTGAGAAAGTATGACATCTCGAAGAAGGAATGGGTGTTGAATGGTGAGACAGTGAACTATTTGAATTGGGAAGATTTGCGTCGTGCCCTTGATTACGACATTCAACAGGAGAAAGATTTCAGTTACAAAGGACTCAGCGATGACGAGAAGATTAAGCATCTCTGCCGCTTTACATCGGGATTGTGGCAGATACATCCGTTCTGCGAGGGAAACACACGTACTACCGCAGTGTTCCTTATCCAGTATATGCGTTCTATTGGCTACAAAGTGACCAACGATATGTTTGCTGAACATTCGTGGTATTTCCGCAATGCTCTGGTACGCGCCAACTATAAGAACTCTGCTCTTGGCATTGACTACGACCAAGTGTTCTTGGAGCGCTTCCTTCGCAATATGTTACTCGGCGAACAATGGGTGCTGAAAAACCGTTATCTCGTAATCAATCCACCACAAGAGTTTAAGGTGCAACCACGGCTTGATATAGTAGAAACCGAACAAGTATCGAATAAGTACCGAACAAGTACCGAACAAGTACCAAACAAGCTGGTGTGCAACGACCCGAACATAGTGAAATTGATTAAAATTATTGGTTACAAAGAGTGTTCAATAAAGCAGATGATGGACGAGTTGTCTCTCAAGCATCGTCCAAATTTCCTTAATCTCTACCTTTCCCCTGCCTTGGCGGAAGGTTACGTTAGTATGCTTTATCCAGATTCCCCACGCCACCCACGCCAATGCTATCTGCTGACAGCGAAAGGTCAAATGCTTTATAAAGAGTTGTAGAGTTATGAGCAAAATAGATAAACCGAAGAACGAAACTCCAATGCAAGCATTGCAATATGTTTGCACGCCTGATTTGGTGAACGATGCCAAACAGATTATCGGCGCAGCACAGCGCTATGCCTACCACGCCGTGAACGTTGCCTTGGTGCAACGCAACTGGCTGCTCGGAAAGCGCATTGCCGAAGAAGAACTGAAAGGCGAAGACCGTGCCGAATACGGTGCTGCGGTAATGAAGAATCTTTCGACAGAACTGACAGCGGAATATGGCAAGGGGTTTTCGGAACGGAATTTATGGAAATACAAGCAATTTTACTTGATGTTCAAGAACTTACCGATAGTGCCGACACTGTCGGCACTATCGGATGCGCAAAAACTGCCGACAGTGTCGGCACAATTCCAGCAACTGAGCTGGAGCCATTACGAAAGACTTATGCGTGTCGCAAATGAAGAAGAACGTAATTGGTATTTAAAGGAAACTATCGAACAAATGTGGTCTTACCGAACACTTGACCGCAACATTTCCACACTTTACTACAGACGTTTGCTTTCCTCGTCAGATAAAACGCCAGTAACGGATGAGATGCAGAAGAAAACGGCAGACTTTCAGAACAATAAATTTGATTTCATAAAGAATCCCTCCGTGCTCGAATTTTTGGGGCTGCCTGCTAATAAGGTATATACAGAAACAGCATTGGAGCAGGCTATTATTAACCAAATGCAATCGTTCCTTCTTGAACTTGGCAAGGGGTTTTCTTTCGTGGCACGCCAACAACTTATACGTACCGACACCCAGAATTTCTTTATCGACTTAGTGTTTTACAATTATATTCTAAAATGTTTTGTAATTGTAGAACTGAAAAATCACGCATTGACCCACCAGGATATTGGCCAGTTGGATATGTATGTGCGGATGTATGATGATTTAAAAAAACGTACCGACGACAATCCGACCATTGGAATTTTGCTATGTACAGAAACCGACAAAACCATTGCCAGATATTCGGTATTGAATGAGAACAAACAACTTTTCGCTTCTAAGTACATTGACTATTTGCCAACGGAAAAAGAATTGGAGGAAGAGATAGAACGGCAAAGAATGTTGTTTGACCTACAAGCACACCATTACGAACTGGAGGACTAAGGTATGAGCAAGATAATATTTAGGTTCTACAAACTCTTTCCAGACATTTTTCACCCACTGAGTGGAAAATCTGACATTTTGGACTCACTGAGTCCAAAATCTGGCGTTCTGCTTTCGTGGACGCATTACCGCAAACCCAAACGAATGTTTTACCTTCAACAGAAAGAACAACAACTATGAGCAAGATTTCATTTAGATTCTATAAAGACCACGAGGTAAGGGCGGTGTGGGACGCCACTACCAACAAGTGGCTCTTCTCCGTCGTTGATGTGCTTGGCGCTATCAATGAGCAGGATGATTATACAAAGACAAGAAACTACTGGAAATATCTCAAAACCAAGTTGAAGAAGGAGCAAAATGAAGTGGTTAGTGCTACTAACCAGTTGAAGCTTCTTGCTCCTGATGGCAAGAAAAGACTAACCGATACCCTTGATATAAAAGGTGTTGAAGAGTTAGCCAAGCATATTCCCAACAGCAAGGCAACGGAGTTTCTTGACTGGCTTACCTATAGCGACAACACCATCGACGGAAAAAGCAAGAAGAAGGCATACGAGTTGTGGGGGAGCGGAATACTGGAGACTCTTGAAGTCGGCACTACCAAAGCACTTCAGCAGATTCACGCCTACATCTTTGGCGGACTTTACGATTTTGCCGGTCAGATACGCACAAAGACAATAACGAAAGGCAACACCCTGTTCTGCCTTGCCGAATATTTGCACGACAATCTGAAAACCATAGAGAAGATGCCGGAAAGCACCTTCGACGAGATTGCCGACAAATACGTCGAGATGAATGTGGCTCACCCCTTTATGGAGGGCAATGGCCGAAGCACCCGTATTTGGTTGGATTTGATTCTCAAGAAACGGTTGGCAATGTGTGTTGATTGGAGTAAGATAGACAAAAACGAATATCTCAATGCCATGATAGAAAGTCATATAGACAGCTCACACATCAAGCAGCTGCTTTTTGGAGCTCTCACCGACAACATCAACGACCGCGAACTCTTCTTGAAAGGCATTGATTATTCATATTACTACGAACAGGAGGACTAACTATGAGCAAGATAGAAGAACTGAAGAACGAAACTCCAATGCAAGCATTGCAGTACGTTTGCACGCCTGATTTGGTGAACGATGCCAAACAGATTATCGGCGCAGCACAGCGCTATGCCTACCACGCCGTGAACGTTGCCTTGGTGCAACGCAACTGGCTGTTAGGGAAACGCATTGCCGAAGAAGGACTGAGTGGCGAAGACCGTGCCGAATATGGTGCTGCCGTGATAAAGCATCTTTCGGCGGAACTGACTGCCGAATATGGCAAAGGGTTTACCAAAACGAATCTTTACCAATTTACGAGTTTTTACAAACTCTTTCCCGACATTTTCCACTCACTGAGTGGAAAATCTGACATTTTGGACTCAGCGAGTCCAAAATCTGGCGTTCTGCTTTCGTGGACGCATTACCGCATTCTATTACAGGAAATTAACGACGACGCACGTCTTTGGTATGCGAAAGAAGCGGCAGAACAAACGTGGAGTGTTCGTACCCTGCAACGCAACATTTCTTCGCAATACTACCAGCGAATGCTGCTGTCGCAGAATAAAGAACTGGTTGAGCAGGAAATGATAACCAAGACTTCCGCTTTGCAGGACAAGCTGGAGTTTATAAAAAATCCCGTCATAGCGGAGTTCCTTGGTCTGGAAGGCCGTAGCGATTATACAGAAAGCGAGTTGGAGGCGAGCATTATCACCAACCTACAGAAGTTCTTGATGGAGTTAGGAAAGGGTTTCGCTTTCGTGGCCCGACAGCAACACATTCACACCGAAAAGGAAGACTACTACATTGATTTGGTATTTTACAATTATATTCTGAAGTGTTTCGTATTGATTGACTTGAAGACCAGCAAGATAACACACCAAGACGTTGGCCAGATGGATATGTATATCAGAATGTATGACGAATTGAAACGTTCTGAAGGCGACAATCCCACATTGGGCATCGTGTTGTGCGCCGACACCGACGAAGACATTGCCCGTTATTCCATTCTGAATGGTAACGAGCAGTTGTTTGCTTCCAAATACAAGACCTGTCTGCCAACGGAAGAAGAGCTCCGCGCCGAAATCGAAACACAGAAACAGATGTTTTACCTGCAACAGAAAGAAAGACAATAATATAATGTAGAACTTTTACAATAACACTTGATTATGGATAAGCTAAAAATCACTCGGTATAAAGAATCATTTGATGCGATTGCAAACTATATAGAAAACGAGCAGAAAGACCAAGTTGAAATCTGGTTCGCCCGCGAATTGCAAACTGTCTTGGGATATGCCAGATGGGAAAATTTCGTTGTTGCTATTAATAGAGCTGTCGAATCATGTAAAACACAGAATATCAATATTGATGACCATTTTCGTGAGGTCACGAAAATGGTCGCATTGGGAAGCGGTTCTCAACGGAAAATTTCAGATTTCATGCTCACCCGTTTTGCCTGCTACCTGATTGCACAAAACGGAGACCCGAAAAAGGAAGAAAAAATGCTGGGTAAACGTGGAATAAAACCCGAGGAACTGCCTCCTGCCGAAGACATAAAGAAAATGGAACGCAGGGTTGTGAGCGATGAGAAAAAAATTGAACAGTCAACGAAGAAACTGCCTAAAATGGATGCGAGTGATGAGCAAGATTTCATTTAGATTCTATAAAGACCACGAGGTAAGGGCGGTGTGGGACGCCACTACCAACAAGTGGCTCTTCTCCGTCGTTGATGTGCTTGGCGCTATCAATGAGCAGGATGATTATACAAAGACAAGAAACTACTGGAAATATCTCAAAACCAAGTTGAAGAAGGAGCAAAATGAAGTGGTTAGTGCTACTAACCAGTTGAAGCTTCTTGCTCCTGATGGCAAGAAAAGACTAACCGATACCCTTGATATAAAAGGTGTTGAAGAGTTAGCCAAGCATATTCCCAACAGCAAGGCAACGGAGTTTCTTGACTGGCTTACCTATAGCGACAACACCATCGACGGAAAAAGCAAGAAGAAGGCATACGAGTTGTGGGGGAGCGGAATACTGGAGACTCTTGAAGTCGGCACTACCAAAGCACTTCAGCAGATTCACGCCTACATCTTTGGCGGACTTTACGATTTTGCCGGTCAGATACGCACAAAGACAATAACGAAAGGCAACACCCTGTTCTGCCTTGCCGAATATTTGCACGACAATCTGAAAACCATAGAGAAGATGCCGGAAAGCACCTTCGACGAGATTGCCGACAAATACGTCGAGATGAATGTGGCTCACCCCTTTATGGAGGGCAATGGCCGAAGCACCCGTATTTGGTTGGATTTGATTCTCAAGAAACGGTTGGCAATGTGTGTTGATTGGAGTAAGATAGACAAAAACGAATATCTCAATGCCATGATAGAAAGTCATATAGACAGCTCACACATCAAGCAGCTGCTTTTTGGAGCTCTCACCGACAACATCAACGACCGCGAACTCTTCTTGAAAGGCATTGATTATTCATATTACTACGAACAGGAGGACTAACTATGAGCAAGATAGAAGAACTGATTAAGAAATATTGTTATAACGGGGTAGAATATAAGACCATAAAGGATAGTGTAGGACTACACAGAGGAAAACGATTAACCAAAAGCGATTTATTAGAAGATGGTAAATACGAGGTGTATCACGGTAGTAAAGATACACCGTTGGGATTATATAATTCATACAATGCCCCAAAAAACACAACAATTGTTGTGAATACAGGAGGTATAGGAGGGGTTAAATTTATTGATAAAGAGTTTTGGTGTTCTGATGGCAGTTTTTGGTTAGGTCACGTTGATTACATAAATGATAAGTTTCTATACTATTGTTTATCAGGTTATGAAGATTATTTTGCTTCAAAAAAACGAATAGGTGGAGTGCCTACCATTGACAGAAGTGTTGTTGAAGATTTCTCTATTCCCGTTCCCCCGCTCCCCGTGCAGGAGGAGATTGTCCGAATCCTTGACAAGTTCACAGAGCTGGAAGCGGAGCTGGAAGCGGAGCTGGAAGCGGAGCTGGACTGCCGCAAGCGGCAGTATGAGTACTACAGGGATAAGCTGCTGAATAAATCAAAAAGTGAAAATGAATATAAGCGTGTAAAGTTGGGGGAGATTGGAACATTCACGAGAGGGCGTAGATTTGTACACGCCGATGATAGAGACGAAGGTATTCCTTGTATTCATTATGGAGAATTATACACGCATTACGAAGTTTGGGCAGATAAGGTCAAGACCCATATCAATCCAGAGTTAACCACAAATTTCCGATATGCAGATAAAAACGATGTAATCATTGTTGCTGCTGGAGAAAACAATGTTGATATTGGGATTGGTGTTGCGTGGTTAGGCAATGAGAAGGTTGCCGTTCACGATGCCTGTTTTATTTTCAAACACAACCAAAATCCTAAATTCATTTCTTATGCATTGAGAACGTATGATTATCACCAACAGATAAAATCCAAGGTGTCGCAAGGTAAAATTTGCTCTATTTCAGCTGATGGTTTGGCTAATGCAGAAATTCCTCTTCCTCCTCTTGACGTTCAAGAACGCATTGTGAATGTATTGGACAACTTCGAGCAACTTTGCAACGACTTGGGCATTGGCCTGCCCGCCGAGATAGAGGCAAGAAAGCTGCAATACGAATATTATCGTAATAAACTACTGTCATTTACCCCCCCCCGCCACGAAATAACTGATAATCAATATATTACAATAGGAATTACAACTAATGATTATATCAAGATAATGCAGTATGTGTTTGGTTATGTTTATGTGCCAATGAGTGAGATAGCTGAAATATGCCCGGGAAAAGATTATCGTCATTTATCAAATGGCGAAGTGCCAGTTTATGGAAGTGGCGGTGTAATGACGTATGTAAATGATTATACGTATGACAAACCGACCGTACTTCTTCCAAGGAAAGGTTCTATCAGTAATATATTCTATGTTGATGTGCCGTTTTGGAATGTTGACACAATATACTATACCAAAATAGACAACTCAAAGGTTATTACAAAATTCTTGTATTATCTTGTTGTCAATGAGCATATCGAAAAATACAACACGTCTAATGCCGCAAGACCAGCATTGACAAGAGAAGTTTTGAATAAGATTGTTTTTCCTATTCCTTCCCTTTCCGAGCAGGAACGCATCGTTTCAATCCTCGACCGCTTCGACACTCTCGTGAACGACATCTCCCAAGGCCTGCCCGCCGAAATTGCGGCACGGAGAAAACAATACGAATATTACAGAGATAAATTATTGACATTCAAGAGAAAAGAAGCGTAAAAGGAATTTTGTGAAAAATACATGGCAAAAGTGTTGGAATTTTGTGATTTTTTAGTATTTTTGCGCTGGAATTTTGTGAAAGAAATATAGCGGCACATGGAAATAAAAAGAAAGATAGACGGTTTTCTGACGGATTGGAAAGCGCGGGACGACCACAAGCCGCTCATTGTGAAAGGTGCACGGCAGATTGGCAAGACGTTCTCCGTCAGTAAATTTGCTAAAAACAACTACGCCAATGTGGTAGAGGTGAACTTTGCCCTTCAACCTCAATATGCTTCAATATTCGACGATGGATATGAGGTTGACAGCATACTCAAAAACCTGTCGTTCCTGAATCCTTCGTTCCGGTTCGTTCCCGGTGATACCCTGTTTTTTTTCGACGAGATCCAACAGCAGCCGGCAGTCGCCACTTGCTTGAAGTCGTTCTACATCGATGGCAGATACGACGTGATATGCTCCGGCTCGCTAATGGGAATCAGTTATAATGAAATAGAGTCAAACAGTGTCGGCTACAAGGAAGATTTCGATATGAAATCCATGGACTTTGAAGAATTTCTCCGGGCGAAGGGATTTCTTGATGAACAAATAGACGGACTGTTCGAAAAAATGCTGCGTGTGGAACAACTTTCCAAGACGGAGATGGAGGTGATGTCGGCGGCATTCAAAGATTACATTGTTGTCGGCGGAATGCCCGCCATAGTGAAGAAATATCTTGAGAACAACACCTTCGCCAGTGTTTTGAAGATGCAGCGGCAGCTGCTGAGAGATTATGATGAGGACATCACAAAATATGCCGTGGGATTAGACAAGGCCAAGGTGCGGGCCGTGTATAATCACATCCCTGTGTTTCTCGGACAGCCGAACAAGAAATTCCAGATATCAAAGATAGCCAAAGGTGCAAGAAACAGAGAGTATGTTGGAACTGTGGACTGGTTGGACGACGCCGGCGTGGTAAACATCTGCTACTGCATGGGAGAACTCTCCCTGCCTCTTAAAGGGAATTACATCTACAACAACTTCAAGGTGTACTATCACGACACGGGACTGCTTATTGCTTCGTTGGATGAGGAAGCCCAGCGAGATTTGCGCGAAAACAAGAATTTCAATACATACAAGGGAGCCATCTACGAAAATATTGTGGCAGAAATGCTCGTGAAACAAGGATATTCTCTGTTCTTTTACAGAAACGAGAAATCTACGGTGGAGATAGACTTCTTTGTGAGAGATACAGACAGCCTTATACCCATTGAAGTCAAGGCACAGGATGGAGCTACAGCCTCACTTAACAAAGTAATTGACGATGAGAAATATTCGGATATAATGTATGGAATCAAATTTGCCAACAAGAATATAGGCTTCAATGGGAGGTTTTATACATTCCCGTATTTCTTAGCATTCCTCTTAAAACGTTTTTTGAAATGTCGCAATACAATATCATAACCGAGCAAGAAGATTACACCGTGGTGACGGAATACGCCGCGGAGTATAGAAAACAGGACGCCTATCAGAGCGAGGCCGCGCTCGAAGACGAATTCGTCAAAAACCTCATCGCACAAGGCTATGAACATCTCCCCATCCATCATGAGAAAGACCTCGTCGCCAACCTCCGGACGCAGCTCCAGCGACTTAACGACTACACCTTCACCGACAACGAATGGGAGCGTTTCTTCAACGATAATATCGCCAACAAAAACGACGACATCGTGGCTAAGACCGCTAAGATTCAGGAAGACTATATCCAAGTGCTGAAAAGGGATTCGGGCGAAAGCAAGAACATCTATCTTATTGATAAAAAGGACATCCACAACAATATTCTCCAAGTTATCAATCAATATGAGGAGAAGAAGGGAACTTACGATACGAGATATGATGTCACAATCCTCGTCAACGGCCTGCCTTTGGTACACGTCGAACTGAAAAGTAGAGGTGTCCAACTTAAAGAGGCGTTCAACCAGATAAAACGATACCAGCGCGACAGTTTCTGGGCAGGTAGCGGTCTGTATGAATACGTGCAGATATTTGTCATCAGCAACGGCACCAACACCAAATACTACTCCAACACCACGAGATCAAACTATCTGAAGGAACAGGAAGCCGGTGGAAGGAATAAATCGAAGAAGACAAGCGACTCGTTTGAGTTCTCGTCGTTCTGGGCCGACAGCAGCAACAAGGTCATCAACGACCTCATCGATTTCACGAAGACGTTTTTCGCGAAGCACACTCTCCTTAACATCCTCACCAAATACTGTGTCTTCACAAGCGAGAAGATGCTCATGGTTATGAGACCTTATCAGATTGCGGCCACGGAGAGAATCATCCAGAGAATCAATGTGGCGAACAACTACAAACGATACGGCGGCATCAAGGGCGGCGGCTACATCTGGCACACGACGGGCTCGGGCAAAACGCTCACGTCGTTCAAAACCGCACAACTTGCGTCAAGGCTGCCATATATCGACAAGGTTCTTTTCGTCGTTGACAGGAAAGACCTCGACTACCAGACGATGAAGGAATACAACAGGTTTGAAGAAGGCGCGGCAAACGGCAACTCTTCGACATTCGTCCTTCAGAGACAACTTGAGGATAAAGACAGAAACGGCGGTTATCACGAATACCGCATCATCGTCACGACGATACAGAAACTGTCGATCTTCGTTCAGAAAAACAGAAACCATCCGGTCTTCGGCAAACAGGTCGTCATCATCTTCGACGAATGTCACAGAAGCAATTTCGGCGAGATGCACGCAGCAATCACCAAGAACTTTAAGAAATATCATCTCTTCGGCTTCACTGGCACGCCTATCTTTGCACAGAACGCTGGCACAGGAGGCAGTCCGACACTCAAGACGACGGAACAGGCCTTCGGCGACAAACTGCACACCTATACCATCGTCGATGCCATCAACGACGGAAACGTCCTTCCATTCAGAATAGACTACATCAACACCATCAAGGAGAAAGAAGGCATTCAGGATAAACAGATTTCCGCCATCGATAGGGAGAAGGCGATGCTGTCTCCGATAAGGATTGCCAACAACGTGAGATACATCCTCGACCATTTCGGGCATAAGACCCAAAGGGACTCGTTTTATCCGTTCAGGGTACTTGACGACATTCAGAAGATTGCGGGCGCGAAAAAAGGTGTCGAGGTTCGCGAACATAAGACGGAGCGGAGACTCAACGGCTTCAACGCTATGTTCGCCGTGGCTTCCATCCCTATGGCGAAGGCTTATTACAACGAGTTTAAGAAACAACAGTCGGAACTGCCTGAAGCACAGCGGTTGAAGATTGCGACAATATACAGTTACGGTGCTAACGAAGAAGAGATAGACGGCATTCTTGGAGAGGAAAACCCCGAAAGCACCACACAACTTGACCAACAGTCGAGAGACTTCCTCGAAGGCGCAATCAAGGACTACAACCTGATGTTCGCCACGAATTACGACACATCGAGCGACAAGTTTCAAAACTACTACAAGGATTTGTCGCTGAGGATGAAGAACCGCCAAATCGACCTGCTGATAGTTGTCAATATGTTCCTTACCGGCTTCGATGCGACGACGCTCAACACTCTCTTCGTCGATAAGAACCTCAGGCAGCACGGACTTATTCAGGCTTTTTCGAGGACGAACAGAATACTCAACTCCGTCAAGATTTTTGGCAATATAGTGTGTTTCAGGGATTTGCAGCAGGAGACAGATGATGCCATCGCGCTTTTCGGCGACAGATACGCGAGCAGTATCGTCATACTCAAAGACTTCTGGTCGTATTACAACGGATATGATGCGGAGAACGGCAAACACTGTTACGGCTACCGCGAACTCGTAGAGCAGCTTCAGAAGAACTTCCCTGAAGGCGTGTCGATAGTGGGCGAGGAGGCCGAAAAGAAGTTTATCGGTCTGTACGGCAGTCTCCTCAAGTCGATAAACGTCCTTTCGGCATTCGACAGTTTTGAGGGAATGCATATTCTCTCCGACGGGCAGCTTCAGGACTATCAGAGCCATTATCTCGATCTTCAGGAAAAATGGAGGAAGATGAAGAAGGCTGACAAGGAGGACATCAACGACGACTTGATATTCGAGACGGAACTCATCAGGCAGGTGGAAGTCAACATCGACTACATTCTGATGCTCGTTCAAAAATACCACGACGGCAACTGCACAAATAAGGAGATTCTCGTCGATATTTCGCGGGCTGTCGGCTCAAGCATGCAGCTCAGAAGCAAGAAGGAACTCATCGAGAGTTTCATCAGCAGCGTTAATGCCGAAACTGATGTAGAGCAGTCGTGGAACGTTTTTGTCAGGCGGAGGAAGGAAGAAGACCTGAAAGAGCTTATCGCGAGTGAAAATCTGAGGCCGGAGGAGACGGAGAAGTTTATCGAAAGCAGTTTCCGCGACGGTCATGTGAGGACGACAGGCACCGATGTCGATAAGATACTGCCCGCCATGTCGCGGTTCGGCGGCGGCAGGACGGAAAAAAAGAAAGCCGTGATAGAAAAAATCAAGGCTTTCTTTGAAAAATATTTCGGCTTGTAGATTTCGGCCTGTTACACTGTGAGGATGTCTTTTTCCTTAAGTGCCTGTAACTCGTCGATTTTTTTGATGAACTTGTCGGTTATTTCCTGAATCTTGTCGGTGACGATTTTTACTTCGTCTTCTGAGACACCGTCGTCTTTGAGTTTCTTGGCGTCGTCGTTGGAGTTGCGGCGTATGTTGCGGATACCTATTTTGGCTTCTTCAGATGCTGTCTTGGCGCGTTTGGCGAGGTCGCGGCGGCGTTCTTCGGTCAACGGCGGCACGAGTATGCGCAGAAATTCGCCTTCGTTCTTCGGGTTGAAGCCGAGGTTGGCGGCCATGATTGCCTTCTCGACGGCTCCGATCGAACTCTTGTCGAAAGGCTGCACTATAATCTGGCGCGCGTCGGGTGTTCCGATGTTTGAAGTCTGTTCGATGGGAACCACGGTGCCGTAGTATTCAACCTTGACGCCTTGAAGCATCATCGGGCTCGCCTTGCCTGCGCGTATCTTCTGAAACTCGTTTTCAAGGTGTGTGACGGTGTTCTCCATACTCTCCGTCGTCGCATCTAAAATGAATTGTGATTCGTCTGTCATATCTGTTTATTTTTTTTCGTGGCAAAAATAAAGAAAAAATCTGTTTGAGTTGCAATAAGTGTTATCTCGACGACGAAATTTATTATTTGCTGACGATAGTCCCAATGGGTTCTCCGTTGAGGACTCTGAGCAGGTTGCCCTTCTTGTTCATGTCGAAGACCATCATCATCATGTCGTTTTCTTTGCAGAGTGTGAATGATGTGAGATCCATGACTTTGAGGTTTTGGCGGTAGGCTTCGTCGTATGTGATCTCGTCGTATCTTCTTGCCGTCGGGTCTTTTTCGGGGTCGGCGGTGTAGATGCCGTCAACTCTGGTGCCTTTGAGTATGATGTCGGCGTGAATCTCGATGGCTCTCAGTGCCGATGCCGTATCTGTTGTGAAGAACGGGTTGCCCGTGCCTCCGCCTATAATCACGACGTTGCCTGCTTCTAAGAGGCTTATTGCCTTCGCGCTGCTCATCGAATCGGCTATCCTGTCGATGAAGACGCCAGAGAGAAGTTCGCATTTCACGCCTTTGGAGCGCAGTGCCGACTGTAACGCCATGCTGTTGATGACGGTGGCGAGCATTCCCATGTAGTCGCCCTGAATCCTGTCCATTCCCTTACTCGCGCCCTGCAGTCCTCTGAAGATGTTGCCGCCTCCGATGACGATGGCAATCTGTGCCAACTTCGATGCTTCGGCTATCTCTTCCGCGTAATTGTTAAGGCGAGTCGGGTCAATACCGTACTGCTGTTCGCCCATCAGGGCCTCGCCGCTAAGCTTTAAAAGTACTCTTCTGTATTTCATAATGTCTGAATTTGATTTCTAAAGGTCTAAAGTCTAAGGTCTAAAGTCTAAGGTCTAAAGTCTAAGGTCAAAAGTCAAAAGTCAAAAAGTCAAAATTTCAAATTGTCAAATTGTCAAATCGTCTAAAAGCAGTGTCCTACTGTGAAGAATCCGAAGACTCCCGAGTCGGCGTTGGAGTTCATGATACTCACTTCGATGGGGCCGGCGAAGGTCTTCATTCCGAGGCTCAGACCGTATCCGATCTTGAAGTTTTCACCGTAGAACCATTTATCGTAGTCGCTGCTCAGATAGCCGGCGTTGCATCTCCCGACGAGGTAGAGTTTCTTGAAGAAGAAGTATTTCCATTCGGCTTTGGCGCAGGCGAGTCTGTCAACGGTCATCTGCGTGAAGCGGAATCCCGTGAACGATATTATATTATCAGAATAGAACATATCCGACTGTCCGCCGACGAAGAAGTTATAGTGTGTCGGGAGGTCGTTGTCGCCTATTTTGGCTCCGCCGAAGACTCCGAAGGTAAACGTGTGCTTTCTTGCAATAGGAATGTTCATATCGAAGTCGCCCTGAACAAGGATCGAATGGTCGAGATGAGAACCGTCGGTTTTCTTCACGTTGGGAATGATATATCTTCCTTTCACGTTCAGACGTATGCCCTTGCTTGTAAATTCGGTCTGGTCGTTGTTATCGAAGAGGTATCCTAAGGAGAAGACGGTGAAGAAGTTGTATTCGTCAACATTCTCGTTCATCTGTTTGTCGCGGAAACGCGTATATTGTTCTTTCACCTCCAACTTTATCTGATGGAAGTATGATGGATAAAACTTCGTGTAAAATGTGGCGAAGTTATCCTGAAGACTATAGTTGTAGTCGATTTTGTCTCCGTCGTATTTGTCGAATGCGACGTAGAGAGCCTTGACGTCTAAGCCGAACCTCATTTTGTGAGTCTGTGCAAACTGGAAATCCACATCGACAAACGGACTCTCGGCCACGTATGCGTTAAGTTTCAGCGTGTGGTTGAACGACTTAAGGAAGAGGTTGTTGAGTTTTGCGCTTGCAAGGAATCCGATGCCGTAGTCGGTGTCGTAATGCAATCCAAAGGAGATGGAGCTGTCGGTGATACGTTTGCAGTGAATGTTGAGTTGTTTTCCTTCGCCGTCGGGAGTCCAGTCGTACCATATATCGGTGTAGAATCCCGTGGCGTAGATTTTCATGACGGCGTCTTCGATTTGGCTTATTTTCAGGAACATCGGGAGGTTGTCATCAAAGTCGCATTTCGGTTTCTTCGAGTTGTCTTTTTCGAAGCCGGGGTAGTTTATCTTAGTCACGAAAACCGAATCCACGAGTTCTATCCTGTCGTGTTTTGTCGGCACAAAGTCTTCGATGCTTCTGATTGAATCGGCCAAATGCCGTAGTTGGGGAAGATATTCCCTCGCTTTTTCTTCTCCGTAGTCTATAATCTCCTTGTTACGGTCGAAACTCATTGCGCCGGCTCCGTGCAGGTCGGGATGGATGTATATGTCAACGAGTTTCTTGGCCCTGTCGTTTTCCTCCATTCCCATCAGGAAGGTGATTTGGTTGGCTATGTCGATGGAGCTGTTAAGATGTTTTTTATCGAGGAAGGCTTCTTGTACGTCTATGCCTATGATGATGTCGGCTCCCATTTCGAGTGCCGCCCTGACGGGGAAGTTCTCCACAAGGCCGCCGTCAACGAGTATCTTGTTGTCAACTTCGGCGGGCGTGAAGAAGAGCGGTATCGACATTGATGCACGCACCGAGCGGTCGAGGTTACCGTGTCTCATCCTATAGGCTAATCCAGTCTCAAGGTCTGTCGCCACACACAGGAACGGTATGCACAAGCTGTCGTAGTCTTTGATGTCGGAGACGTGGTTCATGGTTCTTTTCAGGAGAAGTCCGACGAGTTGTCCTTCCCTAAGTCCGGTCTTGACCTGTAATCCGTCGGAGAAGAGCGGGAAGGTGGCGATATACGGCTGTTTGTCGAGTTTCTCCTCAATATGGATGTATTCTCTCGGAATCTCGTCCTTCATCACGCGGTTCCAGTCTTGTTGAAGGATTATCTCCTCCATTTGTTCGGGCGTGTAGCCGATGGCGTAGAGTGCGCCGACGATGCTGCCCATGCTTGTTCCGGTGATGTAGTCGATGGGAAGGCCGGCTTCTTCGATGACCTTTATCGCCCCGATATGGGCGAATCCTTTGGCACCGCCGCCGCTCAACACGAGACCAATTTTGGGCCTGCGTGACGTGTTTTCCTCCTTCTTATTGTTTTCCTGGCATTGCGCGACGGCAGTAGTTAAAATCAATAAAGCCGTCAAAACAAACGTAACAAATTTTTTAGTTCTCATATTAGTTTAAATTATAATTTTTAACATTCAATATTCAACATTCCACAAAATCTACGAATCGTTTTATCAAAGTCGCGATGAATCGCGCCTCATTTCTTTTCACAAAATCTGTGAATGTTTTATCAAAGTCGCGATGAATCGCGCCTCTACCAGTTTTCGTTAATATCGTAAGCCATTCTATATTCTATATTCTATATTCTAACTTCTAACTTCTAAAAGGTATATCCCACTGTCACGAAACCGAAGACGCTGTCGCTGTCCGTCGAATGCATGACGCTCACCTCAATCGGTCCGAGGAATGACGTCATTCCAAGTGTAAGGCCGTAGCCTATCGTGAATTGGTCGCGGTGAAACCACGTCTCGTCGCTGCTTGCCATGAATCCGCCGTCGCATTTGCCAATGGCGTAGAAATTCTTGTAGAAATTGCACTGCCATGCTATCTTTCCGAAGAGCACGTGGTCAACGTCTTCCTGCACAAAACGCAGTCCTGTGAACGGTATGATGTTGTCGTGATAATGCATTGTGGATTGTCCTCCGACGAGGAATCTGTATTGCATCGGGACGTCTTCGTGTCCAATCTTCGCGCCCGCGAAAAGGCCGAGTTTCAGCGAATGACGTTTCATGAGTTTTATTGCCGACTCGAAGTTGCCCTGAAGCAGCAGCGATGGTTCGTAAAAATTGCCGTCGTCCTTTTTCTCATTAGGGAAGATGACGCGCCCGAGGATGTCGAATTTGATGCCTTTTGTAGCGAAGGCGGCGTTGTCCTGATGGTCGTAGAGATATTTGAGGTCAACGGTGCTGAAAAATTCGTAACGGCTCTCGTCCTTGTTTTTCTGGTCGCGGAAGTCGGTATATTGTTCTTTCAGACTTAACTTTATCAGATGGAAGAACGATGGTGAGAAAGCTCCGTACAGTTCGGCGGCGTTGTCCTGAATCTTGTAGTTGTGTTCGATGTTTTTGCCGTCGTATTTGTCGAATCCGACTTGTTGCGCCCTGATGTTGAGTCCGAATTTGAATTTGCGCATCTGCGCGAACTGGAAGTCGAGTTCGGCGTACGGGTTCTCGGCGATGTAGGCGTTGAAGCGGAGCATGTGGTTGTAGTTTTTCCAGATGAAGTTGCGCATTTTTACCGAAGCGAGGATGCCGATGCCGTAGTCGGTGTCGTAATGTGCGCCTATTGAAATAGCGTTGTCTGACACTCTCTTGCAGTGAATGGTGAGGCGGTGGCCTTCGCCGTCGGCTTCCGGGTCGATGTCGTACCACACGTCTTGGTAGAATCCCGAAGTGCTGATTTTGTAGATGACTTCCTCTATCTCGTTGATACTCATTCTGTGCGGCGGCTTTTTCTTGAAGTTCTTACCGAGTCTTTTGATGTTGCGTGCGTCGAGATCTGGAAAGAATATCGATGTCACGAGGATTGTATCCGTCTGTTTCGCCGTCGTGCGTTTTGGTACGAAAGCTTCGATATTTTGGAGTGAGTCTGCGAGATGTCTAAGCAGAGGGAGCATCTCACGCGCTTTGTCTTCGCCGCATTTGATGATTTCGAGGCCCCTTTGGAAATCCATCATGCCGGCACCGCGCATGTCGGGATGTATGTAGATGTCGGTATTCGCCTTGGCACGCTCGTATTCTTCGATTCCCATTAGGGATATTATCTGCGACGCAAGGGCCGGCGACGATACGATGTCGTTTTTGCTAAGCAACTCGTCTTGAACATCAACACCGATGATGATGTCGGCTCCGAGTTCGCGTGCCACGTCAACGGGAAAATTGTCCGTTAAGCCTCCGTCAACGAGGAGTCTGCCGTCAACTTCTACAGGTGTGAAATAAAACGGTATTGATACAGAAGCTCTTATCGAACGCTGAATATCTCCTCTACGCATTCTATACGGAAGTCCGGTCTCTATATCGGTGGCGACGCAGACGAACGGAATGCCTATGCTGTCGTAGTCTTTTATGTTGGAGACGTGATTAGTGAGGCGTGTGAGGTAGAGCCCGACCATCTGACCGCCTTTGAGCCCCGTCTTTACCTTGATGCCTTTGTTGAAGAAGGGTAGTGTGGCAAGATACGGTGTCGAGGTTAGTTTTTCTTCAAAAGGAATATATCTTCGCGGGATGTCGTCGTTCATCATCTTCTCCCAGTCCTGCGTTCTGACGATTTCCTCCATCTGTTCTGTGGAATAGCCACTGGCGTATAATGCTCCGATGACGGCCCCCATGCTTGTTCCGGCGACGTAGTCTATCGGAAGTCCTGCCTCTTCGAGTACCTTGATGACGCCGATATGCGCAAAACCTTTCGCGCCGCCTCCGCTTAGTACTAATCCTATCTTCGGCCTTTTATGCGGCTTCGCTATACTGTCGCCCGTCTCCTCGGCCTGAACTGAACTTATACCGAGGAAAAACAACAGCAGGTATGTCGCGAGCCGTTGCATAATATATTATCTCTCAATGACTTCTGTGCGGTCGGGACCGTATGACACGAGTGATACGGGGACTCCGACGTATTTCTCAATGAATTGGATATAGTTTTCCAAAGCCTGCGGAATGCTTTTCTTGATGTCTGATTTCCAGCCTTTTATGTTTGTATAGACAGGTTCTGTCGTTTCGTCGCAGATGTCGAAAGGCATATAGTCTATCGTCTCGCCGTTGTGTCTGTATGCCGTTGCTACCTTTATCTCGTCGAAGTCGTTGAGTATGTCTGACTTCATCATCATCAGGTTGGTGACACCGTTGAGCATGACGGCGTATTTGAGTGCCGGCAGGTCGAGCCATCCGGTGCGGCGCGGACGTCCCGTCGTAGCTCCGAATTCGTGTCCTCTTTCGCGCAGCTTGTCGCCTGTCGCGTCGAATAATTCGGTGGGGAAGGGGCCTGTCCCGACGCGTGTGCAGTACGCCTTGAATATTCCATATACTTTTCCGATGCGGCTTGGCGCGATGCCGAGTCCGGAGCAGGCTCCGGCGGCTATCACCGACGATGATGTGACAAAGGGATAACTTCCGAAATCAACGTCGAGAAGTGTGCCCTGTGCGCCTTCCGCGAGGATGTTTTTGCCTTCGTCAAGGGCTTTGTTGAGGAAATATTCGCTCTCGATAAATTGGAAGCGTTTCATATATTCCATGGCCTCAAACCACGTCTTCTCGTATTCGTCGAACGTCATTCCGTCGAGTCTCAGTTCGTTGATGTCGTAATGCAGGTTCTTTATCTGTGCGAGATGGCTTGCTTTTATGGTTTCGTATTGTTGTCTGAAGTTGCTGCTCAGGCTGTCGCCGACGCGGAGTCCTCTGCGGGCTGTCTTGTCGGTATATGTCGGGCCGATGCCTTTGAGTGTGGAGCCGATCTTTTTCTTGCCGAGTGCGAGTTCGTTGGCGGCATCAAGGGCGCGGTGTGTCGGCATTATGAGGTGAGCTTTCTTCGATATGCGCAGGCTTTCCGTAAGATTAACTCCGGCGGCATTGAGCGATTCGGCTTCGTCACGCATAATCTTCGGGTCGATGATGACGCCGTTGCCTATGACGTTGATGCATCTCTCGTTGAAGACTCCGGAAGGGATGGTGTGAAGTACGAATTTCTTTCCGTCGAACTCTATAGTGTGACCGGCATTAGGACCGCCCTGAAAACGTGCCACAATATCATAACCGCGAGTCAGGGCATCTACGACTTTTCCTTTCCCCTCGTCGCCCCATTGTAATCCTAAAAGCAAATCAACTTTTGCCATAAAAAATTTATTTTCAATATTTTAACAAGTGTTTATGTTGCGAAACCGATGACTCTGTCAAGTCGCCAACACAAGCAACAAAGATAGTGATTTCTATAAAACGAATCGCGTACGTATTTTAAAAAACTTTTAGTTTTCTTCAACCCTTATGACTTTCTTCACGAGGTCGATTTTGTTGATGTTTTTGATGAGTGTGTCGAGTGTGTCGAGGTTGTTGACATAAACCGAAAGCATTGTTTCAACCATGCCTCCTTCGGTCTTCATGCTGATGGATTGGATGTTGAGTTTCAGCTCGTCGGTGATGGTATGAAGCAGTTTTGTTCCGAGTCCCATCTTATCGACGCTGATAATCTTAAGTTTAGCCATGAAGTCGAAGTCGCCTTCAAACTGCCATTTTGCCTTCACAATATGGTCGCCGTATCTCGACATCAGTTTGATGGCCTCAGGGCAGTCGGGGCGGTGAATCTGTATCGGCTGGTTTGGGAATGTGATGGCCACAACGTCGTCGCCGGGTATCGGATGGCAGCAGTCGCTCACGGTGAAGTTACGTCTTTCCTCGGCAGCCTTGTCAATCTTTTCCTTCGACGGTTTTACAAGTCCGAAAGTGAGATATTTCAACACTGTTCCTGATACGCTGTTGACAGGCTTGAATATGTGTTCGATGTCGTGTTTTGTGAGTTTGCCGATAGCCACAAGATAATAAAGGTCGGTGCGGTTTTGGAGGCGTCTCTGTTCCACAAGGGCGTTTCTGTTGGCCTTGGTGAAGTCGATGTGCATATCGTCAAAAATCTTGTGCAGCATCTCTTTTCCTTTGTCCCTGAATGTCTTACGGTAGTCCTTTATTCCGTTGCGAAGACGCGATTTCGCCACCGAAGTCATTATGAAGTCGAACCATTTTTCTTTTGGAATCTGAAAGTCCGACGTTATCACTTCGACTTGTTCGCCCATATTGAGCACTCTGTCTATCTTTGCGAGTTGTCCGTTCACGTTGGCTCCGATGCAGTGGTTGCCGATGTCGGAGTGTATGGTGTAGGCGAAGTCGAGAACCGTCGAGCCTTTGGGCAGCGTTATCATCTTTCCCTGCGGCGTGAAGACGAAAATTTCGTCGTTGAATAGGTCCATCTTGAAGTTGTTCAGAAATTCGACTGCCGATGAAGAGTCGCCTTCGACGAGTTTTCTTATTCTGTCAAGCCAGATGTCGAAGCCGCTTTCCTCCGACTGTTTGCCTTTCCAGTAGGCGATATATCCGTGTTCCGCTATCTTCTCCATCCTCTCCGTGCGGATCTGAACCTCGATCCATTGTCCGTCGGTGTTCATCATGATGGCGTGAATAGATTCGTATCCGTTGCTTTTTGGAAACGAGACCCAGTCACGGAGACGCGTGTTGTTCGGGCGGTATATCGACGTGAGTATTGCGTATGTCTTCCAGCATTCTATTTTTTCGTCTTCGACGGGGCAGTCGAGGATTATCCTCACGACGTAGTTGTCGTAAATTTCCTGCACCGACTGCTGGTATTTCTTCATTCTCTCCCAGATGCCGCACACGTGTCTCTCTATGATTCGCACTCTCGCCTTGATGTTACGAGCCTTCAACGATTCTTCCACCGGTTTCACGAAGTCGCGCATCTCGTTCATCTTTACTTCGCGCATCAGTTCCAACTGTTTTTTTATAGAGCTTAATATCAGCGGGTTGATATATTTCAGCGAGAGGTCTTCAAGTTCTGTCTTCACAGTGTAGAGTCCGAGGCGGTAGGCGAGTGGGGCATAGACGAATGATGTCTCAGATGCTATTTTGAGTTGTTTGTGGTGAGGCATGGCGTCGAGAGTCCGCATATTGTGAAGCCTGTCTGCGAGTTTCACTAAGATGACGCGCATCTCGCCCGACATCGACGAGACGATTTTCCTGAAGTTCTCCGCCTGAATGCTGTCGGCGTCCGAGGTGAAGTCGGCGTCGTTGAGTTTGGTGACGCCGTCAACGATGTGTGCCACTTTTTCACCGAAATGTTCGCTGATATAGTCGAGACCGTATTCAGTGTCCTCCACGACGTCGTGAAGCAGTCCGCAAATGATGGAGGTGCGTCCGACGCCGAGGTCTTCGGCGAGAATCGTCGCCACAGCGAGAGGATGGTAGATATAAGGTTCGCCGGTCTTGCGGCGTTGCTCGCGATGTGCGAACACGGCTAACTCAAAAGCTTTCGTGACTTCTTCAATATCTGCTTCGGCCTTGCGTGTCTGCCAGACATCCAAGAGGTGGTTGAATCTGTTGTCTATTTCAATCTTTTCAGCTTCAGAATATGTGTCTGGATAGTTTCTCATCTTTTTTGAGAATGAATGACTTAATGCTTGTTAAAATATTTGTCTTTTTCTTTCCAGTGTGCGAAGAAGTCGTCGTGGTTCTGTTTCAGCAGGTTGGGTGTATCGAGGCCGTAGGGACATTTGGCGCGGCATTGTCCGCACTGTCTGCATTGTTCGGTCTGCTTCATCTTTTCAGCAAATTCTTCGGTTAGATATGTCTCGTAAGGTGCGCGTCTCAGGAAGAGGTACATTCTGTTGCAGCTCTCGATTTCGATTCCGGCGGGACAAGGCTGGCAGTAACCGCAGCCGCGGCAGAAGTTGCCGGAGAGCATCTCGCGGTCGGCTGCGATGCGGGCTTCTTTCTCGGCATCTAAGACTGGCGGGTTGTCTTGGTATGATACGAATTCGTCAAGTTCGCGTTCACGCTGTATTCCCCATATCGGCAGGACGTTGTCGAACTGGGCGAGGAAGGCGTATGCGGAGGCGGAATCGGTGATGAGACCGCCGGCGAGGGCCTTCATACATATAAAGCCTATGCCTTTCGCCTTACAGCGGCTGACGAGTTCCATCTCCTTGTCGGATGCTAAATATGAAAAAGGAAACTGAAGCGTCTCGTACAGCCCTGAGTCTATCGCTTCGGAAGCGACGGAAAGACGGTGGTTCGTTATGCCGATATGACGTATCTTGCCCTCTTCCTTCGCCTCAAGCATGGCCTCGTAAAGACCTGTTCCGTCAGACGGTTTCGGACAGAACGGCAGATTGTGGAACTGGTATAGATCAATGTGGTCGGTCTTTAGGAGGCGGAGACTTGTTGCAAGGTCGTTCTTGAAATCACTGACGGTGGTGGCGCCGGTCTTGGTCGCGATGATGACTTGGTCGCGCATTCCCTCGAAGGCGAGTCCTATCTTTTCCTCGCTGTCGGTATAGGCACGCGCCGTGTCAAAATACGTGATGCCTTTTTCCAAAGCCTTTCTTAAGATGATAACGGCTTCGTCTTTGGCAATTCTCTGTATCGGCAGAGCACCGAATCCGTTCTTGTTAACCGTGAATCCCGTTTTCCCTAAAGATACTTTCAGCATGTTATTTGACGATTTTTTTTTTTTTTGACGATTTGACGATTTGACAATTTGACAATTAGACTTTTTGACGATTTGACAATTAGACATTAAACATTAAACATTAAACAACATTTACGTAAATATCGTAATTTCTTCTAACTTCTATCTTCTAACTTCTAACTTCTAACTTCTTTTATTAAAACACCATTGCGGCGAGTACGTACAGCCAGTGAGCGAAGATGCCGGCGCAGAGTCCGCCTATCGTGTGGGCGAGGATGGCCTTTCCGATGAGGTGGCGGTAGCCCATTGAGTCGAGCATGGCGGTGTGTGTGCTGAGGTATCCGCTCCAGCACATTCCCATAGCCGTGAAGACCGCGATGACGTTGTTGTCGATGATGCCTTTCGCGATGAATCCCGGGACGAGTCCGAGGGCGGCTCCGACAGCTCCGAGCGACGTTATCGGAAACGCCACGAGTTCGGGATGCTCAAATCCGAACAGCCATTGGAAGATGAAGTCGATCTTTCCGGCCAACCATGGTATGAAGGGAACGCCTTCGTATGCTACGCCGGAATAACTGTCAGCGTTGGCGGGGCCAAACGTCAACATCATGACGATAGTGGATATGACGAGTACGCCGGGAATAATTGCCACACCGATGCCCACACCGTCTTTGCCACCGTCCAAAATGGCGTTGATGGTCTTCAAAAACGCACCTTGATGACTATGTCTTTTATCTTCTTCAGCCGCAGCCTTCATGATGTCTTCGTCAAACTGACCGATAGCGGGCGTGTCTAACTCGGGATAAGCCTTGAGCGAGAACCTCTGCATCAGCCTCGTCGAGATGATACATCCGAAAGTCGCCCCGATGATACCGATGAGCGCACCGCTGCCGTAACCGAATCCCAACATCACGCAGAGGACAACCAAACCCATTCCGAATGCCGTTCCGAAGTTGGTCAGCGAGACTAACTGGTATCTCTTGAAATAACGGGCGAAGGACTTGTCTTTAGATAAGGTGATGATTGCCGGGTTGTCACTCAAAAACGTCATTATGGCTCCGAGCGACGCGACACCGGGCAGGTTGAAGATGGGCTTCATCAGCGGACGAAGTGCCTTCTCGAGAAGTTTTACGACTCCGTATTCGACGAAGAGTTTGCTGATGGCTCCCGTCATGACGCAGATGGCCATGATGTAAAGAACAGTCTCGAGCAGAAGATGATAGGCCGTCTGCATAAACGTACCCAACATGTTCTGAAGTCCCATCACACACGACAATCCGACGAAGAATCCGAGAAACAGTATTAAGAAGATAAAGGTCGGAATAAGGTTGTAAATCCTGTTTTTCATTATTTATCTGTTTTTTTATTCGAGAATTATTTGTTGATGAAGTTGAGCCTCCACGTCAAACCAACGTCGGCGCGTAGCGAAGTCTTGTCTTCCTGACCGTAAGCCGTCGTTCCGCTCTCTGCCGCGACAAACGCGTGAATACGTATGTTTCTGTCGCCCTTCCATGGATACCACTCGAATCCGCCGCCGTAGAAGCCTAAGCTCGTTCCCGGAACGACGCTGTGGTTGTAGTACATCACGTCGTCGTCATCATAGTCGCACTCGTTTCTGTCATAACCGCCTTTGACGAACAACGCGAGTTTGTTGCATACGTCGTATTTCACCTCGCCGAGGATACTTGCATCACTCAGGAAATACTTGCTTTGATCAAAACGTCCCCTGTTCTGCATGTCGATGTAGAAGTTGAGTTTTCCGAAGCTGAAGGCGTTGCCTAAATAGATGTACGATATGAATCTGCCTTGTTCGTATTCCATGAAGTTGGTCGAATACGACGTCTTGAACCAGTCCATAGTCCCGTGCCAGATCAGGTTGTAGCTGAAGATGCATCCGGATTGGTCTTGAACGGTAAACGGCGAGTTGGTGAACTGTGCGGTGAGTTTGTGGTTCTTGTTTTTGCTTAAAAACGACAACTCGGCGCCGAGTTCGTAGCAGTTACACCTGTTCCACCAGTTCGATGCATAGTAGATTTCGATTGGGGGAACGTCGTATTCCCATCCGCCGACCGCTACACAAAGCTTACCGGCCGTCAGTGAGAAACTGCTGTTGATGTCGTAGGTAAGGAAAAGCATATCGGTTCCTGACCAGAACGAATAATAGTCGGCGATGTTGGATCCCGTGTTGTTCACACGCTGGCGGTAGAAATAATGCAGGTCTTTCCCGAGGTCGCCCTTGAGTATCACGTTGATGTATTTGCCGCTGAATGCCGTGCGTACCTCGTTATCGTTCTGGTATTCGAAGTCGGTGCGGACTTCAACGGCTAATTTGTCCAAAGTCGGCTTGAGAAAGGACTCTTCGTTCTGAGCCTCGACTGCGAAAGGCCACGCCGAAACAAATGCCATAAGGCAGATGACACATTTTTTGATTCCCGAAAACATGTTTTTAAATGTAAAAATGTTGATATTCAATGAATTAAATTGTAGTTATGTCACGTCAGACATAAGTCGCAAAGATACTTCTTTTTTGCTAATGTTTGAAAGCGTTTTCGATAATTTTTTAGAAGCTGTTTTGATTTGTTCGATAGGGATTTGTATTATGTAACGGTAAAAAAATAACTTGGTAAAATTCACGACCTTTTGACGAGATAATTCCACTTGGGTAGAGCGTCCATCGGGATGATTCGTCTCCTGCGTTCTCTTTCGTAAGATTCGTCAATCGGTCTTTGTATGTCATAAGTTTTGGTATTGATGTCAACATATACGGTCAGTCCTTTCGATGTGGTTGTTTCAGCGGCACGTCTTGCGGCATCCTAAACGGAAAGAAGCGGTGCTCCGCTCTATCTGCGGGTTATCTGCGAGAAGAGCCTGTGCTCAAGGAACTTGGAATGACCGATACCCAGACGGCACCCTCGTTCTGAGGCAATCCGGCAGTTCTTGAACCATTCGTGGTGACTGTCCAAAAGAGTTGTGAGCACTTCTGGAGGAGCTTTCGTAATCATATTGAAGAGTGTTGGAATAATCTTCAAGTTACGAAATTTTCTCCAATTCTGTAAATATATTTAACTGATAATCAAATATTTAATTATAAATTTTGGTGTTATTTCGAGTCTCTGATTAAGGTGTTTGATGATGATGTTTTGTATCGTTACAAATCGTCTTCGCTTGACTCAAAACTTTACCAAGTTATTTTTTAATGTTCACTTAAT
>JAKSNC010000007.1 GCA_024400195.1 Bacteroidales bacterium
ATATCGAATCCGGAACATACTATCAGTATTTCGAGACCGATTTCGGCTGCGATTCAGTGGTGTGTCTCCATCTTTCGATATACGATTCCTCTATTCAGGATTTCAGTGCCGAAGCGTGCGACTCCTATGAGTGGGAAGGCGAGATCTATACCGAATCGGGTTTCTATACGCGAAACTATCAGACGATTCACGGCTGCGACTCAATTCTCAACCTTGACCTGATTGTGAATAAGTCTGCGACATTTGACTTTACTGAATTAGCTTGCGAATCTTATCAATGGAACGATTCAATCTATACCGAATCTGGCGACTATCAGCAGTTCTTTGAGACCATCCACGGCTGCGACTCCGTTGTGACGCTTCATCTCACGGTCGGTTACTTAGAGGAGACGGAAATTTCAGTAGAAAGCTGTGACGAATATGTTTGGAACGATTCGATATACACCGAATCAGGCGATTACGTCCAGACTTTACAAACATATTGTGGTTGCGACTCCATCGTGACAATGCATCTGACAATTTATCGTTCGGATTCGACCGAGTTTGATGCTGTGGCTTGTGACGAATACGTTTGGAATGATGAGACTTATACCTCGTCGGGTACTTATTCTCAGTTGCTTTCGACAATTCACGGTTGCGATTCTCTTGTCACAATGCACCTTACAATTAACAACAGTGCTCACGTCTCGTTCAATGCTGAAGCCTGCGACGAATATGTCTGGAATGATGTGACATACACGGAAACAGGTTCGTATCAGCAGTATTTCTCCACCATTCATGACTGCGACAGTATAGTCACGCTGAATCTTATCATTCACAACTCAATAGAAAATGTTATATATGAAGATGCTTGCAACGTTTACGAATGGAATGACGAGATATACACTGAATCAGGTGTGTATCAGCAGGATTTCAGCACCATTTACGGTTGTGATTCACTTGTGACGCTGCATCTTACCGTCCATTACGATGTTGAGAACGAGTTTTCGGACATAGGCTGTGACGTTTATGAATGGAACGGAGAGACATATACCGAATCGGGTGACTATATCCAGCACTTCAACACCGTTTACGGTTGCGACTCTCTCGTTACACTACATCTGACTATGGGTTATACGACTTACACGTCGTTTGATGTTGATACTTGCGATATGTATATCTGGAACGGTGAGGTCTATACGGAGACGGGAACGTACGTTCAGAATTTGTATTCCGTGCTCGGCTGCGACAGTATCGTGACCATGAACCTCACCATGCATCCCATCGTCGGCGACTTCGAGATTGAGGGCGTTGAAGAGGTGTATCCAGCCTTCGACCTCGGGCCTGGCATTGTACATTATCATGTGGAGCCTGTTGAAGGAGCGATGCGTTACGAGTGGAGTTCGAGCAACCCGAACTGGGTTGTGCGGTCTGACAGTACCAACTGCGACATTATCGTTCAGACGCCCGGTAACGGTGAAATCAGCTTGGCGGTGATTGGTTATTGTGAAACGGTTGTCGAGACGAAGCCGCTCAAGGCGTGGTTCTACGGCACTGAGCCTGATGACGACGGCAAGTCTGTGTCAGTATATCCGAATCCTGCAAAACATAATGTCTATGTCGAAGGCGAGACCATCTCGAGAGTACGCATCTTGGATATGATGGGACAGACCGTCGATGTCATAGACTGCGCTAATGAAAACATGGTGGAGGTGAGCCTCGCACGATGCAAGTCTGCGATGTACCTGCTTGAGGTGACGTCGTCTGAAGGTATCTCGATAAAGAGGGTGATCGTGAAGTAAAAAAAACGATAGCTGTCCGGTAAATATTTTTTTTACTTAGAAAAGAATAGGCTGAAACTCATTGAGTTTCAGCCTATATTGTTATTTTTTATCGGACATCAAAAAAAATCAACGGCTGTGTAAAAAATTTATTACCTTTGCAGCGGTTCTTGTGACGGTTTTTGCCGCCAAAATTAAGAAACACGAAGCGTTATGCTCGTCTTGTCGTAAGAAATGTGAGAAACTTCTATAATGTGCAAGAGAGACGTGATGGTTTGCGCTGTTTTAGCGTGGGCTGTTTGCTGCATCTTCACATTTGGGTCTTTTTCTCACAACCTCTTACGAAAGAAATGGCATATCAGTGCCACGCTTCTTTTGTTTGGAGTTTTCCTTTGCGGTGCTGAAAAGGAAAAAAAAAGTTGCGCCCGACACGTATTAGGGATGTTTTATGAAAAAAACTCTATTGTTTTTTGGAGTTGTGCTTCTGTTTGCATCGTGCACAAGCACGCGGCAGTATGCGAAGTACGATGAAAGTACGGCTAACTATCTGTCACCAAAAGGTGAAAGTCATGTGATGCCTTTGTTGTCAGAGATTAGTGTTGATACGGTTCGTATCCGTTATCAGCAGGAATTTGTCAACAATTTGACGGAGAAGGATGTTAACGAACCTTTGTCTTCTTCTGCCATTAACTACATGAAGGATTATTCATTGACACAGGCCGCTTTCAACAATAATGCGGACATTATTGTTTGCCCTCTCATTGATGTTAAGACTTCTGAAGACTACAAAACCATCACCGTTACCGTTACAGGCTACCCGGGACGTTATTCAAACTTCCGTACCTGCACAGCTGACGATTTTGAGATAATACGCATGGGTGAAATAGAACAGGTCCTTCAAAAACTGACAGACGAGGGCCTTATACTGCCAATGCCTGCATCTCAAGTCACTCCAATGTATAAGGATGCTAAAAATCCTAACAGACTGATACTCGAAATTCCTGTAACCCAACTCATTGGCAACGAAAAAAGCTCTGAGGAAGTCACTCCAATCAATATGAAAGAAGTTAAAGTTAGTGTTGTAAAAGAATAATAGTATGAAAAATTTATTTAAAACATCTATATTGGTGACTTTAATGTCATTTGTGTGTTTCAACCTCAATGCTCAACAAGTTGAAACTAAGACCGCTCGCCTTGGCGAAGTTGTTAATGTTAATGTAGAAAAACCCAAAGAAGACAATTCGTTTACGCGTGATGCCGAAATCTTTACGCGGATAGGTCTGGGTGGTGATGTCCTTTTTGGAAAAAAAGACGGTGACAAACACATGTCTCTCGGTGCTGCAGGTTGGAATGCAACTGCCGTAGTTGGTTATCAATATACTCAAAAAATCTCTTTTGGTGCAGGTTTCGGCTATTATATGCAGTTTGCAAATTATACGCAAAACTATTACGCCTACAATAACGACAATCATACGGAGGAAAACTCTATCACTTCTCTTTCGGTAAACTCTCTGCCGATATTTTTGAATGCCCGTATTCATTTGAGTGAAGGCTCTTGCCAACCATTCGTTGATGTTAAACTTGGTTATATGATAGGCTTAAATAGAGTCGTCACCGATTGCCAAAGAATATTTACCAGAGTGGGCGTTCCTGATCAAGGAGGAATAGGAGACGATTATTGGTATGGAGTTTATGACGAATGGAATCAGTATGACACATACTCCAAAATGCAGGGATTCTACGGCGTGTTGACCTTTGGTTTGAGTTTCAATAACTTCGACCTCGGTCTCGAAATAAGCCCGATAACTTGGAAACAAGAATTCGAAAAGGTACATCATAAGGAATTCCGTCAGAATGGACTCCCTGACTGGGAATATGGACAAACGCTCGGAAAGTATAATGAGACAAAAGAATTGTCAAGTTCGGATTCGGAAAAGAAAAAGTACTTACAATTCGGTTTGAAAATAGCTTATACTATACCGATTAGAAAAGCTAATTAGTCGGTGAACCCACATCAATTTTAAATCAGGAGGTCGGAAACGATTTCCTGATTTTTTCTTATCTTTGCAGTTTGCTATTATTTTAGGAAGACTATGGAAGACATAAACGATAAGAACTACGTGAAGGATGATGAGTCCGTTGGTGGCGATTCCAATCAGAACGACGATGGAAAAGTGTCCGGAATGAAGGTTCGGCAGGGCGACTCATACCGCATCGTGCCGCTTAGCGGTATGTTTGAAAACTGGTTCCTTGATTATGCCTCCTACGTCATTCTTGACCGTGCCGTCCCCGATATAAACGATGGCCTCAAACCAGTTCAGAGAAGGGTGCTTCATTCCATGCGCGAGATTGAGGACGGACGTTTCAACAAAGTCGCGAATATCGTCGGAAATACGATGAAGTATCATCCTCACGGTGATGCCTCCATATATGCAGCCCTCGTCAATATCGGGCAGAAAGACCTTCTCGTCGATTGTCAGGGAAACTGGGGAAATATACTTACGGGCGACGGAGCAGCCGCGCCTCGATACATCGAGGCGCGGCTGTCGAAGTTCGCTCTCGACGTCGTCTTTAACCCCAAAACCACCGACTGGCAGTCGTCGTACGACGGACGTAACAAAGAGCCAATAGCCCTTCCGGTTAAATTTCCGCTCCTCCTTTCGCAAGGTGCTATGGGAATCGCCGTGGGACTGAAATCGGAAATCCTTCCACATAACTTCAACGAACTTATTGACGCGTCAATATCCTACCTGAAAGATGAGCCTTTCGCACTTTATCCTGATTTTCCGACAGGCGGACTTATCGACGTCAGAAGCTATAACGACGGCGCAAAAGGCGCGAAAATACAGGTCAGGGCGAAAATTTCACAACTTGATAAGAAAACGCTCGTCATCACTGAGATTCCTTACGGAACAACGACCGGTTCCCTCATAGAATCGATAACGAAAGCAGGCGAAAAAGGTCAAATCAAGATAAAAAAAGTTGATGACAACACAGCGAGAAACGCCGAGATTGTCATTCAACTCGCCCAAGGCGTATCGCCGGACCAGACGATAGACGCTCTTTATGCCTTCACACTCTGCCAAGTCTCGCTGAACAGCCTCTGCACATGCGTCATCAAAAACGACCATCCGGTCTTCACGACAATATCCGACATACTTAAAAGCAACACCGACCGCACCGTCGAACTGCTCAGCTGGGAACTCCAGATTCGTCTTGACGAACTCGAATCGGATTGGCATTGGACATCTCTCGAAAAAATCTTCTTTGAGAAGGGAATCTATAAGGAACTTGAAAGAAAAGACCTTCCGTCGTGGGACGACACCATCACGGCAATAGAACGCCGCTTCGACCCGTACCGCAAACTTCTGCGCCGCGAAGTGACGCGCGACGAAGTACTCAAACTTTGCGAGAAACCTGTCAGAAAAATCAGCATCTTCGATATAAAGAAAGCCGATGAGAAAATTCAAGGTATTGAAGATGAAATAGAAAAAGTTAAATATAACCTCGACAATATCGTTGATTATACCATTGATTTCTATCTCAGGATAAAGGAAAAATACGGAAAAGGACGCGAAAGGAAGTCGGAGATTCGTAACTTCGACAATATCTCCGCAGTGGCGGTGGCAGCCAACAACGAAAAACTTTATGTCGATAAAGAGGAAGGCTTTATCTGCACGAGTGCCGGGCTTCGCAAGGAACAGGATAAAGACAAATATACGTTTGTGTGCGACTGCTCCGACTTAGACGACGTGATTGTTTTCCGCGAAGACGGAACTTATAAGGTTACGAAGATACAGCCGAAGTGCTTTGTTGGAGAAAAATTGTTGTATGTCAATGTTTTCCATAAGAATGATGAGCGCACGATTTATAATGTCGCTTATCGCGACGGCAAACCGGGGAATCCGTATTATGTGAAACGTTTCGCCGTGAAGGGAATAACGCACGACAGAGATTACGACCTCACTTGTGGCGCGCCAGGCTCGAAGGTGGTTTATTTCTCGGCGAATCCTAACGGAGAAGCAGAGTCGCTGAAGGTGATGCTTCGACCTCAGCCTAAGCTTAAACGTCTCACAATCGACTACGACTTTGCCACGCTCGCAATCAAGGGACGCAACAGCCGCGGCAACAAACTCACGGCTCACGCCATCAGCCGTATCGTCAAACGTGATGACGGCGTTTCTACACTCTCCGCACGCGAAATTTGGTACGATGACACCGTGCACCGACTCAACGTTGACGGTCGAGGCGTTCTCGTCGGACGTTTTATGGGCGACGACAAGATACTGCATATCCATTCGAACGGCGAATTTCGCATCACCGGCTACGACCTGTCAACACATTTCGACGACGACATGACGACGCTGTTCAAATTCGATCCCGAGACCGTGTTCACAGTGCTTTATGTCGATGCGGAGACGCAACTGACCTACATCAAACGCTTCTCCGTTGACGATAGCATAATGAACAAACGCATCTCGTTCATCGGTGAAGGAGAAAGCGCAAAGTTCCTTGCCATGAATGACGACGCTCTGCCGAGACTTCTTCTGAAGTTTAACCCCGGTGTGAGCGGAAAAGTCTTTGAAGCAGAAGTAGTTAACGTTGCGGAATATATCGGGGTGAAGAGTTACAAGGCGAAAGGAAAACGCCTCTCGACTCACGACATCAACGCCTTCGAGTTTATCGAACCTTTTGAGCCACAGCCGAATGAACATCAACTCGATGAGCTTCAGAATGAAGAACAGAGAAAAGCGGAAGAGGCTGTTAATGAGACCGTTATAAACGCCGAGGAACAAGCGGAGACGGAAAATCCGGACACTGAAAAAAAAGATACCGAGAGCGGAACACAAATGTCACTTTTCTGAAAATAAACAAAAAACATAAAAATATGCCATTAGTAAAATCAATATCAGGATTCCGCGGAACCATAGGCGGAAAACCGGATTCGGGACTTACACCGGTTGACATCGTCAATCTGACAACAGCTTTTATCCTCCTTATTCGCCGTAACGGAGTGAAACGTCCGCGCATCGTCGTCGGACGTGACGGACGACTCTCGGGAACAATGGTGAACCAGCTTGTCTGCGGAAATTTGCAGGCAATGGGTGCCGACGTCATCGACATAGGGCTGAGCACCACGCCTACGACCGAACTCGCCGTTACCGGCCTCAAAGCTGACGGCGGAGTGATAATAACAGCAAGCCACAACCCGAGAGAATGGAACGCCCTCAAACTTCTGAATAACGAAGGCGAATTTATCTCCGCAGAAGATGGACACTGGCTTCTCGATAAGGCCGCCAAAGCCGATTTCGACTTCTCGCCGATAGATGAGATCGGTACTTACACCTTGCAGGACGGCTGGATTGATAGACATATTCAAATGGTTGAGAATCTTACACTCGTCGATAAGGAACTTATCAAAAAAAGCAAGTTCAAAGTCGTTGTTGACGGCGTTAACTCGACGGGCGGCATCGCTATTCCGCGACTTCTGCGCAGTCTCGGCATCGATGATATCATTGAACTGAACTGCAATGTCACGGGAGAGTTTGCGCATAATCCGGAACCTCTCGCGGTCAACCTTGTGGATACATGCCGCAAAGTCAGAGACGCTAATGCCGATCTCGGAATCGTCGTCGATCCTGATGTTGATCGTCTTGCATTCATAAATGAAAAAGGTGAGATGTATGGCGAGGAATACACGCTCGTCACAGTTGCGTCGTATGTGCTCGAAAACACGAAGGGCAACACTGTTTCCAACTTGTCGTCCACACGTGCTCTGCGTGATGTTACCGTAGCTGCCGGAGGCGAATATTCGGCATCTGCCGTGGGCGAGGTCAACGTCGTCGAAATGATGAAGAAGGTCAATGCCGTCATCGGCGGCGAAGGCAACGGCGGCGTCATCTATCCCGAACTGCATTACGGTCGTGACGCGCTTGTCGGAGTCGGACTATTCCTTACTTATCTCGCTAAGAAACAATGCCGTTGCTCGGAACTGAAAAAGATGTTCCCGCTTTATTATATGTCGAAGAACAAGATTCAGCTTTCGCCTTCGACGAATGTTGACGCGATACTTGCTAAGATGGCTGAAAGATATAAGAATGAGAATGTTACGACCATCGACGGAGTGAAGATCGATTTCGCCGACGGATGGGTGCATCTCAGAAAATCAAATACCGAGCCAATCATAAGGGTTTATTCTGAAGGCCGCAGTGATGCTGAAGCTGAAGCCCTTGCCAACACCGTTCTTGAGGAAGCGAAGAAAATGATATGAGGCTGAAAAACGTTTTCGGATGGTGGGCGCGACAGTCACTTGTCCTGAGAATATTCATAGGACTTGTGGTTGGTGCAGTACTCGGATTATTCGTTCCTGAGGCTGCCTTTATATCAGTACTTGGAAAACTTTTTGTAGGGGCGTTGAAAGCCATCGCTCCGATATTAGTCTTCGTCCTTATTGCAGCTTCCGTTTCCAATGTGAAGGGCAGAAGGCTCTCCGGCAGTTTCCGCACTTTAGTGGCGCGTTATATGCTTACGATGGTCGTTGCAGCTTTGGTCGCCGTGTTCGCGAGCATGATATTCCCATTAAAGCTGAAACTGACGGATGTGGCAGGCGGAGACGTGATGAACAGCAATATCGGCGGGCTATTTCAAAACATCCTCGTCAGTATAGTGCAAAATCCCTTTAAAGCCTTGGCGGAAGCAAATTATCTTAGCATACTTTTTTGGGCATCGATGTTCGGTTTCGGACTAAAGAAAATCTCTTCTGCATCAATACTTACCGCGATGGATGATCTTGCAAATGTCGTGTCCAAATGTGTCAAATGGATTATTGAATGCGCGCCTTTCGGTATTATGGGACTTGTCTTTTCGACAGTCAATGAGAACGGAATGTCCGTTTTCGGAGACTACGGAAAACTGCTGCTTCTCCTTATTGGATGTATGTTTTTCAGTGCCTTTGTGACGAATCCCATCATCGTGGCCGTGATAATAAAAGGGAATCCATATCCGCTTTTGTTTAAATGCTTGAAGGAAAGTGGCATACCGGCTTTCTTTACCAGAAGTTCTGCTGCCAATATTCCTGTCAATATCGGGCTTTGCGAAAAAATGGGAGTTGATAAGGATTTTTATTCCGTCGCCGTGCCGCTTGGAAGCGTCGTCAATATGGATGGTGCCGCCGTGACTATAACGATCATGACGATGGCCGCTTGCCATACACTTGGAATCGAAGTGAGTATTGTACAGGCTATTGTCCTTAGTCTTCTTGCTGCAGCGGCTGCTTGTGGCGTGTCGGGCGTGGCTGGCGGTTCCTTGCTCCTTATACCGATGGCATGCTCGCTCTTCGGCATAAGTAATGATATAGCTATGCAGGTCGTTGCAGTGGGTTTTGTCATCGGAGTGATTCAAGATTCTGTCGAAACGGCTCTGAACTCAAGTAGCGATGCACTCTTCATAATCGCAACAGATATGAATGAGAAAAGAAAAATCAATTCTGAAAAATGAAACTGTCGGTAGTCATAGTTAATTATAATGTAGAGCATTTTCTCGAACAGTGCCTGCTCTCTGTGCGGCGTGCCATGCGCGGTATCGATGGGGAAGTCTTCGTCGTCGATAACAACTCTGTTGACGGCTCCCTCAAGATGCTCGCATCCAAATTTCCCGAAGTGAAGGTCATCGCCAACAAGGAAAATGTGGGGTTCAGCCGCGCGAACAACCAGGCTATACGCGTCTCCGATGGAGAATACGTATTGTTACTCAATCCCGATACCGTCGTCGAAGATGATACCTTCGTCAAAGTGATTGCATTTATGGATTCTCATCCCGATGCCGGCGGACTCGGCGTGAAAATGGTTGACGGAAAAGGCTGTTTCCTGCCGGAATCAAAACGCGGACTTCCGACTCCGATGACGGCATTCTACAAGATTTTCGGTCTGTCGAAGCTATTCCCAAAGTCAAAACGCTTCGGACGTTATCATCTCGGCTTCCTCGATGAAAATGAGACAAACGAAGTTGATGTATTGGCCGGAGCCTTTATGCTTATGCGTCGCGCGGCCCTTGATAAAAGCGGCCTCCTTGATGAAACGTTTTTCATGTACGGTGAAGATATCGATATGTCGTACCGCATCACGCTTGCCGGCTATAAAAACTACTATTTCCACGATACACGAATAATTCATTACAAAGGCGAAAGCACGAAAAAGACAAGCGTCAACTATGTCATCGTTTTCTACAAGGCGATGGAGATATTCGCGAAAAAGCATTTCGCAAAAGACGGCGCGTGGTTTTTGTCGTTACTCATCAATACCGCGATTTATCTGAGGGCCGGAGCAGCCATCTTCAGCCGATTCCTCTCATGCGTTGCACAACCTGTGATAGAGGCAGTGGTCGGCTTCGCGGGGCTTGTCGCCATAAGCGGTCTTTGGGGACATTTCTCGGTTTATGGCGGCATCGGCAACTATCCGCAAGTGCTTTTCACTATAGTGACACCTCTTTATATTGTTGTTTGGCTGCTTTCATCATACATTATCGGCAGCTACGACAGACCTTATCGAAGTGTTCCTTCAATAATCGGCAACGTCTTGGGAATGTTGGTCATACTCGTTATATACGCGCTTCTTCCTGAAGAGATGAGATTCTCCCGAGCCCTGATTCTTTTCGGTACGGTATGGATGTGCGTTGTATCTGTGTTGACACGCGGCATTGGACGACTTGCGGGATTCGCAAACTATAAACCCGAACATTCTAAACACCGTTTTCTCGTTGTTGGAAACGCAGATGAGGCAAGACGTGTCGCGATGCTCCTCGAAAGTACCGCTATCAAACCCGACTACATCTGCAACGTCCTTCCGAATGAAGATGCCGAACTGCCCGAAGGATACGTCGGGTGTCTGCGCCAAGTGCCTGATATTGCCGCGATATACAAGATAGACGAGGTGATTTTTTGCGCCAAAGATGTCCCTAATGCCGTCATCATAGACAAAATGGTGGCGTGGCAGGAACTCGGACTTGACTATAAAATAGCACCCGAAGATACATTGTCCATCATCGGAAGCAATTCCATCAACACAAGGGGAGATCTTTATACGGTCGATGTGAATACAATTGTAACCGTCAGGAATAAGCGGAGGAAGAGACTGTTTGACTTGTTAGTTGCCTGCGTCGTCGTCTTTTCATGGCCTTTGACCGCATGGTTCGTGAAAAAACCCGTTTCGTTGCTTAAAAACGGTATCAAAGTGCTGCTCGGCAGACGCACATGGGTCGGGTTCTGCTCTTGCGATGCACGACTCCCTATACTCAAAAAACATGTGTTCACAACTGATGTGTTGCTGAAAAACAATGAAATAGATAGTAAAACAGCTTATGAAATAGATGTTAGATACGCACAAGACTACAAACTCGTGACGGATTTGAATATCTTTTTGGAAGCCGTCAAAAAACATTGATTTGAACTCAGAATTTATAGAACTCACATCGTTTTTTTATTATCTTTGCAATTCATTTTATTAAAGTTTTTTTTAGGCCATGCTTAACAGAAGGTATTTAAGGGTGAAAGTTTTGCAGTCTGTCTATGCTTACCTCGTTTCCGGAGAAAATAACGTCCAAGTCGGCGTGAAACATCTCCTTACGAGTATCGAAAAACTGCACGACCTTTTTATTTGGCAGCTTTCTTTCCTCGTGGATATGCGCCATTTCACCGAAAAAAGAATTTATGACAACCAGCACAAACATCTTCCCACAGAAGAAGATCTCAACCCGAGTTTGAAATTCTATAACAACAGACTCCTTATCGCGATAGAGGAAAATATTGATTTCAAAAGGGAAGTCGAAAGGCTTAAGATTCATTGGTATGATGAGCAGGAAATCTTTTTCGACTTTTATGAAAAAATGATTGCCACAGAGGAATATAAGGCTTATATCAACAATGCAAAAGATACTTTCGATGTTGATAAGAAATTTGTCATATCCTTGATTGACAATATGTTTGACGATTGCGTCGTGCTGCAGGATTTTTATGAGGATAAAAGCATTTTCTTCGTGGAAGATTATCACCTCGTTACGGCCCTGATATTGAAATGGCTTAGCGGTTTAAGCGTGAAGAACTTCGATTCACACACCAAAATGCCGTCGATTTACAAGGATGAATACGATGACGAGCAGTTTGTTAGAAAACTCTTCTGCGATGTTGTTGCACATGATGAGGAATACGCCCAACTGATAGCCGACAATACCGACAAATGGGAAAAGGAACGTATCTGCATCATGGATATGCTTATCCTCAAAATGGCTCTTACCGAATTAATCCTTTTCAGCGAGATACCTGTAAAGGTCACTATAAACGAATATATTGAACTCTCGAAATATTTCAGCACCCCGAAAAGCAAGGCCTTCGTCAATGGTCTCGTGGACCGTCTCGCAAAACGTCTCCAGAACGACGGCACAATAGTGAAAACGGGGCTCGGACTTATTGACAAGTAAATCGATGGAAAAGAAGTGTGTGCTCATAACGGTTTTGATGCTCGCGGCCTTTCTCTCAGCAAGAGGCCAGCAGCGTAACGGCACATATTCCTTCCTCGACATCACCGATTCGCCGCGCGTGGCAGCACTCGGAGGCTCCATCACGTCAATCGCCGACGGCGATATTCAACTCGCACTGTTCAATCCTTCGTTGATAGATTCTTCAATGCACAACGCGTTGTCGCTCGCATACGTGGATTATTTTACCGATGTTAACTTCGGAATGGTGCAGTATGCCAGACATTTTAATAAAATCGGTAGTTTCGCCGCCTCACTCCAATATCACAACTACGGCAAATTTGATTACGCCGACCAAAGCGGAGCTGCGACAGGCGGTACTTTCTCCGCCGCCGATTATAACTTCGTCATAGGGTGGGGAAGAAGGCTTAATCCGCATTTCAGCATAGGCGCAAACGTTAAATTCGTCGGAAATCAGTATGAAGACTATAACGCCTTCGCATTGGCCGTCGATGTAGCAGGTACTTATTATTCACAGAAAGGATGGACTCTGTCTGTCGCCGGTAGGAACATCGGTATGGAACTATACGGTAACTACGACGGCCCACGCGCAGACCTTCCCTTTCATCTTCAGGCCAGCATATCAAAACGCCTCGAACACGTTCCGTTCCGTTTCATAATCACATACAACGACATACAGAAATGGGACCTTACATACGACGACCCTCTTGATTTGGAAAATGAGATAGACCCGATTACAGGAGAGAAAAAAAGTAAAACCGGTCTCGCCAAATTTGGCGATAAAATGATGCGACATCTCGTTTTTGGCGGAGAAATATATATCGGCAAAAACGTCACTCTGCGTGTAAGCTACAATTATAAACGCCGGCAGGATATGAAGTCGCCGGAGAAAAAAGGCATGGTCGGATTTTCCTACGGTCTCAGCGTGCATATCTACAAATTCGATATAAGTTATTCACGAGCGGAAATGCACAACGTCGGAGCTCCTAACTACTTCAGTATCACGACAAACATTGAGCGTTTTACGAAAAACAGATGATTATGTTTCTGCGAAGACTCGGTTTAAATAACTTCAAAAACTATACATCTGCCGAAATAGAACTTTCCGATAAACTCAACTGTTTCGTCGGGCTTAACGGTGCCGGAAAAACCAATGTCCTTGAGGCTGTATATTATCTCGCATTCTGCAAAAGCTGCTTCACGTCGGTCGATAGACAGAATATTCGGCACGGAGAGGACTTCTTCGCTATCCACGGTGATGTCGTGAGCGATACCGAAGGCGAGTTTGTAGTGTCTTGCGCTTTGAAAGATGAAGGTCGTAAGATATTTAAAATCAATAAAAAAGAATGTGAACGACTGTCTGACCATATCGGCAGGATTCCACTCGTGATGATTTCGCCATACGACAGCGACCTGATAAACGGAGGCAGTGAACTCCGCCGCAAATTCATCGACGGAGTTATATCACAATTCGACAGTGCCTACTTAGACAGCCTCCTGAGGTACAACAAGGCTCTTGTTCAACGAAATACGTTGTTGAAATATTTCTACGATAATCATACTTACGACTACGACAGCCTCTCGGTTTGGGATGAACAACTCGCGGCACTTGCCTCTCGGCTTCACGAAAAAAGACGCGACTTTATAAATGACTTCGTGCCATTGTTTCAAAAATATTACAAAATGGTGTCCGGAACAGCCGAAATCGTCAATATCGTTTATGAATCACAACTGCATGAGAAGGATATGAGCCGGCTTTTGGATGAAAATCGCGACAAGGACAGGTTCAGCACTTATACGACGTCGGGAATACATAAGGACGACCTCATTTTTAATATCAACGGTTTTCCAGTGAAAAAAACAGGGTCGCAAGGACAACAGAAGTCTTTCGTGGTGGCAGTCAAACTTGCACAATTCGATTTCAACTATAACAAAATAGGCTATAAACCGATCCTTCTTCTTGACGATATTTTCGATAAATTGGATGAGAAAAGAGTGAAACAATTGGTTCGTCTTGTCGGAGAAGACCATTTCGGACAGGTCTTCATCACTGATACACAACGCTCGAGAATAGACTTGCTGTTCAATGACATAAACGTCGAACAC
Organism: Bacteroidales bacterium; assembly: GCA_024400195.1. GTDB lineage: Bacteria > Bacteroidota > Bacteroidia > Bacteroidales > F082 > Limimorpha. The sequence continues at coordinate 14,355 of JAKSNC010000007.1, forward strand.
CGCGTCTTCGAAGTGGAAAACGGAACAGTTAAAACAGATTGACAATGAGCCTGAAAGATTATAATCAATATACCGTCGGCGACTTGATAAATGATTTTTGCCGCCGTAGCAGAGGCCCGCTCTTTGTCGAAGAAATGAAGATTGTCCAGGCATGGCCCGATGTCGTAGGTTCATATATAGCATCTCATACCCTCGATGTTGTGATGCGAGGTGGCGGACTTTACGTCCGTCTCGACTCCGATTCTTTGCGCTTCGAACTGTTCAACAAACGTACCCGACTTGTTAACGAACTTAACAGATATGCTTCGTCATCGATTTTAAAATATATAATATTCAAATAATATATTTGGTAGGTGAAGAAAATTTCGTATTTTTGCGAGTTAAAAAAAATACGTTACAAATTTTAATAGAAAAGATATGATTAAATCGCAAGACATTAAAATCGGAACTTGCATCCGTCTTGATGGAAAACTCTATTTCTGTGTTGATTTTCAACACATGAAGCCTGGTAAGGGAAACACTATCATGCGTACTAAACTTAAAGATGTCGTGACAGGCCGCACACTCGAACGCCGCTTCGACATAGGTGTCGCGATTGAAGATGTCCGCGTTGAACACCGCCCTTATCAGTACCTTTATAAAGAAGGCGAAGATTACATCTTCATGAATCAGGAAAATTACGACCAGATTCCGATTATGAAGGATTTGATTACAGGCGTTGACTTTATGAAGGAAAGCGACGTCTGCGACATTGTCTTTGATGCTTCAACCGAAACAGTCCTCTTTGCCGAAATGCCTGTTAAAACCGAACTCGTCGTCACTTATACAGAACCAGGTGAAAAGGGTAACACAGCCACCAACGCTATGAAGGAAGCTACCGTCGAAACAGGAACAATGGTCAGAGTGCCGCTCTTCATCAATACCGGCGATAAAATCAGAGTCGATACCCGCACTGGCGAATATACAGAAAGAGTAAAAGAATAAAAATCGTTTTTATGAGGATAGAACCAAGCACAAGTCTCAAAGCTGTCGCTAAGTTTATTGGCGCTACCGCGACTGTTGGCGACCCTAATACGGAGATAACAGGACTTAATGAGATTCATGAGGTGGAACCGGGGGATATAACGTTCGTAGATCACCCGAAATACTATCAGAAGGCTTTGAACTCGGCTGCCACTGTCGTCATAATCAACTCAGATAAAGTCGAATGTCCCGAGGGAAAGGCACTTGTTATTCATGATAAGCCTTTTGATGCGTTCAACAAACTGATTCTTTCTTATCGTCGCTTTGAGCCGTCGAAACAGATGGTCAATACGAAGGATATAGGCGAAGGTACTGTGATTGAACCTGGTGCGTTTGTAGGCGAACACGTGAAGATTGGCCGCAACTGCATTATTCACGCCAACGTCACTATTAACAACCACGTGGTAATCGGTGACAATGTCATCATTCAAAGCGGCAGTGTAATTGGCGGAGACGCCTGCTATTTCCAACGCCGCCCCGAAGGATTCGTCAAATTTGAAACCTGCGGTCGCGTGGTTATTGAAGACGATGTCGAAATAGGAGCCCTCTGTGCTATCGACCTCGGCGTTACTTCAGATACCATAGTCGGCAAGGGTACTAAAATGGATAATCACGTGCAAATCGGCCACGACGCGAAACTTGGCAAGAACTGCTTCCTTGGTGCTCACACAGCAATAGGAGGCGTCACCCGACTTGCCGATAACGTCTCCGTCTGGTCTATGTCGGGCGTCAATAAAGACCTGCGCATCGCCGAAGGTACAACGGTTCTCGCCTTCTCGGCAGTCGATAAGGATACAGAACCCGGCATGACATATTTCGGCATTCCGGCTATCGAGGTGAGAAAGAAATGGAAAGAATTGGTTGCACTTCGCTCTTTGCCCGATATTATCACCAAAATGGGGAAATAAAGCAGGTTATCAGACCGGAAGACATTTATTTGAAATACAGACAGCGGGAAATGATTCCCGCTGTCGTTGCAATAAACAGTACCATTTACAGCAAACTACATTGAATATCATTATAATAAATTAAAATGGCAGATAATTATCTCGAAAATAAATTTGACGAGTTCTTCGGAAACGGAACACGGAAAGTCGTTAAACGTGTCGGGCACAGCCTTGACGAACTCTTGACGAAAAACCGCAGTACGCGCGGATATGATAAGAAATTCGTCGTTAATGAAGACATGCTGCGACGTATCGTGGCAGTCAACAAAAAAATAGCATCGGCGAAAAACCAGCAGGTGCTGCGATTCCGCCTCGTTACAAAAGGCCGTGAGGCAGACATCGTCAACGCAAACATCAAAATGGGCGCGATCTTGCCGGAACTTCACCTGCCTTTCCCCGAAACGGAACCGGAAGCATTCATAATAATATGTACAACCGCCGTCGAAACGAAAATGGTCGATATTGACCTCGGTATCGCGGCACAGTCAATGCTCCTGAAAGCCGTCGATATGGGACTTAATGGCCTGTGTATCGGTGCTTTCAATAAAAAAAACATCATGACGGAACTACATATCGACCTCGAACCCGTCTTGATTCTCGCAATAGGAAAAAGTATCGAAAAAATACAAATCGTCGAGATTGATGAGACACAATCTCACGCATATTACCGCGAAAACGGTATTCATTATGTCCCCAAAATCAAAGATTTAATTCTAACTTCTAACTTCTAACTTCTAACTTCTAACTTCTATCTTCTACCATGCGAATCTATCTCGTCGGATATATGGGGTCAGGAAAAACAACTCTTGCAAAAAAACTTGCGAGCGATTCGTCATACGATTTCATCGACCTTGATGAAACATTTGAAAAACAGTACAAAATAACCGTCTCCGATTTCTTCGCAAAATATGGAGAAGAACTTTTCCGCAAAATCGAATCAGAACTTTTGAAAAAAACAGCGTCTTTCGACAATTGCGTGGTCGCGACAGGAGGCGGAACACCATGTTTCTTCGACAATATGGACTGGATGAACGATAACGGTGTGACGGTGTTTGTCAAAGTGAGCCCGAAAACAGCCGCCGACAGAATCTTCCATTCAAAACATAAAAGACCCATAACTGACGGTAAAGATATTGACGAACTTATTGCCTTTGTCGAAAAACATTATGCCGAAAGACTGCCGTTTTACGAAAAGGCACAAATCCTTGTCAAAGGTGAAAATCTATCTAAAAATTATTTATATTTGCGAGATAAAATATTAGAACATGAATAAAAGATTCTTACTCATTTTGATGTTGTCGCTCTTTGTTGGCGATATGTTTGCTTCACCCGTTGATGTTGAGACGGCTAAAAAAATCGGATTGAATTACGTAAAGGCCAATATCTCTTCCGAAAGAGATTTGTCGGATCTGACTTTAGCATACGTTTTTTCCGATGCGAACGAAACTCCGTCTGTCTATGTCTTTAATACAAAGAACGGGTTCGTCCTTGTTTCAGCTGACGATTGCGCAAGACCAGTCCTCGGTTACTCTGAAGACGGTAATTTCAATATAGATGCGGCACCTGCCGGACTTCGCGACTTTATCGACATCTATGTTGCGCAGATTAGTTTCGCTTCAGCTAACGGAATCACGGCTTCTGAAGAGATTGCACAAGAATGGAATGATGTCCTCAAAAAAGGTGTCATGAAAAAATATAACAAGTCGTCAGTTCAGCCGTTCCTTACCGTACATTGGAATCAGGATTGGCCGTTTAACAAGTTCTGCCCTGCCGATCAATGGGGACCAGGCGGCCATGTTTACGCAGGATGCGCAGCAGTCTCGATGGCGGCAATCATGAAATATTGGAATTATCCTGCAACTGGAACCGGTACACACAGCTACGTCGATGATAAATACGGCACACAGACCGTTAATTACGGCGAAGCGACTTATAATTGGGACAATATGCCTGCCTATCTGTACAGCGGAAGCCCGACAAATCAGGTGGATGAAGTCGCGAAATTGATGTACCACTGTGGAGTGGCACTCGATATGGATTATGACTACAACGGTAGCGGGACTTCTTCTTTCTATATGCCCGATGCCGTCAAAAATTACTATTCTTACGCAAGTATTACCGAATACAGAGACAGAGATATTTATTCAACATCTGAATGGAAGAAAATGCTTAAGGAAACTCTTGACGAAAACTTCCCGATTGCCTACAGCGGAAGCGAAGCTAACGGAAGCGGCGGACACTCCTTTATATGCTGCGGATACAACGAAAACGACTTCTTCTATTTCGATTTCGGCTGGTCGGGAATGTCTAACGGATATTTCTCCATCGACGCCTTAACCGTGACAGGTTATCACTTCAGTTATAATCAAACAGGTGTATTTGACTTTATCCCAAAACCAATCTATGAGGCCCTGACACCGACAATCAATACTTTGAGCATCGTTCCGTTTAATGCGTATTCTTTTAAAGCAAATGTCAGTTGGGAAAATCCTGCGATGTCAGTTTCCGGCGATCTACTAACGTCTATCGACAAAGTCGTCGTTTTGAGGGAAGGTGCTGTGGTGTTTTCAAGTGAAGATGTCGTTCCGGGTGAGACAATGTCATTCGTTGATGAGGTTGAAGATTTCGGCATATACGAATATTCGATATATTTCTATACAAATAACGTGAGAGGCCGCACAACAACGGCTACCTCCATTTACGGACCCTCCTGCAACTGGAAGATAACCACCACAACGACGAATTTTCAGGGATGGAACAACGGCGTGTTGGAAATGATAAATTCTGAGGATGTCGTTATCGCATCTGTGACGATGACTTCGTCAACACCGGTTTCTAAAAATGTCAGAGTCCCCGAAGGCAATATCCGCCTTAAATGGACGGCTCCTACAACAGCTGTTCAGTCTATGTCGATTATCGTCAAAAACTCCAATAACGAAGTGGTATATAACTATACTGGTGCCTCGTCTGGTTTGACGGCAGGTGTCATATATACCGACGATAACGATTGCCACGGATGCGAAGCCCCTACAGACCTTAATGGAACCGGTTTCGCCTCCGATAACGCATTCGGAGCAATGATAACCTGGGATATCGATTACAATCCGGCGAGCGTGAAGATTTACCGCGCCGACAGTCCTTCCGGTCCTTATACCGAAATAGCGACAGCCAACCCCGGCGACAAACAGTATTTCGACGAAATCGGCATCGGTTCGTATAGCTATAAGGTTTCGGCATATAACTCTTACTGCGAATCAGATTTTGCAATGACTTCCGATATGTCGGCTGATTATGTTACAGTTGCTGTAACCGATGTCAATGAAAATGATGCACAAGCCGTCCGTATTTATCCGAATCCGGCCAAGTCTGTCCTTAATGTAGAAGCAGCCGGCTTGCAGGAGATAGTGATATATAACGCTCTCGGACAAAAAATCGGTGCTTTTGCAGCCGAAGGCGATAAGATGACTGTTAGTATAGACGATTTCGTTGGCGGAATATACTTCCTCCATCTCGTCTCCGATAACGGCATCTCGGTTGAAACGGTTTCAATAGCGAAATGACGAAAACGACTTCGTCACTATGAAAGCGAAAATATACGGCATATTTCTCATCTGCGAAGCCGCGTTTATGTTCGCGGCTGCCGTCGTTTCGCTCTATTTTTACAACAAATGCGGCGACACCGACTTTACTGCACTGCTGTCTTCCGCAATGATAACAGGCGTAATAGGCTTTATACTGTTGTCTTCGTGGCGCGACAAAAAACGTAAAAACGGTTCTAAAGTCACAGAACGCATCGTGACTCTCGACTACCGCGACTCGTTTAAACTCGTGGTCGGAACTTGGCTTCTCTTTACCGTCTTCGGAATGCTGCCTTTTCTTATGTATGGCACTTTCGATAATGTTACCGATGCCTTCTTCGAGACGATGTCGGGCTTCACCACGACAGGTTCTACATTGTTGGTTAATGTCGATGGGCAGCCTCACGGTATCCTTCTCTGGCGTAGCATGCTGCAATGGCTCGGCGGACTCGGTATCATCGTCTTGTTCCTCGCCATTCTTCCGGCTATCAACAGCAACTCCAACAAAGTGATGCTCTTTTCAGCAGAAGCTACAGGCCTCGGCGTGAAAAAACTGTTCCCGAAAATGAAGAATACGGCGCGTATCCTCTGGACAATATACATCGTGTTCACCATAGCATGCGCCTTGTGCTATTGGGCAGGCCCCATGAATCTTTTCGACGCCGTGTGCCATGCCTTGACGACAATAGCTACAGGCGGATTCAGCACACACCAAGCTTCAATAGGATATTGGAACTCTAAGTATCTCGAATATGCCTGCGTCTTCTTTATGCTGATTTCCGGAGTTAATTTCTCGACTTTCTTCTTCCTTTTTACAGGACAGTTTAAACAGTTCTGGAAAAATGAAGAGACACGCTGGTATTTCGGAATAGTGACCACCCTGACCGTTTTATTCGTGGTATTGTTTCTGGTGGCCCCAAAAATAAACACTATTCTTACCAATATAGACGATTATCCTCATGGCTGGGAAGCCACGGTACGCGCTTCGCTGTTTCATGTCGTCTCAATGCTTACTTCCTCGGGATTCCAAAGCTCGTGCTTCAATTATTCCGCATGGGGCGGACTCTTCCTTGTGCCGACACTTCTGATGATGATAAGCGGAGCCTGTGCCGGATCTACCAGCGGTGGAATCAAAATAATCCGCGAAATACTCTGCCTTAAGGCCATCCGCAACGAATTTAGAAGGGTGCTGCATCCTAATGCCGTCTTTACCGTTAAAATGTCGCAAGAAGCAGTCGATCTGCCTACAATCTGGCGAGTACACGTCTTTATATTGTTCTATATCGTGCTTTTCATTGTCGGAGTTATCGTGCTTTGTATCGACGGATGTTCCCTCCATGAAAGCGTTTTTAATGCAATAACGAGCTTGAGCAATATGGGGCCGAGCGTCAATGCCTTCGGTCCTGACGGGACGTTCTTCACGCTTACACCGATGGCAAAATGGACGATGTCGATTCTTATGCTGATCGGACGTCTCGAAATATTTACATTTATAGTCGTTATTTTGACATTATTTACCAAAAAAAGATAAATGTTTGTTTCTCAAAAATAAAAACGTATGAATCTGTTACTTATCAGCAATTCCACAAATTATGGCGAGCCTTATCTCGCATGGGCGATGACTCAACTTGAATCGTTTGCCGAAAAAAATAATCTTAACGAAAAGAGTAAAATCGTTTTCTTGCCGTTCGCAGGCGTTAATATCAACGGAAAGCCTTATCCGCAAAGTTATGACGAATATGCGGAAAAAGTCAGAAAAGTCTTCGCCGAAAAGCTCGGCCTTAATGATTTCGTTTCAGTTCATGCCGCCGCCGACAAGAAAAAGACGATCAGTGAAGCTGACTGCATAGTCGGCGGTGGCGGTAACACATTTCATTTTGTGGCCGAAATGCATAAGTTCGGACTGATGGAAGCCGTGCGGAACGCCGTTAAAAACGGAACTCCATATATCGGATGGAGTGCCGGTTCTAACATAGCCTGCCCGACATTGTGCACAACTAACGATATGCCTATCATACAACCGGCAAGTTTCGAATGCCTTAACCTCGTACCTTTCCAAATCAATCCTCACTATATCGATCCGCACCCGGAAATCGACAAGATGATTAAGCACGGCGGCGAAACCCGTCAGGTGCGTCTTAATGAATATCTCGCAGTAAATCAGCATATTAAAGTTGCAGGACTCCGCGAAGCCACTGCTCTTTGGGTTGACAATGGCAAAATAACGCTTAGAGGCGGCAAAAAAATGATTGTTTTCCAATATGGAAAAGAACCTGTCGATGTCGAACCAAATGCTGATGTGACCAAATATTTGATGTAAAATGGCACGATTGTTGTCACAATTTTTTTTAAATATCATTCCGAAAAAACGTAATAAAATTATACTATGAAATCATTACTTAAAGTGTTGCCGCTTGTTTTAGCTGTAGGCTTTTCGTCTTTTTCAATGGCACAGAAAAAAGACGATTACAAGTGGATTGGAGATTATGAAGTCAAGTCGATAGGCCCCGTCCAAAGCGGAATGAGGGAGATTACCGTCTTGGGAACTAAGGCAAAGGAAAAAGACGCGGTTGAAACTGCTAAGAGAAACGCTATCGAAGCATGCCTCTTCGGCGGTCTCTCAGCACAAGGCTCTACCGCCGAAACTCCGGCTATCATTGGTACTGCACCTGATGAAGTCGTTGCTGACAATCAGGAGTTTTTTAATACTTTTTTTGAACTGAAAGATAAAAAACACGCTGGAGGCGTCTATATGCGCTACATCAACCGCTTTACCAAAGTCTCATTAGAAAAAGTTAAAGGCGGATATGTCGCCACAGTGACTGTACAGGTCTTGTATGACAAACTGCGCGGATATATGGAGGAGAAGGGATTCGCGAAAAAACTTAATGATGTCGCCGTCAGTATAGCACGACCGACACTTATGGTGGTGCCTTCTGATTCGTATCTTAAAAAAAGAGGTTTTGGAAAAGATGTGGAAATAGACGGTAGAATGCGTTTTGATGCTGATTATCAAAAGGCTTTCACCGAAGATAGCGACTTGCGACTCGTTATTGCTGAATTGAGCAAGATAATGGCACAACGAGGCTTTCCACTGAAATCGTTGGAACAGACTCTTAAGACAATGCAGCAGGATCAGGTCATACAGATGGCAGCCGAAGGTAACGCCGTGAAGCAGGAGACGGCTCTTGACATTGTCAGCCGTACCGCAATGCCGGATTTTATCATCGACCTCGATTTCTCAATCATGCAGAGAGGCCCGCAGAGATATATTCAATTCATCCTGATAGGAAGAGATGCCTACACAAATGAAGACCCTGTCAATGAAAGCGGCGGTGGACAACCGTCTTCGTCAGCTTCAGTGTCAGTACTTCTCGAAGAAGCCGTCCTGAACTATATGGATTCGTTCTGCAGTCAACTTATGAGCTACTTCACTGATATGCAGCAGAGAGGCCGCAAGATAACGGTGACAATGGCTCTCGCCGAGAATGCCGACATCGACTTTAACAGCGAGGTTTCTTTTGAAGGTGAAACTGGCTCTCTTAACGACTTTGTAATGATGTGGATGACGGAAAATACCGTTAACGGCATGTTTACGAGAACAACAAGTTCGCCCAACCAACTGAATTTCGAGCAGGTTAGAATACCACTCATAAAAACAAAGAAATCTTTCGGAAAAGAAATTACAATCGCACTTACGGCAGAGAGCTTTATCGACGGCTTCGTCAAAGATATAAGCGGTATGGGAATTAATTCAGTGAAAATCGAACGCGGACTCGGTAGAGTAGATTTGATAATTGGAGGTACGGAATAATGAAAAAACTTAAGATATTTGCCCTTCTGTCATCATTGTTTTTATCGGCGTCTGTTTTTGGACAGAATGAGCAAAACATCAGGCTTACAGTTCTTGAACCTGTATCTGAGACAATTGACGCTACAGCTTTATCTGCCTTATATAACAATCTTAATCAGGCAGTCTCGCTGAATGAAATGAACTCATACGATGTCCACAATCGCTTCTTGATGTATTCCGAAGTGAGTGTCGTCGATACTCAAAAAAGTACTACGGTGCCGGCTGTCTATATAGCACAAATCGAAGTAACGGTATATTTTCTTGATAATGAGAAAAAAACAATACTCGCTCAGGAAACACTTAGTGCGAAAGGAACGGCAGCTGTTGAAGATAAAGCCGTTATGAAGGCCGTTAGGAGTATTAAAGCCCGCGACTCGAAATTGAAAAAAGTCATAAATATAGGAAGAAATAAAGCCGCCGAAATACTCGCATCTGAGACTGAATACAATGATGCACCAGATGTTGACGATAATGGCACGCCGGATGTTTCGTGGATGAAAAACTTTGAATAATAAAAGTTGAAGAGTATGAGAAAAATCTTGATAATATTGACCTTGCTGATGCCTTTCGTGACTTTGGCTCAAGGAAAATTCAAACTCAAGGAAACGAGTGCGAAAGAGAAACCGTCGTGGATAAATGACGGAAATTCAGTTGATTACATCATCTGTCAAGTTGTTCGGGTTCCTGATTTTGAGAAGGCTAAAGCGAATGTCCTTTCCAATATTTTGAATGAAATAGCGAAAAGCGTGGCCGTAACCGTTTCAGGCGAGGAGAGTGTTCTTGTTACAGAGGTTATGGGGACAGATAACGATTATCAGACACAAGAATATGTGCAAAATACTCAGTTGAAAGTCGCCAAAATGCCCGCTATTCAAGGTGTTTCACTCGCAAATGCGGATATGTATTGGGAATGCTACTTCAACAAAAAGAAACAAGAATCCTATTACAACGTCTATGTTAGATACCCGTTTTCATATTTCGATAGACAGCAGCTGGTAGATGCTTATAATGCACAGGAAGCCGCGTACGACAAACGACTTTCAGACTTTGAGAATATGTATTCTTCCGTAACTTCAATAGAAGATGTCGAAGACGCATTGAACGGCTTAAAACTTCTGAAAAATGATGTCGGAGACGAAGATAAACGAATAGACGATATAAATGTGTTGTCGAATAAGTTTAGGAAAATATTTGATAATATAAGTGTTGAAGTCGTAGAAAATACAAGGGAGCATCTGCGCTTTCATCTTTCGTACAACGGAAAGAAAATAGCGACAAAGACAATGCCGTCTTTTAAGGCGAATTGCGCCACGCAGTTTGTGGCAACTGTGGATGGTGACGATTTCGTCGTTAAATATGACTGTTTTGATTGCTATGCCCAAGATACCAACTATGTTGATGTTAAGTTCCGTACAGGCAGCAAGGTGATAAGTAGTCGGATTTATATTAAATTGTAAAAAGTTTTATTTATGAAGTATCGGGGCCTGAATGAGCGTGAAGTAGAGGAAAGTAGGATAAAATACGGTTGCAACCTCTTGACTCCTCCAGTGAAAGAACCATTGTGGCGTCAGTTTTTGCGTAAATTCCGCGATCCGATAATTAAGATACTTCTTTTTGCATTACTTCTCTCCTTGGGAGTGTCGTTTTATCAGTATTTCTACGCTGGAGATTCATGGACCGTGGTGTTTGAACCACTCGGAATCTTCGTCGCCGTTATGCTGGCAACATGTGTGAGTTTTGCTTTTGAAGTCAGCGCAAATAAAAAATTCGAGATTCTTAATCAGGTTAACGATGAAGAACAGGTAAAGGTCGTGCGTAACGGCAATATCACGATGTTGAGTAGAAAAGATGTCGTCGTTGGTGATGTCGTTGTGATTGAAACAGGTGACGAAATTCCCGCTGACGGCGATTTGCTTGAGTCTTTCGCACTGCAAGTCAACGAATCAGACCTTACAGGAGAGCCGATGGCAAAGAAGACAACCGACGAACGCGATTTCTCAAAAGATTCGGCTTATCCTTCAAATAGAATCCTTCGTGGTAGTAAAGTGATTGACGGTCATGGTGTTATGCTCGTCGATAAAGTCGGCGATAATACAGAATGGGGAAGAGTGTATCGCGGTTCGCAAATAGAAAATGACATAGTGACTCCTCTTGACCAGCAACTTGGAAAATTAGCCAAAACAATTACCAAACTGAGTTATATCATCGCGTCGCTGATTGTCATTGTACGTTTGACTTTTTACTTCTCGTCGCCGATGACTGATTTTCAATGGCTCGATTTCGTCAGATACCTTCTAAATACGTTCATGCTTGCCGTGACAATTGTAGTCGTCGCCGTGCCTGAAGGCCTGCCGATGAGCGTCACGCTTAGTCTGGCCCTAAGCATGAAACGCATGCTGAAAACCAATAATCTGGTCCGTAAGATGCACGCATGCGAAACTATGGGCGCAACTACAGTCATTTGTACGGATAAGACGGGTACACTCACGATGAATCAAATGAGCGTCAACGATTTGACGATATATGGTCTTCCCGAAAAAAAACTTGGAGATGACGAAGTGAGTAAGATTCTGAGCGAAAGTATGGCTCTGAATACGACCGCATTCCTCGATTTTTCCAATCCTAAAAAGATACAGACCATAGGAAACTCGACAGAAGGCGCAATACTCTTGTGGCTCAATAAACAAGGTTTCGATTTTATGGCTTGCCGTGAAAGTGTGAAAGAACTATATCAGCAGGTGCCATTTTCTACGAAATACAAGTTTATGGCAACCGTTGTGGAATCGCCGGCTTTTAACAAACCGATGTTCTACGTTAAAGGCGCTCCGGAAATCGTGCTGAAACACTGCGACAAGGTGATGACCGAGAACGGGGTGATGGCGATAGAGCCATATATAAAAATTGTTGAAGAACAACTGCTTAAATATCAGGGACAGGCAATGCGTACCCTGGCTTTGGCGTATAAGGCCGGCGACCCTGATGAACAGTCTTTCGATCCGAAGACAGATGATTTGGTCGCAGAAAACCTTATTTTGCTCGGCATCGTGGCTATCGCTGACCCTGTGCGTTCTGATGTGGCGGACGCAGTCGCAAGCTGCATAAGTGCCGGTATTTCCATTAAAGTCGTGACAGGCGACACGCCGGGTACCGCGATTGAGATTGGCCGACAACTTGGATTATGGAACGCGACCGACGATAAAGACGTGCAGCATATCGCAGGAAAGGATTTTGAGGCTCTCGACGATGATGAGGCACTGCGCAGAGCTAAACTCTTGAAGATTATGTCACGCGCACGCCCGATGGATAAGGAACGTCTCGTCAGACTGCTTCAGGATTCGGGTGAAGTAGTCGCTGTTACGGGTGATGGAACAAACGATGCACCAGCATTGAAGAAGGCTCAAGTAGGTCTTTCGATGGGTGACGGCACAACGGTCGCAAAAGAGGCGAGCGACATCACAATTCTTGACAACTCGTTCAAGAGTATAGGCCGTGCGGTAATGTGGGGACGTTCTCTTTATTTGAATATACAGCGTTTTATCCTTTTCCAGATGACGATAAATGTAGCAGCCTGTATAGTCGTGATGTTAGGCGCATTTCTTGATTCTGAACCAATACTGACTGTTACACAGATGTTATGGGTGAATATCATAATGGACTCATTAGCATCACTTGCGCTCTCATCACTGCCTCCAGAGGGTTATGTCATGAAAGAGAAACCGCGCGACCAAAAAGCAAGTATCGTTACTAAAAAAATGATGTGGGGAATCTTCGGCATCGGTCTCGCCTTCGTGATATTGATGCTCGGTCTCGTCCAGTATTTCAAGCACGCAGAAATAAACTCTTTGTCTGATGACTTCTCATTAGCGGCTTATTTCGGTAATTTCTTTAATTTCGATATGACGAACACCTCGCTTTCGCGCAGGGAGATGGCTTATATCTTCTCCATATTCGTGTTCTTCCAGTTCTGGAACATATTCAATGCCAAATCTTTTGGTACAGGACGAAGCGGCTTGAGCCGTCTTTTCGATAAAGATGTGTTAAGCGGTTTCGTGTTGTCGGTGTTTGTTATCCTTGTCGGGCAGTTTGTGATTGTTAATTTCGCAGGCCCGATGTTCAATGTGGAAGCACTTCCATGGTCAGACTGGCTTTGGATGATATGCGCGACATCGCCTGTCTTTATCATTGGTGATATTGTCAGGCTGTTCATAAAAGACAGATAGCATATCATTAAGGTGGGATCTATAACTATAGAACCCACCTTAATGATAACGGAAACGTAAATATCGTAAGCCTTCTAACTTCTATCTTCTAACTTCTTTTCAGAAGTGCTTTCCCAGGGAAGTATGCGTCTTGTCCGAGAAATTCCTCGATTCTCATCAACTGGTTATACTTGCAGATGCGGTCAGTGCGGCTTGCCGAACCGGTTTTTATCTCACCTGTGTTCAGTGCGACGGCCAAATCAGCAATTGTAGTGTCTTCTGTTTCACCTGAACGGTGGCTCATGACGGCGGTATATTTATTACGGTATGCGAGGTTGACGGCGGCTATCGTTTCGCTGAGCGATCCTATCTGATTCACCTTGATGAGTATGGAGTTTGCGACTTTCCTCTCAATACCCATCTTCAGTCTTTCGACATTTGTAACGAATAAGTCGTCACCAACAAGCTGTATTTTGTCGCCGAGAGTGTCGGTCATCATCTTCCAACCATCCCAATCGTCTTCAGCCATTCCGTCTTCGATACTGAATATCGGGTAATTTTTGACCCAATTCTTCCAATAATCAACCATCTCGGCCGGCGTGAGTTTCTCACCGCTCGACTTGTGGAGATGATAAACGTTCTCTTCAGGAATAAAGTATTCTGATGAAGCGGGGTCAAGGGCGATGAAGACATCTTCACCTGGACGATAGCCGGCTTTTTCAATGGCTTCGAGAATGACTTCAATGGCTTCTTCATTTGATTTAAGGTTGGGAGCAAAACCGCCTTCGTCACCGACATTTGTCGAATAACCTTGTGATTTAAGGACTTTCTGAAGATTGTGGAAGATCTCCGAACCCATTCTTATTGCTTCATGGAATGACGAAGCACCCATGGGCATAATCATAAACTCCTGAAAGTCGATGCTGTTGTCGGCATGTGAACCTCCGTTCAATATGTTCATCATTGGAACAGGAAGAGTGTTTGCACTCACACCGCCGATGTATCTGTAGAGAGGTTGTCTCGTAATTTGCGCTCCGGCTTTGGCTGCGGCGAGAGATACCCCGAGGATAGCATTGGCACCAAACTTGCCCTTGTTCGCCGTACCGTCCATCTCGATGAGCTTGCGGTCTATCTCGTTTTGATTCAGAACATCCATGCCGATGAGCTCTTTTGCGATGATGTCATTCACATTGGCAACGGCCTTCAAAACACCTTTTCCCATGAATTTTGATTTGTCGCCGTCACGAAGTTCTACCGCCTCGTGAACGCCTGTTGAGGCTCCGGAAGGAACAGCAGCACGTCCGAAAGCGCCGTCATCGGTACTTAAATCGACTTCAACAGTTGGATTTCCGCGAGAATCAAGTATCTGGCGGGCATAAATGTAATTGATTGTACTCATACGAAAATAATTTCAAAAATGAGCCGCAAAGTTAGTAAAAATCATCTTTTTACACAAGGCGTGTTCTATAAATTTTGATTTTTAAGCGAAAAATTCATTATTGAAATTGACAAGAACGACATTTTTTGATGCTCTTGTGACGGCGGTATAAAGCCAGCGAAGGTCGTTGCGTTCAAACTCTTCTCCATCGGGCTTGAAAGGGGCATCGATATAGACGGTGTCCCATTGTCCGCCCTGCGTCTTATGGCAGGTCAGGGCATAGCCGAATTTCACTTGCAACGCGTTAAACCACGGATTCTGCTTCATAGCTTTGCGTCTTTCGCGGAAATCGCCGATGTCCAAATAATCTTCTTCGATGTTGGAGAACAGTCGTTTAGATTCTTCTTGCGAAAGTGCGGGGCTGTCGCTCGTGAGGGTGTCGATGAGTATTTTTACAGAAAGGGAAGCGCTGTCGTCGTAGTCGGTCAGGCGGATTTCCACATCGGCGAAATGAAATCCGTACATTTCTTCGAATTTGTTGATCTTCAGAATTTCAATCATATCACCGTTGGCAATAAAATTAGTTTGCTTGAGATTATCAGTCCAAAAATAATTGTTTTTGACGACCATGAGCCGGTCTCCAGCCGAAAGTTCGCCTTCTTCTTGAAGAATGGTGTTCCGAATGGCTTGGTTGAACATGTTCGCACGCTTGTTAGACCGACAAATTATGATGCTGTCGTTTTTGTTTTCTCCAAAAGACTGAAACAACATCTCTTCGAATGTCTCTGGCGTGGCTTTTACAATGTCTTTGAATGATTTTATATAGAAAAACGGTGGTTTCGTGTTGCCTTCGATGATTTTCTGCCTGAGAAGTGTCGCATTAAAAAGGATTCCTGAATCGGCTGACTGTCGAAGAACTTCTGTGAGACAGAAAGAGGCGATCGTGAGGTTGAAACATCTTTTGAGCGTCGCAATGTCGTTAGCGGGACTGAAGTCGAGGCCGACGGGAGGTAACTGCGCCGAATCGCCGATGAGCAGCAGTTTGCAGTTTTTTCCGTTGAAAACGAAACTTATAAGGTCGTCTAAAAGAGATTTTCCACCAGAGGATTCGTTCTGTTCAGAAATCATCGAGCATTCATCTACTATGAAAATAGTATTGGAACTTTTGTTTTCGGCGAGAGACATACGCAGAGATCCGTCTGCAAAAGGCGCGAAACGGTAAAGTTTGCGGTGCATGGTCGAGGCGGAGGCGTTTGTGTATTCGCTCATAACTTTCGCGGCACGCCCGGTGGGTGCTAAAAGGATGAAATTCATTCCTATCTGCGGCAGAATCGTCGTGAGTGTCTTGACGAGAGACGTTTTCCCCGTTCCGGCGTATCCCTGAAGCAGATATGTGGGATTGGTTTTGTCGGATAAGATGAATGCCGATAAATGGCGCATGACACGCAACTGTCCGTCTGTTGGGACAAATTCGAAAGATTTTACAAGCAAGTCATATAGTACGTCTCGTTCCATGTCTGCAAAATTACGTCAAAAATCGGTGTTGATTGGTATGAATGCGATTTTTTCACAAAAAAGTAAAAAAATGAAGAATTATGAATAAAAAAACGTAACTTTACACCCGAAAATCAAAATCGGCACTTTTTATCAGGTGCTGTTGACACAGAACACGTCTTACAGATAGACTAATGGGTTCTATGCTATCTGTGAGATTGAAGGTTTATAGAACCCACATTAAAATTCTAAAAAAGATGAAGAGAATTTTAACATTATTCTTGGCTCTGACTGTTTCGGCAGGTGTGGCTTTTGCCGGACCTGTAAGCAAAGAGAGAGCTAAGGTTGTCGGACAAAAATTCGTCCGCGCCAATTTTAGTGACGCTGAAACAATGGAACTTGTCTATACGGCAAGTTCGGATGCCGGTGATTTGTACTACGCATTCTCAGTCGGAGAAAATGGCTTTGTCGTAGTAGCAGCGGATGACGCAGTTCATCCTATTTTGGCTTATTCCACGACAAGTGCATTCACACTTGATGTCGCGCCGGCTAAACTTTTCCTCGACGCGTATGGAAGATCTGTTGAAAAAGCCATCCGCGCCAATGCAGTGGCAGCGGCAGATGTCGCTTTAGAATGGGCCAATGTGGAGTCAAACGGTGCAGTCCGTTCTGGCAAGGGCGGCAGAACTGTCGGACCGCTTGTTCAGACAAAATGGAATCAGGATTATCCATACAACATCAAATGCCCTACAGACAACCAGGGACCCGGCGGCCACGTTTATGCCGGATGCGCCGCTACAGCAATGGGACAAGTTATGAAGTTCTGGGATCATCCAACTCAGGGAACAGGCTCATACAGCTATCACCCTTCGGGATATCCCACACAGTCTGTTGATTATGGTGCTACGACATACGACTGGGCGAATATGCCGAATTCTATTTCGTCAAGTTCTTCAACCACGCAGATAAATGCTATCGGAACACTTCTGTGGCATTGCGGTGTAGCAATAGACATGATGTATAGCTGGAAGGGTAGCGGTGCTTATTCCGAGGATGTTCCTCCTGCGATTAAGACCTATTTTAAATATGGCGACTGCGAAAGCCGTTACAGAATCAGTTATAGTGCAGAAGAATGGGAACAGATGCTGAGAGACCATTTCGACTGCGGCATGCCAGCTTATTATCACGGCGTAGATCCTGATCCGGTAGATGGTGGCGGACACGCTTTTGTATGCGACGGATACGACGATAACGGTTTGTTCAGTTTTAACTTCGGTTGGAGTGGTTCTGGTGACGGATTCTTCAAAGTCACTGATATAGACTTCAATACAAGTGATGGCGCAATCTTGTACATCATGCCGCAAGAAATTCATGCTTCTATGGCTGTTGCTCCTTCAATGCTTAATGTTGTTCCAAACGGAGAAACCGAACTTTCAGGTGTTATCTCATGTATCGTTCCGAATAAGTCGAGAAGCGGCGCAACACTTACCTCAATCAACAAGATCGTCTTTGAAAGAAATGGCGAAATCATAGGAGAGGTCAGCAATCCTACACCTGGTGCACAGATTCAGTTCAACGACAACAGCGTTCCTTGCTACGGTGCCTACGACTATGTGGCTTATGCTGTTGTGAATGACGTTCACGGAATGATTCAGCACAAGAATAACGTGATGTACGGTCCTGCGTGCGGATGGAAGATAGCCATAACAGCTCAGACATTCTCAGGCTGGGGCGGCGCATCTGTTGACGTCTATAATTCAGCAGGTAAGAAAATCAATTCGTTCACATCGACATCATCAGGTACAATAACAAAAGACTTCGAAATGCCTCTTGGCAACGGTTCTTTCGCTTGGAGTGCCCCGACAAATACCAATGCTCTTACAATATCGTTTGTGATAAAAGATGCTTCCGGTAATTCAATTTACACATATTCAGGCACAACGACGGAGATGACTCCCGGAACCTTCTTCAGAGTGAACAACGACTGCAATAGCGGCATCACAATGGAAGCCCCGAGAAATCTTTACGCTACAGCTGGCAGTGACAATATCAGCCTTACATGGGATGGCGTTACCGACAAGGGATTGGGTTACAATATCTATCGCGATGGTGCCCTCTATCACATCGTTCAGGAAACGACTTTTGTTGATGAAAACCCCGGAATTGGCGGACACTGCTATGAGATCAGGGTTCTTGGCGACGGCGGTGAATCAGATCCTTCAAACGAGTCATGCGCCACGATCGGTGACAACTGCAATCCTGCGACCAACCTTCACTACGAAATTACATCGGCCGGCAAACCAAAACTTATCTGGACTAAGCCGAATCCGAGTACTGGACTTACCGGATATATGATTTACAAACGTACTGGTGAAAGCGGAGAATGGAACCTCGTCAAACAGGCCGGTCCGTCAACGACAAACTATACCGACAACTCAGGTCTTGAAGAAGGCGTCAACTACTTCTACAGAGTCGTTGCTTATTATCGTGATATAGAATGCTATTCCGCACCGGCACAGTCATCAGACAACGATCAGAGGTTCTACGTTGTTTTCGGACCGTTGGATGTTGAAGAAGTTGCTGAAAATGTGGTCGCTATCTATCCCAACCCGACTAACGGAATTATCAATATCAAGGCTGAAAATATAAGCAGTATATCGGTGTTCAACCTCGTCGGACAGAAGATTTACGACGCGAAAGTCAATACAGACCAAGTCTCATTGGATATGAGCGTGTTCGGTCAGGGACTGTATCTTGTCCGTATCAATGCCAACGGTGTTGAAACAACCAAACGAGTCGCAGTTGCAAAATAACGACAGATGATAAGATTATTAGCAAAGGCAGGTCCATTCGGGCTTGCCTTTGTTTTAAGATAATAACGAATAAATATATTGACGATGAGTGTTTTTTTTGACCCCAATGCGGCTGCTATGGCCGGTTCCGGTATTTATGGCCTGCCATGTACATCTGAAGAAGCCGAAATAATCATAATACCAGTGGAATGGGAGCTTACGACATCTTACAATCGTGGCACGGTGGACGGGCCGAAGGCTGTTTTCGACGGCTCTATGCAGGTCGATTTGTGCCATCACGATTATCCCGATTTGTGGCAGCACGGCATCTTTATGGATGAATTTCCAAAGGAATTGCGCGAACTTCACGGCAAGTTGTCACCCATAAGCGAAGAAATCATAGAAGCAATAGAAAACAATGAGATAGAAGACAATATCATCGAATATAATGCGAAATATCAGCAGATAGAGGCTGGGTTCGAGAAAATGTTCGCATGGCTGCGTGAAAGAATAGAGTATTGGAAATCAAAGGATAAGGTTGTCGGACTTGTCGGAGGCGACCACAGCGTTCCTTTGCCGTATCATCAGGTTTTGAATGCGAAAAACGAGAACTACGGCATTCTACATATCGATGCCCACAGTGATTTAAGGGAGAGTTTTGAGGGATTTAGGTATTCACATGCCTCGATTTTCTTCAATACAATGCAGTATAAGTCGGTTAAGAAGCTCGTTCAGGTGGGAATACGCGATTATTGTCATCAGGAAAAACAACTTATAAACGACAGCAATGGGCGTATAACGGTTTTTTACGACCGTGATTGCAGACGCAGGATGTATGAGGGTGAGTCGTGGAAGGATGTTGTGACAGACATAATTGACAAACTTCCAGAAAAGGTGTATATATCGGTTGATATTGACGGTTTGGATCCGAAATTATGCCCAAATACAGGTACGCCAGTTCCTGGAGGGCTTGAATATGAGGAACTTATGTATTTGTTGAATATGGTAAGGGAAAGTGGCAGAAAAATCGTCGGTTTTGATCTTTGCGAGGTTTCTCCGGGTGAAGATGATGAATGGGACGGCAATGTCGGAGCGAGGGTGCTTTATCATCTCTGCGGCATTTCGTTGTAGTTTGATATAGACAGGCTCTTTGATTAATTTTGAGTCTGTCTATGTTTTTGTGTGTATAAAAACAAAAAAAACAGCCAAAATGCTGTTTTTGTGCCCATGAGAAGACTCGAACTTCCAAGAGCTTAAGCTCACTACACCCTGAATGTAGCGTGTTTACCAATTTCACCACATGGGCGGGTCTCAATTGCTCTTTTTAGTGCCCAGGACAAGAGTCGAACTTGCACGACGCAATCGTCACCACCCCCTCAAAGTGGCGTGTCTACCAATTTCACCACCTGGGCTTCTAAAACGCTGCAAAGGTACGCTTTTTTTTGATATGTGCAATAGTTTTTTTTTGAAAAAATTGATTTTTTTTTCAAAATGACTATCTTTGCACCTTCAAAAGAAAAGATATGCGTATAGACATTATAACGATATTTCCGGAAATGTTTGTCGGACCTTTCACAGAATCAATAATAAAGAGGGCTGTTGAGAAGAAAATTGTGGATATTCATACTCACAATCTGCGTGATTATTCTACGGACAGGCATAAGCGTGTTGACGATTATCCTTTTGCTGCGGGTGCGGGAATGGTTATGATGGTCGAGCCGGTCGATAACTGTATATCCAAATTGAAATCTGAGCGGGAATATGACGAGGTTATTTATATGAGTCCCGATGGCGAGCTTTTGAATCAGTCTATGGCCAATACGATGTCGATGCTGAATAATATCATTGTTTTGTGCGGGCACTATAAAGGCATTGACGAAAGGATACGTAAATATTTGATAACTAAAGAAATATCAATAGGGGATTACGTGTTGTCGGGTGGCGAATTAGGTGCGGCGGTTTTGGTTGACAGCCTCGTCAGGTTGATTCCTGGTGCGCTTGGTGATGAGACATCGGCTTTATCGGATTCGTTTCAGGACGGTTTGGTGTCGCCGCCTGTATATACAAGGCCGCGAAACTACAAGGGATGGCAAGTCCCTGATGTGCTTATATCGGGAAACGACAGGCTTATAAACGAATGGAAATATGAGCAGGCGTTGGCGAGGACGAAGGAACGCCGTCCGGAAATGTACGAAATTTTCAAAAAAAATGAGAATGTGTAAATTGTATCGTTTTTTTTCGTACCTTTGCACCGCTTTTTGTAGTAGATAAGAACAAATAAATAGAAATAGAGATGAAAAACGCGTTAATTCAATTTGTTGAAGATCAAGTCAAAGTGAAAGATTTTCCGCAGTTTAAGGCTGGTGATACGATTACAGTCACTTATAAAATCGTTGAAGGCAGTAAGGAACGTCTTCAGAGATTCCAAGGCGTTGTTATTCAACGTGCCAGTGACAGTACTCATGCCACATTCACTGTCAGGAAAATATCGAACAATATTGGTGTTGAGAGAATTTTCCCGATTTCAGACCCGATGATTGAGAGCATTGAGAGAGTGAAGGAAGGTTCTGTGAGAAGAGCCAGAATCTATTATCTCAGAGATCTCCGTGGTAAGAAAGCCAGAATTAAAGACGTTCTTCACAAGAAAGAGAAATAATCGGTTCGCATATTAGATTAAGATTAAGTCGGGAGGTGTTTTGTATAAAGCACCTCCCGACTTTTTGTGTTGTAATTCAGGGTATTACACGACAGTAGGTGTGGCGAGAAAATAAAAAAAGCGCGAAACTTGAAAAATCCCGATTTCGAGGCGTTTGGCGTGCCTTATATGCCGAAGAGTAATCAAGTCCGCGCTGAAAGCGCGGACAATCACCAAACCCTGCATATATCCCAAAAATCGCCAAACTTTCGAAGATAAGGTTTGATTATTGTCAATGATAAATGGTGTTTTATCTTGCCGCAAAGATAGTGTATTTTCTTTTATAAATACTATGGTCGATAAAAATTATCGATGTTATTTGCTGAAGACTTGTTGTAGTGTCTGTCGCTTTGTAAAAAATGCGTGAGATGGTGGGGAGGTGCTGTGCGAAAAACGGGTCTCAGACGCGTTTTAAGCCAATTTGAGACACTCGGTATAATTGATATAAAATCGGTCGAACAGCAACCGAAAGTGTCTTAAAATCGATTTTAATGTTTGTGAAATCAGTGTGTGCTGTTAAAATTCTTGTTTTTACAAAAGTAAAAACATATAATTGTTTATAAATTGACAATCATATTATTACGACAAATAATTAACTATTGTAAAATATATTCTGCCAAGGCTTGGTTTTGTATTTATGTAAAAACTAAGCTGTTTTTAATACTTTCGTTGTAAGTTGCTTGTTCTTAATGTTTTTTAACAATGTAATTAAATTATTACTTAAAAAAATAATGTTAAAAATCAAATTATTTGACACAGGATGCTTGTGTTTATAATTTATTTATTATCAAGATAAATAATGTACTTAATTCAGATATTGTTAAAGATGGCCTTGTATTATCGCGATTTTACAAAAGTAAAATACAGTTTTTTGTTTTTTGTATGGTTTTATTTTTTACATTTGTAAACTCTAACAATGTCGGAAATGAAGAAATCAATCAACTAATCAACATAAAAAATATGGATTTAAAGGAAAGACTTTCTCATATCATCAGGGCGCAAAATCTGACAGCCTCGCAGTTTGCCGAAAAAATGCAGATACAGCCGGCAAATGTTTCTCATCTGTTGTCGGGACGAAACAAACCGAGTTTCGAGTTTCTCGTAAAGTTGAAAGAGGTCTTCCCCGAATACAGTTTTGACTGGATAATTCTCGGAAAGAAGCCCATCACGATAAATAATCCCAATCCGGAGCTGTTTCCAAGTGCCGAAAAGGAAAATAAATCAGAAGTTAAAAATAATAATATGACTGTAAATCAGTCGATAACGACTCCGATAGATGTGAATCAAGGCGTGGCGGGTGATGTTCGTGATTCGGTGCAGATTGCAGATTTCGGTGCCCTTGCCGCAAAAGCCGCTCGGATTTCAAAGATAATAGTCGTTTATGATGACGACACGTTTAAAGTTCTTAATAATAAGGGATAGATGACGAATTTGAACGATATGACTTTTTGAGTACTAAAAACGAGGCAGTTATTGTAACCGCCTCGTTTGTTTGATTTGCAATATTTTGTTAATCAGTTTGTTACAAAATTGCAGTTTGTTTTGATTTAACGTTGTTTTTGTGAAGCATTGTCGGTATTTGGTAATTTAAACCTTATTGGAAGTGCGTAGTTGACTCTGACAGTCTCGCCGTTTTTCATTCCTGGTTCCCATTTCGGCATTAGCCGCACGACGCGCATCGCCTCTTCATCGCAACTCTTGCAAAGGCCTTTCGAAATTTTTACATCTGAAATTTTCCCGTCTTTTTCGACTACGAAAGTAACGAAAACTACGCCTTCAATGCCTTTTTCTATTGCGTCCTGAGGATAATTTATGTTCTTGGAGAAGAATTCTGCTACACCAGTCGTACCTCCAGGAAATGCTGGCATTTTTTCGGAAACCTTAACGCTGTCGTTGACATTTTTAACAAACGCTGTCGTTTGTTCAATGTAGTGGCAAACGTCGCTGAAACTATAGGCGACATTGTTTGTCATCGGTTTACTCTGTTCTGCCAATGTCTTAGAATTAGCAGCGAGTAGCAGGGCGGCAATTGGCAGCGCAACAAGAATGCGCCACGCTGTGCCTTTTGACTTGTTTTTTCGTGTCATCATTTTAATTCTTTTTTTTGTTAATAAAAAACTGAAACTATTGCCAATGGAGCTGATGTCTTCAGCCGTGCACTGCTGCAAAATCAGCGTCATATAGCCTGTCGTAGAGATGTTGCCGCTTTTAATGACATCACGGTCGGCGGTATATTCGTGAATGCTTTGCAATTCGTGTTTGTAAAGGCGCATCACGGGATTGAACCATTGAATAACCGTAAGTATTTCAATGATAAGCACATCGAGCGAATGACGGTGGTCGATGTGGCTTTTCTCATGTTTCAGTATAGAACTGTCTACATTGCCTTCGGGAAGGAAAATGAAGTTTAGAAACGAAAAACTGATGTGATTATCGTGGGTGTGGACGATGACATATCTGCCGTCTCTTTTTCTTTCCGATTTGGCTATGAGAATGAATATTTTCAACAGTTTGATGACGAGAGCGATGGAAAAAATCAACACTCCGATCCAATAAATAATGCTTATTATTTCCCAAATGTTTGTG
This sequence comes from Bacteroidales bacterium, assembly GCA_024400195.1. Lineage (GTDB taxonomy): Bacteria > Bacteroidota > Bacteroidia > Bacteroidales > F082 > Limimorpha. Next base: position 38,900 of record JAKSNC010000007.1, read on the forward strand.
TTTTCTTCAAGCACTGTCGTTGCATCATTATTGTTGATTATCACTTCTTTAATGAAGAAATTGAATATATTTTCTGTTACAGTTATATCCGGAATCGCCTTGCTGTTGATGCTGATTTTCAAAAACGGCATGGCAAAGGCGAAAGCAAGGCTTCCGAGAAGGAAAAAACGCATCGCGTTGAAGTTGTTGCTGTTTCGGAACGCCGCTTTGTATGTTGCAAAAAGGACGCATGTCGCAATGCCTACAACAAACACTTTGTTTATGAGGAATGATATTGTCGCTTCCATGAGAGATGAAATTTAAAGTTTTTGACAATTTGACTTGTTGATTTTTTCGATGGTCAGTTAAAGTTGCTTATTATCAATTTCTCTGATGATTTTTTTGAGCTCTTCCAATTCTTTTATTGAAAAGTTTTCCTTTTTAGCAAAGGCCGAGACGAGATCGAGGTACGAGTTGTTGAAGTATCTTTTTACGATGCTGTCAACGAAGTTTTGTGAGTATTCTTCCTTGTCAATCAGTGCTTTATAGCGATTTGCCTTGCAGAAAGTCTCGTGTCCGACAAAGCCTTTCTTTTCAAGTATCCTCACCATTGTCAAGACTGTGTTGTACGCCGGTTTCGGCTCTGGAAACGCCGTCATTATCTCATTCGCGAATCCTTCCCCGATCTTCCAGATGACCTGCATCACCTGCTCTTCCGATTTTGTCAACTCTTTCATGATTGTATTTTTATAATTAACACTGCAAATATATAACTTATTTTTAAATTTATAACTAAAAAATTAGTTTTTATTTAAAAAATTATAAATTTTTTGCACGCGATAAAGTTTTTTTACTAACTTTGCGATGCTAAAGTAATATCAAAATGATATTATAAAAGGTGATATATGTTGACTTTGGAATTGGTTATAATCGGAGCTGTCGTTTTATCTGTCATAGCGTTTGTAAGATGGTGTGCGCGAATCCCGGATGTCTTTGTGTATGAAGACGGTTTGCAGATAAAGGGTGCTTATGGAGCGAAAATATTGAGCTGCAACATCGGCTCAATTATGCTTGTCGATGAACTGCCGAAATTTACAATACGCACTAACGGATATAGCGGCACAAAGAAATTAAAGGGCTTTTTCACAATAAAGGGCGCAAAGTCCGTGTGTCTGTCGGTGATGAACAAAAAAGAGGCTCCATTCATTAAGATTGTCACGACAAAAGGAACGTGGTTTATCAACAGAGCGACTTCCGAGGAAACAATGGCTTTGTACGACGAAATGAAGAAAACTATTAAGTATGAAGAGAATCCGAATATCGATAGCAAAATGGACTATAATAAAACGGGACGTATGGCAGTCATCGTTGTCGCCGTTACGGTAATAAGTCTTATAATCAGTTTGTTACCTTTGATGTTTGTCGTTAATCAGGGAACTTTTTCCGTGAAGGATAATGAATTTGTCGTTGAAAATGCCGGCGGTTATGGTACAACCATTTCAATTGATGATATGAAGTCGGTGCAACTTATTGAGAAACTGCCACATATAGCTCGTAGGACGAATGGGGTAGCCATAAATAAGGTTAAATTCGGACATTTCAAACTTGAGGACGGACGTAAATGTATTCTTTACATCAACAACGCCGCGCAAAAGCCGTTTATTCAGATTAAAACTATTGATAATCTGTATATTGTGAATTGTAACACTACTGAAGAGACAGATAAGCTTTATCGTCAACTTATAGAAAACAATTGATTTTGTTTATGGCAAAGGATAAAGATACGAGGAATTTTGTTCTGCGTCTTGATGAAAAGACGATGGAGGCGGTTGAAAAATGGGCTGCTGACGAGTTCCGTTCTGTCAACGGCCAGATTCAGTGGATTATCAACGAAGCTTTGAAGAAAAACAAAAGAAAGCCGTCTGTTGATTAAAAAGTCGCGGTACGATGAATAAAAAAGGAACTTCGTCTGTCATTCGGCAAACGAAGTTCTTTTTTGAGTTATTAAAACTAATTCAGATGGATGGTTTATTCTTAGTCGTGCTGCGCCTCTTCGAGGTCTTCTATTTCCATCCCTTCTATTTCTGATTCTTCACTATGAAAATCAATAAGTTCGACATCGAATACGAGGTTTGAGAATGGAGTAATCATGCCAGCAGGTCTGTCCATATATCCTAAATAATATGGGATATACAGAGTAGCTTTTGAGCCTTTCGACAGCATCATGATGCCTTCGTCCCAGCCTTTGATGACTGCGCCGACGCCTATCGGTATCTCAATAGGTTCGCCGCGTTCTATTGATGAGTCGAAAATGGTGTCGTTAAGCAGTTTGCCGGTATAGTGAACCTTCACAATATCGCCTTTGCTTGGAGTCTCGCCGTTGCCTTCTTCGTGAATATCAACATAAAGGCCTGAAGCTGTTGGAGCGACGTTGATATTATTGGTTTTCAGGTATTCCGACAATTCGTTTGCGGCTTTTTCTGTTTCTTCCGGATAGAACTCCTTCAGTCTTTCAATCATGCGGGCATCGAATTCTTCTTCGGTGATGAAATCGACAACTCTTATGTCGAATCTGAGGACGTCTGTCTCGCTGACATTTTCAGGCAATGGTGAGCGGAAGAAATTGTCGAATGTGTTTTTCGTGTCGGTGATGAATGCAGCGGAGTCGCCGGCGTGCATCATAGCGAGACCTTCGAAAACGTCGCCGTCAAACAGAGGCGCAATGCATGGCAGATAATCGTTGATTTCGGGTATGATGACCATGGTGTCGTTGATTTTGCAGCCAAATTTGACTTCTGCAATCAAACTTTCTTCAAATGCTTTGCCGTCAGGATTCTGTTCAAAAAACTGGTACTTCAGACCTGTTTCGGATTTCTCTAAACTGTTTCCGCATGAGAACATTACAGCGGCGGAAGCCAAAGCCAAAATTGATAAAGTTAATTTTTTCATCTTTTTAATTTTATGGTTAATAAATTATTTGTTGTCACTTAATACTTCTGTCACCATGATTTTATACACGATGGCAGCTTTTTGCGGTATTTTGTCGCCGTCGCCGAGAAGTCCGAAGGCTAAATGAGAGGGCAGGATGACCACGGCCACGTCGTTTTTATGCAGAAACGGCATAACTTCTTCTAATCCGCTTTCAACGCCGCCGTGTCCAACGACAAATGTTTTCGGGCCTTTTTCTTTTGAAGAATACACGAGTGTTCCGTTTAAAAATCTGGTTTCGTATTCAAAAATCACTGTGTCGCCGCGCTTTATCGGTGTGCTGTCGCCGTTTTTCAGAATCTGATAACGAAGTCCCGTGCCTGTTTCTTGAACGTTAAGTCTATGTCTTTCAATATACTCGCTAATTTGTTCGGCCTCTTTTTTGACGATATATCTGTTTGCTTTATCAAGACTTTCCCTTTTATCTGTTGAAGTGGCTGCAGTCGGCTGTTGTTCGGCCTGATTATCGCCGCATGATGTTAATGCTGTTAGAATAAAGCTTAGAATCAATATTTTGAAAAAGAAATTCATCTTGCTTTAATAATCGAGGTCGTTTTTATATGCCGGAATGATTTCGAGTAGTTTATCGACGGCTTGTGCGACAGAGCAGTTTAACGAGCCGCCTGCCGCGTTATGATGACCGCCTCCGCCGAAGTTGTCTTTTGCAAATTCGTGAACCGAAAACTGTCCTTTCGAGCGGAACGAGAAGCGAATTTGTCCTTGATGTTCTTTGATGAGTACCGACATATTCACTTCTTTTATCGACAATGGGTAATTGACAACGCCTTCAGTGTCACCAACTTGATAATCAAAGCGTTCGAGTTCGTCGCTGCATAGTACTATATAGGCAGTGTGATATTGCGGGAGGACTTTCATCTTGCTGAGCGAAAAGCCGAGCAGCCGGACTCTGTTTTCAGAATAAGCGTCAAACACGTTGTGATGAATTTCTGTGTAATCAATGCCGGGGATTATCAGTTTTGAGCAGATGTCGAACGTCTCCGGATGAAAAATAGAGTGCGCAAAAGAGCCGGTATCCGTCATTATGCCGACGAGAAGGCATTTCGCGATGTCTAAGTCTAAATATTTGTCAAACCCATGATATTGAATTATTTCTGCTACTAATTCCGATGTGCTCGACGTCTCCGTTTCACACAGATATGTCTTGAATTTTGATAAATCTGGGTCTCTGTGATGGTCAACGAGCAAGATAGGTGTTTTTGTAAAATGACATAAATCGTTGTGAATCAGTCCGGTGCGCGACGGCGTGTTGAAGTCTAAAAAGCAGAAGAGGTCAGCATTTGAAAGCACCTGCAATCCAGTTGCCGCATTTTTGTCGTAAAGAATTATGTCGGAGGCTCCCGGCAGCCAGTTGAAGCATGACGGGAAGGCGTTGGGTAGCAGCACGTTGACGTTTTTTCCTAATTTTTTGAGGAAGAAACAGAAGGCAAGGGTGGAGCCGACGGCATCTCCGTCAGGGTTGACGTGCGAAACGATGGCGATGTTGTCGTATTCTGCTATTGTTTCAAGAAAGGAATCTAAGAACTGTTTTTTAGTCATAAAAGTAAAATTGCGGTTGCAAAGATACGCAAAAACGAAAGGCGGTTTTCAAAAAAGATATGATTTTTAGAATCTTACTCCAAAATACGCGCGAGCCTGCCATGTGTTGGTCGAAATGGCGAGTCCTTTGTCGTCGCCCGACCAGAAATAGTTGTAAACGCCTTGAACGCCGGTGACATATCGCCCCACCGTGTATAGTAAGGCGACTCTGCCGATGCACGAAGGCCTTAAGTTGAAATGTTTGTTGTTAAATGCGTCTATTTCGTCGTTGAGTATTTCGACGTAATGGCTGCTTTCGTCGATGGCGTTTTCTCTCTTTATTTTGGCTTTAATGGTATATTTCAAGAGCGGCATGGCCGATATATGAGCCATGAAATGTCTATTTGATGACACAAAGTTGTATGCGTATCCGGCACCGATGGCGATGTCGTGTGTCGTATATATCGGAGTTGCTCCTCCGTAAATGGCGTCAATCACAAGATTGTCAGCCATTATTTCGTTGTAGATGTAAGTCAGACCGGCTATGAAGCTTCCGCAGCTCTTCTTTTGGATGAAGGCTTGCGCGAAAGCCGAATTGTATGAGAATTTTTTGTGGTTTGCAACATAATACAGATTGACGAGGAACCTGTCAACTTTAACGTTGTTTAAACTGCTGTTTTCATCAAAATCGATAGTTAGGTTGTGACCCGCAATGATTGCATGCATCGTTGTCGCGACATTTTCGTACGACTGCCATTGTACTTCGCCGCCGACGATCTTTCCGTAAAGGCCGATGGAGAAGTCGCGGCCATACGTACCGGAAATATTTCTCGAATAATTGACCTTCAGATTTCTGAATGCGGCTCCGATACTCCATTTAGAGCACAAACCGGAGTTCGCCACATAATCAACATCTACGTCTAATATCGGAATCCTGTTTATTGTCTTGTTGTAGATGCCTGAAAGCAGCAGGTTCGCACTTATCATAAATCTTTCCTTGGGAAGCGCGATATAGGCGGAGTCGCTGTTTCCGAAAATATAATGCTCCCACCATTCTGCAAAACCTTTCGGCGACTCTACTTTAGAAATGTCGCTAAGACTTGTCTTTTGTCCGTATGAAAATAAAAATGTGAACAGAAACAGAATGAGTGTCAGATGTTTTTTCATGATTTTATACTAAAGCATAGTGTTTTCGTAAGATGTCGTTTTAAACAAAACTATATTTGGTTTTGCTTCCGCAAAGATACGAATAAAGTTCAAAACAGACATCTTAATTTATGTGTGTCGGTGTTGTAAAATCTTAACGTATTTTTCTTATCTTTGTGGGAAGAATGAGTAAATAGAAGTGGCTGATATTCAGAGTAAATATAATGATTGTATAACGTATTTCGAGCAGACGATGCCGGTCGCTGAATCGGAGTTGTTTTTTGCGGACGCGTATCAGCTTCTTGTCGCCGTGATATTGTCTGCCCAATGTACGGATAAACGCGTGAATCTTACGACTCCGGCCTTTTTCGGGCGTTTTCCTGATGCGTTTTCGTTGGCAGCGTCAACGCAGGAGGAAGTGTATCAGTATATAAAGTCGATTTCGTATCCGAACAGCAAGTCGAAGAATCTTTTGGGAATGGCGAAAGAGCTTGTCGCGCGGTTCGGCGGCGTGGTACCTGACGATGTCGATATGCTTCAGACTCTGCCCGGAGTTGGTCGGAAAACGGCAAATGTCGTGGTCGCAGTGGCTTTCAATAAACCGGCGATGCCTGTTGATACTCATGTCTTTAGAGTCTCGGCCCGCTTAGGACTTACTCATAATGCTAAAACCCCGCTTGAGACTGAGAAACAGCTCGTCGCGCATATCCCCGAAAACATTCTTGCCAAGGCACACCATTGGCTGCTTCTTCACGGAAGGTACGTCTGCACCGCCCGTGACCCCAAATGCTCCGAATGCGGACTTTCGTCTCTGTGCGATGAGTTCGAGAAAAATGTTAAAAAAAACTTAAAAAGTGTGAAAAAGTGTTAAAAAAGGCATTCCGTTTGAAAATTATGTAATACCTTTGTCATCCATAAAAAATATTTTGTCAAACTAATAAAGAATAATCATGAGTAACGAGAGTATGGACGAAGTTGAAAGAATACGTCAGGAAAAATTAAAGGCCTTGTCGGCTACACTTGGAAGTATCGAAAAAACGTTTGGAAAAGGCAGCATTATGCGTCTCGGCGACCATAACGAGGAAAAAATAGCGTGTATTCCTACCGGTTCCATCGGTTTAGACTACGCCCTTGGCGTAGGCGGCTTTCCTAAGGGAAGAATAATAGAAATTTACGGACCGGAGAGTTCCGGAAAGACAACGCTGGCACTTCATGCAGTCGCAGAAGCGCAGAAACAGGGCGGGATAGCGGCTTTCATCGACGCCGAACACGCTTTTGACCGCTTTTACGCGAAAAAACTTGGCGTTGATATTGAAAACCTCCTCGTCTCACAGCCTGATAACGGCGAACAGGCCTTGGAGATAGCCGACAACCTCATTCGTTCCGGCGCGATTGACATCATCGTCGTTGACTCGGTTGCCGCACTCACCCCGAAAAGCGAAATCGAAGGCGAGATGGGCGACAGCAAGATGGGACTTCAGGCAAGACTGATGTCGCAGGCAATGCGCAAACTGACGGCTACAATTAGCAAAACAAACACAGTCTGCATCTTTATCAACCAGCTGCGCGAGAAAATCGGCGTCATGTTCGGAAACCCGGAGACGACGACAGGCGGAAATGCCTTGAAATTCTACAGTTCGGTGCGCTTAGACATCAGAAAAGTCAGCCAGATAAAGGACGGCGAGACGATGCTCGGAAACCGCGTCAAAGTGAAAGTCGTGAAAAACAAGGTCGCGCCTCCGTTCAAAAAGGCTGAATTCGACATCCTTTATGGTGAGGGAATCTCTAAAATAGGCGAGATTATCGACCTCGGAGTCGAGTTTGAAGTGATTAAGAAAAGCGGTTCGTGGTTCAGTTACAACGACACGAAACTCAGTCAGGGACGCGATGCTTTGAAGAAAGTGCTTGAAGAAAATCCCGATTTATGCGACGAGCTTCAGGCAAAAATAACGGCGGCGTTGGAAAACTCCGACAAAGATCTTTGATTATGAATAGGTTTCTTTTGTTTTGTGTTTGTGCGATGCTTTTTGTGGGATGTGGGGAAGTCGCCAAAGACGCCGGTGCAGGCGGAGACGGAATCGGATATGAAGACAACCGAACTCCTATACAGGTTGTGTCAGACTCGATAGCGTCGGATTCGACAAATGCGTCTCTGTATATCATGCGTGCGCAGATGTGCCTTCAGGATGAGCAGATCGGTAACGCGATTCACGATATTAACAAGGCTCTCTCCCTTGACCGTAACAACGTTGACGCACTTCTCGTTCTCGCAGATGTTTATCTTGCTCTCGGCGATCAGGACAATATCTTGGCCACGCTGACTAAGGCTTCGGATATAGCGCCATACGACGTGCGTCCGATGGTGAAACTGTCTGAGTTTTATTTCATTCAGGGTAATATGCAACTGTCGAAAGCATACGCAGATAAGGCTCTTGACGTAAACAACTTTAACCCGCGAGCTTACTTCATGCGCGGTATGGTTTATCTGAGCAAGAACGATACGGCATCCGCATTGAGCAACTTTATGATGTCGCGCAATCAGGATGACAATTACTATGATCCTCTCATTGAAATCGCACAGATTAACGCGGCAATGCGCAACCCGATAGCTGATGACTTCTTCAAAGAGGCAATCGCGAATTTTCCTGATGTTCATTCTACTTACTACGATTACGCACTGTATCTTCAAGATAATGGCAAACCTCTTGAAGCCATTGCCCTGTATGATACGCTTATTTCCATTTACCCTCAAGAATCGCGTTTCTACTATAACAAAGGTTATGTGTATCTGGTCTATCTGTTTGATTATCAAAAGGCTCTCGACTGCTTTGACCACTCTATCGACATTAGGCCGACTATTGACGCGTTTTACAATAAGGGCAGAACTCTTGAGCAGATGGGCAATTTCGCGGCAGCAAAGAATACGTATCTGAAGATTCTTCAAACGGAACCTAATTATCAGTTGGCATTAGACGCCCTGCAACGCCTTGAGTGATTTTATTAAAATGCTGTTGAAATGAAAATCGGCAAACATACTCTTTCGACACCTGCTGCATTGATTTGCAATATATTCATGGTGTATTTGATATATTTTTTATGCAGAGTCGTGTTTGTAGCCGAAAACTGGTCGGTTTATTCGGAGACGTTGTTCAAAAACGATCTCTCTGATTTGATAATCGGTTCCCTCGTCTTCGATTCATCCGGCATCGTTTACACCAATGCGCTTTATATCGTGATGATGCTGATACCTCTTCATTATAAGGAGGGAATTGTATATCAGAAAATATGCAAAGGCATTTTCGTCTTCTGCAATTCCGTCGGCATTATCGCCAACCTCGTCGATTGTGTTTATTTTCAATATTCTGGCCGAAGGACGACGGTGACAGTTTTTCGAGAATTTAGTAATGAGGATAATCTGGTAAGCGTCTTTGGTGTGGAATTTATAAACCATTGGTATATCGTTCTTATCGGTATCGCCTTGATTTTCTGTCTGTTTAGATTTTATGTCAAATCGGAAGGCGACACGCGGTTAAAATTGTTTTACTACGTCTCGCATACAATAGTTTTCGTAGGGTTGGTGCTGCTTGCCGTTTGCGGTATGCGTGGTGGCGGTTTCTCAGAGGCAGTCCGCCCGATAACCATCAGCAATGCGAATCAATATGTCAACAGACCGGCAGAAGCGTCCGTGATACTCAATACGCCGTTTTCCATGATTAGAACGTATAACAAGAAACCGTTTAGCACGCCCCATTATTTCGATAAAAACGAGTTGGACTCAATATATTCTCCTGTTATTCAATTAGCTGAAAATAAAGAGTTTAAGAATAAAAATGTCGTCGTCTTTATCATAGAAAGTTTCGGCAGGGAATATATCGGCTCGCTCAACGAAAATCTTGAAGGCAGTAACTACAAAGGTTATACTCCTTTTATGGATTCGATTGTAAATCAAAGTCTTACTTTTGATTATTCATTCTGTAACGGGCGTAAAAGTATTGACGGAATGCCTTCGATCTTGTCATCGATACCGATGTTTGTAGAGCCGTTTTTCCTTACGCCGGCTTCGTTAAACGACATAAGCGGTATAGCCGGAGAACTGGGTAAAAAGGGTTATCACACCGCTTTCTTCCACGGTGCGCAGAATGGCTCAATGGGATTTCAGGCTTTCGCACGCGCCACTGGATTCCAAGAATATTATGGACGTACTGAATACAATGAGGACAGCCGTTTTAACGGAGATGACGATTACGATGGCACTTGGGCAATTTGGGATGAGCCGTTTTTCCAATTCTATTGCTTGAAAATGAGTGAGTTTCAACAACCTTTCGTGACTTCGATATTCACTGCGTCGTCTCATCATCCTTATGCTGTTCCTTCTGAATATAAAGACATTTATCCAGAGGAAGGGTTGCCTATTCACAAGTGCATTCGTTATACCGACAACGCTTTGCGTAAGTTTTTCGACACGGCGAAAAAACATCCGTGGTTTGATAATACAATATTCGTTTTCACTTCAGACCATACAAATCAGTCAGACCATCCTGAATTTCAGACAGACCTCGGCATATTCTGGTCGCCGGTGATAATTTACGACCCGTCAAAAGAACTGGTGACGCCGTGCAGACGACACGCCATTGCACAGCAGATTGATATTATGCCGACAGTTTTGAATATCCTTGGCTACGATAATAGTTATATCGCTTTCGGACAGGATTTGATGAATACGCCGGATTCATCTACTTGGGCTGTGAATTACAATAACGGAATTTATCAGTTTGTCAAAAATGACTATCTCCTTCAGTTTGACGGAAATAACGTCGTGGGTTTTTTCAATATCAAGAACGACTGGATGCTTCGTGATAATTTAAAAGGTCGTCTTCCTGAAGAAGAACAGTTGCTTAAAGAGTTGAAGGCGATAATACAGTCGTATATGGAGAGGATGAACTCCGACGAAGTTGTTGTAAGATAACGTCTTAATGCTATGAAATGTTTTTCCTGCTGAACTCAGCCATGATTATTGCGGCTGCTACGGCAGCATTGAGTGATTCTGTTTTGCTTCCGTTTATGTGTGGAATGTGAATCGGATCGGTGATAAACGGCAGTGTCTCCTGTTTTATTCCATGTGATTCGCTTCCAATGACAATGATTCCGTTTTGAGGAGTTTCCTTGCTGAAAATGTTTTTACCCTGCATCAAGGCACCGAAAATCGGTATGTTCAGGCTTTTGACTTTTGATAAAAAACTAATCAATTCACAATCAATGATTTTTGTTCTAAAGATGGAACCCATCGCTGATTGGATGGTTTTTTGTTGCCAGCAATCTGCCGTGTCGTGACTGCAGACGATATTCTTTATTCCAAACCAGTCGGCAGTTCTTATTATTGTACCGAGATTTCCGGGATCGTTGATTCCGTCAAGTGCAATGATGATATTGTTTTTTGCGTCTTCCGGAATGATGTCGTATCGTGGTATGCGGGCGATGGCAAGTATTCCGGGCGGTGTGACCATTCCGCTCATCTGTTCCATCTGCTTTCCACTCACATTTTCGTAACGTAATGTTGTCGCAAATTGTGCGTTTTTTTCAATCCACGCTTCTGTTGCGAAGATGCTTTCCACTATGAATGAAGAAGTTAGCAGTTCTTCAATGAGTTTTGTTCCTTCCACAGCGAACAGACCGAGTTCGTGCCTGTTTCTGGCTTGTTTGAGTGACTGTATGGTTTTTATTTCGTTTTTTGTCATCGAAAAGCCTTGCTTTTATTAGTTGTCCGACAAAAAAGCCCAAGGTTGAAGCCTTGGGCTAAGATATGTGAAGTTTCTTTAAACTTATTCTGCGAATACTTCAAAACTGATTTCGGCGGTAACGTCTTTGTGAAGACGAACTTTTGCAGTGTATTTGCCGAGTTCTTTGATGCTTTCGTCAGCGAAAGAAATCTGTTTGCGGTCGATTTCGATGTTCTTGGCGGCTTTGATGGCATCGGCTATCTGAATGTTGTTGACAGAACCGAAAATCTTGCCGTTTTCAGAAGCTTTGGCCGGAATGCGAAGTTCGAGTCCGTTGAGAACTGATGCAAGGTCTTCGGCTTCTTTTCTGATTTTCTCAAGTTTGTGCTGCTGCTGCTTGAGTTCTTCGGCGACGATTTTGCGAGCTGATTCAGTCGCGAGGATTGCCATACCCTGTGGGATGAGGTAGTTGCGGGCATAACCCGGTTTCACCTTAACTATTTCGTTCTTGTAACCCAGATTGGCTACGTCTTGCTTAAGAATAATTTCCATTTTGTATCCTCCTCTGAATTATTTCATTTCGGCTTTCACATTGTCTGATTTCGGATTCTCAGCCTTCATGTTATCCGCAAGGAACGGCATCAGGGCGAGAAGACGGGCTCTCTTTATGGCCTGGGCAACTTTTTTCTGATACTTTGTTGATGTTCCGGTGATACGGCGAGGCAGAATCTTGCCTTGCTCGTTGACGAACTTCAGAAGGAAGTCGGCATCCTTATAATCAATGTATTTTATGCGGCTTTTCTTGAAGCGGCAGTATTTTTTCTTCTTCGTATCGACTGCTATAGGAGTCAAATATTTGATGTCGTTATTTGTCTGTACCATTTTTTTTAGATTAACAGGTTAAACATTAAGCTTGAACTTCAGCTTTTTTGCTGCGTTTTTTCTCGTTGTAGGCGATGGCGTGTTTGTCGAGTTTCACAGTGAGGAAGCGAATGACGCGCTCGTCGCGCTTCAGTTCGGTCTCAAGGTTCTCGATGACGTTACCTTCGGCCTTGAACTCGAAAAGCTGGTAAAAGCCTGACGACATTTTTTGGATTGGGTAGGCGAGTTTGCGCATTCCCCAGAAGTCTTCATAAACCATCTCAGCACCATTGGCTGTGACGATGTCTCTGAATTTCTTCACCGTCTCCTTTGTCTGTTCCTCAGACAAAACGGGAGTTAGAATGAAAACGGTTTCGTACTGATTCATAATTTGTTTGTTTAATAGATGAATTTAAATTTTTTGCGCTGCAAAGGTACGAAAAAAAATGAGATTATCGTACTTGTCTGCAAAGTTTTTTTATGATGTATCTGTCTTTATAAAATTCGCGCCCGTTCGATGTTGTCGATGAGTTCGTCGAGGATGAATTCCGCCGCCTTCCCATCTCCGAAAATTGCCGGAAAACTTATGTCTTTCTTGTTCTCAAAATAGTGAAATTTTTCTATAATTGTCTGTTTGTCAGCATCGCAAAGTGCTGCGGCTCCCGTTTCGACGATTTCAACCCATTCGGTTTCTCGGCGCATTATCACACACGGCTTTTTGAAGAAATATGCTTCTTTCTGCACGCCTCCGGAGTCGGTGAGGACGAGGTTTGCCTTGTTTTCGAGCATTATCATGTCTAAGAAGGAGACTGGCGGCAGAATGTGAATTCGATTATTGTTCTCCGTCTGCGATAATAATTGTGCGTCAAGGTTTTCTGCCATCATCTTCTTCGTTCTCGGGTGAAGTGGAAGCACGATGTCGTTCTTTTTTGAGATCTCATTCAAAGCATTGAAAATATTGTTCAGTCGTGTTGGGTCGTCAGTGTTGTTGTCGCGGTGTATTGTGCATAACGTGAACGTTTTACCCTTGATGCCTGTGCTTTCGATGATGTCTGACTCTTGCTCGGCTATCTTGGCGAAATGCAGGCTGTTATCGTACATGATGTCGCCGCAGTGGTAGATTCCCGGCCTGTCGATAGTGAACGGCTTTTTTGTGTTTTGTACAAATCCTTCCCTGACGAGGTTGTCGAATCCGGTCTTTGTCGGTGAAAAAAGTAGGGTGGAGCAGTGGTCGCAGCAGATCCTGTTTATCTCTTCGGGCATGCTTTTGTTGAACGAGCGTAGTCCGGCTTCGATGTGTGCCACAGGGATGTGTGCCTTCGCCGCAGCAACGGCACCGGCGAGTGTGCTGTTGGTGTCGCCGTAAACGACGAGCATGTCGGGTTTTTCATCGAAAAGTATTTTCTCTATGCCTGCCATCATTTTCGCGGTCTGCTCGCCGTGTGTGCCGGAGCCGACATTGAGATTGTAGTCGGGATGCGGTATCTGCAGCTCGTCGAAGAAAACCCGCGACATGTTTTCATCATAATGTTGTCCTGTGTGGATGATGACTTCATGAATGTCTTTGCCGCTGTTGCCGACAGCCCTGCTTAGTGCCGCCGCCTTTATTATCTGCGGGCGGGCCCCGATTATCGTCACTATCTTCATATTAATCCGTTTCCATTTTTATAGTAATCCTTCGTCTGCAAAACTAAAATATTTATTGTTACCAATGATGATATGGTCTAAAATTTTTATGTTTAAAATTTCCCCGGCCTTGATGACGGTGTGGGTGAGTTTCTTGTCTTTCTCGCTCGGCGTGATGCTGCCCGACGGATGGTTGTGTCCGAGAATGATGGCTACTGCCTTGTTTTCTATGGCTTTCCCGAAAATTATCCGCGTGTCGACGACGGCGCTGTCAAGGCCTCCCTCGCTGATCTTTTCAGATTTGACGTGGTGGTTGGCCGAGTCAAGAAGGAGAATCCAAAACTGTTCGTGTGTGAGGTCGGAGATGTGTTTGATGAGCAGTTCGTACGCGTCTTCGCTGCCATGAATGCTTTTCTGTTCAAACGTCTCCGTCCTGAGCCTCCGTCCGAGTTCGAGGGCGGCGACAATGCTTATCGCTTTGGCTGCTCCGATGCCTTTGTACGATGTCATCTCTTTGATACTCATTCTCGACAGTGCCGTCAAGCGGTTGGATTTATCGCCTAAGATGCGCCGCGACAACTCGACCGCACTCTCGCTGCTGTTCCCGGAATTTATCAGAATCGCTATGAGTTCGGCATCGGATAGGCTTTCTCGTCCTTTTGCAATCATCTTTTCACGCGGACGATCGTCTTCAGACCAGTTCTTTATTGAAATTTTCTTTTGACAGGTTCCCATGTATAAGTGTTTTTGGCACCGCGAAGATACAAAAAAAAGTCTTCCCTTTTTGGAAAGACTTTTCTTTTAAATGTTGAAAATCAACTAAGCCAATTTCGCGGTGAAACGCGTGAGCTTTGACTTGAGGTTGGCGGCCTTGTTCTTGTGGATGATGCCGCGTCTTGCTGTCTTGTCGATTAACGAATACATTTCGGGAAGCTTTGTCTCAGCTTCGGACTTCACTGTCAGCCCTCTGAACGCCTTCACAGCAGAACGCATTGCTCTGGCGTAGAAGCGGTTGTGCAAACGCCTCGCCTCAGACTGACGGATTCTTTTGAGTGATGATTTATGGTTTGCCATATTTATATTTATTATTTTTTTTTCTTACAATTTTCAGGCTGCAAAGATAGTGAAATTTTTTATTGATTCTGCATTTTTTTTGAAAAAAAGTATGGCGGTGGTTTTACGACATCGTTTTTTTCTGAAAGTTACTTTAAATATGTCCGGTCATCTCGGAGTCGTCGCCTTTTTCGATGATGCCGTCTAAAATCACATCAACGAAGGTATTTCTCTCCAAACCTTTGTGTTTCAATCTTATAGGAATGTAATTCTCGCCGTAGCCGCGCGAAAAACCTTCACTGTCAATGCGCTCGATGAGCATTCTCTGCGGTCTTCCGAGCATTTGGCTGAAATATTTCTGTTTGTTTTCTGCCGAAATCTGCCTTATGACAGCACTTCTTTCTGTCTTTACCGTTCCCGGAATCTGGCCTTCCATCACCGCAGCTTTCGTGAAACTTCTTTTGGAATACTTGAAAGTGTGTATATGGCTGAATCCCAATTCTTTACAGAAATCTGCGCTCTGCCTGAAGTCGTCGTCGCTTTCTTGCGGAAAACCGACAATGACATCTGTCGTTATGTTAAAATGCGGAACCGCCGCCCTGATTTTTTTGCACATTTCCCTAAATTGGGCGGTGTCGTAATGTCGGCGCATGTTGAAAAGTGTTCTGTCACAACCACTTTGCAGGCAGATGTGCATGTGCGGCGCGAGTTTCTCGTTGTCGAAAAGTCTGATGAAGTCATCGCTGAAATTGTCGGGCTCGATAGATGATATTCTTACCCTGAAATCGCCGTCAATACTTAAGATGTTTTTTATAAGTTGTTCAAAATCAATGTTATTATATTTGTATCGTCCCATATTTACTCCCGTCAGGACTATTTCCTTGAAGCCGTGGCTGACGAGTCCCGTGATGTTTTGGTAGATGTCGGTGTCGGGGCGGCTTGTGGCTCTGCCTCTCACCATCGGGATGATGCAGTACGAGCAGAAATTGTTGCATCCGTCGTGAATTTTGACGAGGCTTCGTGTGTGGAAGGTGTTGAAGGCGGGGGAGTAGGCAAAAAGGTCGGCGTCATAGTCTTCGAGGCCGGTTATGTCGTCGGCAAAATGATTCGTGACGATGTCGAAGATGGCGTGTTTATGTTCATTATCAACAACGTAGTTGACGATGCCGGAGTCGATGAGTTCCTGTTTGCGGTGATTGACCATGCAGCCTGTCGCAATGATGAGCGCGTCTCCGTGTTTGCGCCTTATCTGGTGCAGAAACTGTCGGCTTTTTTGGTCGCTCATGTTTGTGACGGTGCATGTGTTGACGACATAAACGTCGGCATCGCCCTCTGTCGATATGTCCCAACCCGCTTCATGAAAACGAGAGGCCAAAGCATCTGTCTCATAAAGATTTACGCGGCAGCCTAATGTCTTGAAGCAAATCTTCATTCTGTGAGGTTCCCTTCTATTGAAAGCGGTCTCGCCGATGTCACTTCCACGTTTACAATCTGTCCCACGAGTGAATGGTCGCTGCTTTTGAAGCGGATAACGATTTTGCCTTCGGTGTGGCCTGTCAGATAACCTTCCTTTCGGTCGTCTCCGGTGACCAAAACTTTCTGTGTTGTCCCGATGAGTGACTTGTTATACAGGTACGAATGCTTTTCGAGTTCTTGTGACAATACGTGGTAGCGTCTTCTTTTCTCCTCTTTAGGCACGTCGTCGGCCCAAGTCGATGCAACTGCACCCGGACGCACGCTGTATTGTGCGATGTAGGCCATATTGTATTTGAATTCTATCATCGCCTTACGTGTGTTTTCAAATTCCTCCTCAGTCTCTCCGGTGAAGCCTACGATGATGTCGGTGAAGATTGTCGCTGTCGGAAGCATTCTGCGTATGCTGTTGATAATGTGACGGTAATCTTCAAGCGTGTGTTTGCGGTTCATCCTTTGGAGCATGTCGTCGTCTCCCGACTGAATCGGGATGTGAATCTGTTTCGCCAAGCATCTGTATTGCGATATGACTTCAATCACTTCGTCGTTCATATCGCGTGGATGTGGCGAGGTGAAGTAAACCCAGAATTCTTTTCCACATTCGTCTCCGTATCGGCCTATCGTTCGCAGAAGTTGCGCGAAATTCATCTCATCGCCTTTTTTGTCAAGACCGTAAGAATTGACGTTCTGCCCGAGTAATGTTATTGATTTATATCCTTTTTCTACGGCTTGACGCAGTTCGGTCAGAATCTCGTCTGATTTTCTTGACACTTCGCGGCCTCGCGTATAAGGTACGGCGCAGTATGTGCAGAACTTGTTGCATCCGTTTTGGATTGGGATGAAGGCCTCGTATTTTGATATGTGTTGCGGCTTTATGGCCCAAAAACGGTCCATATTGGCGGACGGGTTTATCTGTCTGACGATTTCTTCCTCGGTCGGGATTTGTGAAGACGACGCTGTCATGACGCCGTACTGACGAATCATATCGGGCAGTTCGGGCAGTTCGTTCATTGTGAAGACGATGTCGAACAATCTGATGAATCTGACGCGGTCGGCGGGAAGCATACATCCGGAGATGAACGTGATGAGGTTGCGGTTGCGCTTCATCGTGTTCCATTTGCGGATGCGGCTATAGACTTTGTCTATGCCTTTTTGCCTTACTGAACAAGCTATCACTCCGATGATGTCGGCAGTGTTTTCGTCGTCGGTGGGCTCGCATCCCATGTTGTTCAACACCGTGATGACGCGCTCTGTGTCACTGCGGTTCATCTGACATCCGAGAGGAAGAAGGAAGTATTTCATTTCGTTAGTGGACTTCTATAAATTTCAGGCTGCAAAGATAGTGAGAAAAAGCGTAAATTTGCGGAAATTTAAAAAAGATGAAGTCAGCATTTTCACAAAGATTAGTCAAATTAGCCGATTTGAATCACCACCAGACTTTTTTCGCCGGACGTTGTGCCGAATGGTTTCTTGAGAGTTCGTATTTCGCTGTGGCACAATATGTTGATACGAAGGATACGGTTCTGATGATGCTTCACGGCATAGATTGGCACTTTCCAATCTTCGCCGGTGACATCGTCACTTACGAGAGCAAGGTCGTCGCAGCAGGACGCAGCACATTGACGGTTTTTACAAAGATGTACCGCAGCCGTGAGCCCGAAAAAGTCGCCGCCGACGGTTTCGCGACATTCTCATACCTTGACGAGAACCACAAATCAAAACCGCACGGCATCGTGATAACTCCTGAAAATGAAGAAGAACGTCGCCTGAATGAAGCCGCCGTCCAGATTCTCGCGGAGTCGAAAGAAAGAGCAAAGAGAAAAAATTATTAATTTTTAAATATCGTTTATTATGTTGATTAACAATATAAAATCACTTTATGGCATCGTTGAGGGCGATGTTGTTAAAAAATGCGGTCGCGAGATGTCGGAAGTGGGTAAAATCGACAACGCTTTTCTTCTCACCAAAGGCAGGAAAATTGTCGATTACGGTTCGATGAACTCTCCGGAATATAAGCAATATCTCGCTTCGGAGAAGAAAGTCGTTGATGCCCTGAACGGCCTTGTCATGCCGGCCTTTTGTGATTCGCACACACACATCGTTTATGCCAATTCGCGTGAGACTGAGTTTGTTGATAAGATTCGCGGCCTCAGTTATGAAGATATTGCCAAGCGCGGCGGTGGTATTCTGAACTCTGCCAAGGCGACGGCTGCCGCGTCCGAAGATGAACTTTTCGAGAGCGCGATGGAACGCATCAACGATATGGTTGCTCATGGAACGGGTGCCATCGAGATAAAGAGCGGCTACGGTCTCACCACGGAGAGCGAACTGAAGCTTTTGCGCGTAATTCGTCGCATTCGCGAGAATTCGCCGGTCACGGTGAAAGCCAATTTCCTTGGTGCACACGGCATTCCGATGGAATATCGCGGACATCAGCAGGATTATGTTGATCTCGTTATCAATGAAATGATTCCGCTTGTTGCAGCGGAGGAACTCGCCGACTTCATCGATGTCTTCTGCGACAAGGGCTTTTTCACTTGCGAAGACACGGAACGCATCCTGATGGCCGGCATCAAGTACGGAATGCGTCCCAAGATACACGCCAACGAAATGGCTGTCTCCGGCGGCGTTCAGGTCGGCGTCAAATACGACGCTATCTCTGTTGACCATCTTGAGCAGATGGGACAGGCTGAAATTGAGTGCCTCAAAGATTCAGATACGATGCCGACGATCCTTCCGGGATGTGCCTTTTTCCTCAACCTGCCGTTGTCGCCGGCCCGTGAGATGATTGAGGCTGGTCTTCCGGTGGCTATGGCTTCCGACTTCAATCCGGGAACCGCGCCTTCGGGCAATATGCAGATGGTGATGTCGCTCGCGTGCATCCGCTATAAACTTACACCGGAGGAAGCATTGAACGCCACGACGCTCAATACGGCCTACGCTATGGATGTCGCACATGAACTCGGTTCCATAACAAAAGGCAAAATTGCCAACATAATCATCACGAAACCAATGAATTCCATCGACTTCCTGCCTTATTATTACGGATTTAACAAAGTTGCCAAAATGATCCTTAACGGTAAGATTGTGAATGTTTGACCATTAGTTTCAGACTGCTCGGGATGACTTCTATCGTGAAGTCTTTATCGGTCATAATCGGTTCACCGTCAATATTTACGACAGCGTCTTCCTTGCGGGAGACGCTTACTTTTTTTGCTTTCAATATCTTGAGCGTCTTTTTCGCCAAGTCGATGTGTCCAGTCATGAGAAGCGTTCCGAGGCGGGGAAGGCTGATGATTTTCGGCTTGTTGAAGATGCAGATGTCGATGAGTCCGTCGGTCAATGAAGCTTTGGGCGATATTTTAGCGTTGTAGCCGAATTGGTTGCTGTTGGCAAACGTGATGAACAGCGGTGCACACTCCATCGCTTCTCCGTCATCAAGGCGGATGAGCATCTTGTCGGGCTCGTATTTGAAGTATTTGTCAACGATGACGCGGAAATAGGTGCTGAATCCGCGGCGCGGGTCTTTTGCAAAACCGTCGGCTATGGCGGCATCGAACCCGGCTCCAGCTATGCTGAGAAACGGCTTCTCATTGAGCCGGCAGGTGTCAATGCGTATCGTTTCACCTTTGTTAATGACTTCCGTGATTATCTTTTTCGCATCAAGCGGAAGATGAAGATGACGCGCGAGTCCGTTCCCGGAGCCGAAAGGTACTATGACAAACGTCGTGTCTGTCCCGATGAGGGCCTGCGCCGTCTCGTTGATGGTTCCGTCTCCGCCAACGGCAGCAACGATGTCGATGCCTTTGCTGACTGCCTCTTTTGCAAGTTCGGTAGCGTGCCCGCCGCGTTCGGTTAACACGATTTCGTATTCAAATTGCGACTTGTCGATGTATTTTTCCACCAAACCCGGAAATCTTTCCTTGTTGTGGTGTCCCGAAATTGGATTTACTATGAAGCGTATCTTTTTCATTATCAATAGACTAATATGTAATTTTGTCGTCAATCATTCTGTTTGTGTATTGCTGTATGACGGCTCCGGCAATGGTGTCGGTAAGTTGCGTGCCATCGATAGTTATCGTTTTTTCGCCATCATAATAGATGAAGTTTTCGTTATAAAAACCGATGAAATATTCTGTCTCTGTGCTGTCGAAAATATTTCTTCCAAAACTGAAAACTGTTTCGTTAGGACAGATTAAAGCGCTGAGTGATAATGCTATATCGGTGTGTTGTGACATCTCGTTGGAGCGCGTCGGAGTGATGAGCGACGGACAATAGAAGGCCATAGGCACCTTAAAACGTCCAAGCGTGGTGTTGTAGCTTTCGTAGCGGTGTTCAGGACTGACGTGGTCGGCGGTGATGACGAAAATGGTGTTGTCGAACCATTCTTCTTTTTTGAGCGTGTCGAAGAGTTGACGAAGCGCGTCATCAGTGTAGCGCACCGTCTTTTCAAAAGGCGTGAAACTGTCGTCAAGCGGTGTGACGTAACCATCAGGCAATGAGAACGGATGATGTGAAGAAAGCGTGTAAATAGCAGCGGCGAAATGCTTTTCGTATGTCTTGACCGTCTCAGCGGCAAACTGCATAAAAGGCCCGTCGTAAATGCCCCAGCAGCCGTCGTAGTCCTTTTCGTCGGCGTATTCGTTACGCCCGTAGTATTTGCGGAAACCGCACATCATCGATGTCGCGTCGAAACTCATGCTGCCGTTGTTGCCTCCGTGGAAAAAGGCCGTTTCGTAACCGTATTTCTGCAACTTCAGTCCCAAACCATCGACTTTATTGGTGGAGTAGCGCGAACTCGGAAGGTCTCTATTCATCAGGGAAGGAATGCCGCACAATACCGACGGCAGCGTTTCTATCGAACGTCTTCCGTTTGCCATTCCGTTGAATGTTAAACTGTTACGAAAAATAGAATCCATAAACGGCGTCAGACTGACCTTCATTTCGTCGTTGTAAAAACCTATCATTTCCTGACCAATGCCCTCAAGTATGATGATGATGACGTTAGGTTTGTCGAGATTGGCTTCTGAAGAAACAAAACGATTGATTTTAAGGTTTTTATGTATTGGAAGATAAATTCTGTCAACTTCTTTGTCGGTGAAAAAGTCAATTCTTTCGAGAGATTCTTCACATGCGCCTTTGATTATGGTGAACGGTGTGTTGAGAACGAGCGGCATATTACGGATTTCAACGTATTTTGCGGCATCGATGATGTTTATCGGAACAGTTTGAACACCGCCTCTTACACCAATGTAACTCAGTCCGAAAATTAGTCCGAAACTGAGAGTGTGAATAGAAAACCATTTGACGTTCAGTGTGTTATCGACTTTTTGCAATCTCGTTTTTCTTGTTAAAATAATAAGTAGGAAAAGGAATACAAAGAAAATGAGAATCATATACCAGAAGTCGGCAGCGAAATTTAGAAGCATCCCGCCCTGATCGTCATTTCGTCCCTGAATGAATTCCAATAATTCGGATGTCATGCGCCTATCTAAGAAACGAAAATAAATGACGTCGATGAGGTTGAGCGCGATGGCAAGTGCGTTACAGAATATGAAGATGAAATCTGTGATTTTTTTATATAACTTGTTGTATTTAAATGGAATAGGAAGTCCGATGAGTACGAGAAAAGGAATGTTGAAAACTGTTAATGTGAACCAATCGAAACGTATTCCGAAGAAAAGGGCGCGAAAAAGTCTGCCTCCGCCTGAAACGAAAACCGACGTATTGAACAGGTATAGCAGCCATCTCGACAATATGAGCAAAGCCATTGCAACGGCAAGTCTCTCAATGATGACGCGCCATAAAGGAAGTTCTTTTTCTTTAAACATAGGAATTTGTTTCTGCAAATTTATGAAAAAATCGCATTTTCTTTTTATCAAAAATGCGATTCTGTAATCATTAAAATGTTGTGGCTTAATAGGCTTTTGCGAATATCACGCGGCGTTTTGAAGGTTTGCCGCTATAGACATCGATGCCGTCTTCCAAATCGTCGTCAAGAGGAATGCAGCGCAGCGTAGCTTTCGTTTCCTCCTTGATTTTCAATTCGGTTTCTGTAGTGCCGTCCCAATGTGCATAGACGAACTTACCGTTTTCGATGTTTTTCTTGAAGTCGTCCCAAGTATCGACTCTAACGGTGTTGTCCTTACGATATTTGAGGGCTTTCTGGTAGATGTTCTCCTGAATCTCTTCTAACAAAGCCGTTATTTTCTCTTCCATTCCGTTTTCAGAAATCTCCATTTTTTCCATGGTGTCGCGGCGTGCAAGTTCAACGGTTTTGTTTTCGACATCGCGCGGGCCGGCGGCGAGGCGGACTGGCACGCCCTTCATTTCCCATTCGGCGAATTTGAATCCGGGTTTCTGAGTGTCGCGGTCGTCGAATTTTACGCGGAGGCCTTTCTTTTCAAGGCGTTCCTTCATTTCGACGCAATAGTTGATGACGGCTTGTCTCTGGTCGTCGGTCTTGTAAATAGGTACGATAACGACTTCAATCGGAGCTACTTTTGGTGGAAGGACGAGACCGTTGTCGTCGCTGTGGGCCATAATGAGGGCACCCATTAGTCGTGTAGAGACGCCCCACGATGTCGCCCAGACGTAGTCGAGTTTGTTTTCCTTGTTGAGGAATTTGACGTCGAAGGCCTTGGCGAAGTTTTGTCCAAGGAAGTGTGATGTTCCTGCCTGAAGTGCTTTTCCGTCCTGCATCATCGCTTCAATGCAGAATGTCTCGACGGCTCCGGCGAAACGCTCGTTGGCCGACTTTATTCCCTTGATGACGGGGAGTGCCATGTGCTTTTCGGCAAATTCGGCATAGACTTCAAGCATTTTTCTTGCTTCGGTCAGGGCTTCTTCTTTTGTGGCGTGCGCGGTGTGTCCTTCCTGCCAGAGAAATTCAGCGGTGCGCAGGAAAAGTCTGGTTCTCATCTCCCAGCGGACGACGTTGGCCCATTGGTTCACGAGGATTGGAAGGTCGCGGTAGCTCTTTATCCAGTTTCTGTATGTGTCCCAGATGATGGTTTCCGAGGTGGGGCGGACGATCAGTTCTTCTTCAAGTTTCGATTCGGGGTCAACGATGACGCCGTTTCCGTTCGGGTTGCTCATCAGGCGGCTGTGGGTCACGACGGCGCATTCTTTGGCGAATCCTTCTACGTGCGAAGCCTCTTTGCTTAAAAAACTCTTCGGGATGAATAGCGGGAAATAGGCGTTGACGTGTCCCGTCTGTTTGAACATGCGGTCGAGTGCGTCGTGCATGAATTCCCATATCGCGTAACCGTAGGGTTTGATGACCATGCAGCCCCTCACGGCCGAGTTCTCCGCGAGGTCGGCCTTAGTCACGAGGTCGTTGTACCACTGCGAATAATTTTCCTGTCTCGTTGTTAATTCTTTTGCCATATAAAAGCCCTTTTCTATAAGAAAGCCACCCTGTTGGATGGCTTTTGTTTGACTAAATCATGTAGATGCTATTCGTTCTTTTTGTCAACGTGTTTGTCTTCGTACATCTTAACGATGTCGTTGTCAACGAGGATGCGCCCGCAGAACTCGCAGACGATGACGTTTTTGTGAATGCGGATGTTGAGGAGGTGTTGTGGTGGAATAACGTTATTGCAGCCTCCGCAAGCACCTTCCTTTATGGTCTTGTCGTCTTCCTCTTTCTTGACGGAAACACTCTTTCTCGATCTTGTCTGTACGTCTCCGACGAATGAGTCGTTGTTGATTTCGGCATGCTTGCCGACGTTGGTGATTGTAGCGACGGCTAAACCGTTACGCGCGTTCTTGCGCAGACGTTTGTAATAAGTAAGGTAGCGGTCGTCGATAAACTGCTCGCTCTTCTTTGAGAGTTCGAGAAGTTCCTGCTCTTTTGCCTCGGTTTCCTTGATGATTTCGTCAAGTTCCGATTTCTTTATCTCGAGGTCGTTGCTGCGTTCGGTGATGGTTGCGTTTGTCTTGTCGAGTTCGGCCTTTGTCTCTTCGAGTTTGAACTTGTTCTCCCTGATGCGTTTCTCGCAAAGCTGGATGTCGAGTGACTGGCTTTCTATTTCTTTGGTGAGTGAGTCGTATTCGCGGTTGTTGCGGACGTTGTTTTGCTGCTCTTCGTATTTCTTCACCATATCGGTGCATTCCTTGATCTGAATGCCGAAATCGGCGATGGCTTTCTCACAAGTCTTAATCTCGGAGGCGTATTTCTCGGCTCGTGTCTGGAGTCCGGCTACTTCATCTTCGAGATCTTGGACTTCTAACGGCAGCTCGCCTCTTTGAATACGGATCTGGTCGATTTCGGAATCGACGCGCTGCAATGTGTAAAGAGCTTCCAATGTCTTCTCAATGTTCCTTTCAACATTGGTTTCCTCTTCATTCTCAACTACATTCTGCTTTTTTGTTGTCATCTATGTATGATTTAATTATACGAAATAGTGTATGTAATTTGTCTTAACGCTTGAAATTGAAACGGCAAAGTTACGATTTTTTTCTGATATTTTGACGGCTATGAAATCTTTTATAAATTGTTCCGTCTCAAAATGTCCGGCATCAATCAGAAGAATCTTTCCGTCGGCATCGGCGTAGTCGTGATATTTGATGTCGGCTGTGACGAAAGCGTCTGCTTTTGCTGCTTTTGCGTCGTCAATAAGGAAGGATCCGGAGCCGCCGCATAGTGCCACTTTCGTTATCTTTTTTCCAGTCAGTGCGGAATGACGGATGGCGACAGTGCCGAGGGTGTTGCGGATGAGCGACAAGAATTCGTTTTCCGTCAGAGGCGAAGGCAGGATGCCGATGACGCCGGCACCGGCTTCTGGACAGTTGTCAAGCGGTCTCAGTATTTTTACTTCGCTTAGTCCTAAGCGGGCACCAAGACACGCGCTCACTCCGACCGGACTGTTGTCGAGATTCGTGTGCATAGCGGCAATCGCAATGTTGTTCATAACGGCCTTCCTTACAAGCCTCGAAACGGGATTCTCGTCGTTGATCTTCTTTAATCCTTTGAAAATAAGCGGATGATGGGCTATGATGATGTCGAAACCGCCGCTGACGGCTTCTTCGAGCACTTCATCAGTTACGTCAATAGTGACAAGCGCCTTTTCGACCTCATCATCGGGATTGCCGATTATAAGGCCGGCGTTGTCGTATGACTCCTGCCACTCCAATGGAGCAATCTCGGTTATACAAGACAGAATATCAAGTATTTTCATTTGTTAAAAATTTTCGCTAAGATATGAAAAATATTGTTGTTCAGGAAAAGTTTTGTAACTTTGCAGTTTATATGTCAAAATTACTATTGCCCATAGCATGGATTTATTCCGCAGTACTCTTTATTCGCCATAAAATGTACGACTGGGGAGTATTGAAGTCGAAGAAATTTGACCTTCCCGTTATTTGTGTCGGCAACATCGCTTTGGGCGGGACTGGAAAAACTCCACATACCGAATATATCGTTTCGCTTTTGAGAGAAAAATACAAAGTGGCGGTGCTGAGCAGGGGTTATCGCAGAAAATCAGAGGGTTTCGTCATCGCTGACAAAGACTGCAGTTATGAGGATGTCGGTGATGAGCCTTTGCAGTATTGCAAATATGACGGCGTTGTAGTTGCCGTTGACGAGAAACGCTGCAACGGCGTAAAGCGTCTTCTCGCCCTTGATGAAAAACCCGAACTCGTCATCCTCGACGATGCCTTCCAGCATAGGCAGGTCAAAGCGGGATTGAATATCGTCCTGACGGAATATTCGAGACTTTTCACCTCAGACAGCCTTGTTCCGTCGGGAACACTGCGCGACATTAAATCGGCGGTGAAACGTTCCGACATAATCGTGGTGACAAAAGGACCTTCCGTACTTTCACCATACGACAGAAGAGATGTTATGGATAAACTACAGCCGTACATTACTAATAATCAGCTGGTTTGTTTTTCACATATTGTCTTTAAAGATGCAGTGCCGTTCAATGAGACGGCCGAGCAGACAGATATAAAGAAGCAGAAAGACGTTATCCTGTTTACCGGCGTTGCAAATTCTCATCCTCTCGAAGAATTCCTGAGCAGGTCGTTTTCGCGCATCGTCGTCTTCAAATTTGCTGATCATCACGCCTTTACAAGTGAGGATATTGGCCGCATAGTCGGACATTTCGAGTCTATCATAGGAAAAAGAAAAGTCATCATAACAACGGAAAAAGATGCCATGCGTCTCAAGAACACCGAGCTGCTGTCGGCATTCGACAACACACCTCTTTATTACATTCCGATAAAGGTCAGGTTCAACAACGACGATGGCGAAAAGTTTGAAAAAAAGGTTTTGAATTATGTTAGAGAAAATATTACAGACGACGGAGTTCATCAAGAATAGGACTAATGGTTTTGTTCCCGAAATAGGCGTGACGCTGGGTTCGGGCCTCGGCGACCTTGCTGACGATATGAATGTCGAATACGCCATATCGTACGCCGATATTCCGAATTTTCCGGTTTCGACGGTTCAAGGTCATGCGGGACAGCTTTTGTTTGGCACGATAGGCGGAAAGAAAATCGTTGCCATGCAGGGCAGATTCCATCATTATGAAGGTTATTCCACATCCGAGATAACGCTTCCTATACGTGTGATGAAGTATCTCGGCGTGAGATTTCTGATCCTCTCGAATGCCAGCGGCGGAGTCAACCCGAATTTCAGTGTCAGCGACATAATGATTATCACCGACCACATCAATCTGCTGCCGAACCCGCTTATCGGAAAAAATGACGACAGAATAGGAACGCGTTTCCCCGATATGGGCGAGGCATACAACCGCAAACTCATCGCTCTTGCCGACGACGTTGCGAAAAAAAACGGCATAAAGGTTCAGCACGGGGTGTATGTCGGCGATACAGGGCCTTCATACGAGACTCCGTCGGAATATGAGTTTTATCGTATTATCGGCGGCGATGTCGTGGGAATGTCAACGACGCCTGAGACTATTGTCGCACGTCACTGCGGACTGCCTGTTTTTGCGGTTTCGGTTGTATCAGACCTCGGAGGCAAAAACCTTCACTGCGTCGTTACACACGAAGAAGTTATCAATGCCGTGGCAAACGCGACTCCTAATCTGTCATTGATTATAAAGGAAATGATACGTCGTTCCGACGAAATCGTGTTTTAATGGATAAAAAGGTATATTTTATCAGCGATATGCACCTCGGCGTGCCTTCGGAAGAGGACAGCCGTTCGCGCGAAAATGCGGCCGTGCGTTTCCTCGACAGCATTAAGGACGACTGCGAACAGCTTTTCATCATGGGCGACTTGTTCGATTTTTGGTACGAATACAAGAGAGTTGTGCCAAAAGGTTTCGTCCGTATTCAGGCAAAACTCGCCGAGTTTGTCGATGCAGGCATCCCCGTAATGCTTTTCGCCGGAAATCACGACATCTGGACGTTCAGTTATCTTCAGAAAGAGCTTGGAATACAGGTCTTCCGCGAGCCGGAGATGATGACAGTCAAGGGGAAACGCTTCTTTCTTGTTCATGGAGACGGAAGAGGCAAAGGCGATAACGGATATAAGTTTCTGAAGTGGCTTTTTGAGGGCCGACTGACGCAGTTTCTTTTCAGATTGATTCATCCCGACATTGGGTTGTGGATTGGCTTGAGGTGGTCGATGAAGCACCGTGTCGTGAAGCTTGAACGCGAGCGTAAGGGAGACTATTACGCCGTTGTTGATAAGACCCGCCTTTACCGATATGCTGAAGCGGAGGCGGAAAAGCATCCCGATGTTGATTTCTTCGTCTTCGGACACCAACATAAGGGAATGCAGTACAAGACAGGTCAACACGCCATGACAACGATAGTGGGTAACTGGATGTGGAACCGCGATTATGCCGTCTTCGATGGAAATACTGTTGAGAGAAAGACGTTTTATAATTAAAAAATAAACTTTCAAATGAACACAAAGAAAATTAAATCAAAGTTTAACTCATTGTTCGGCAATGAGTCTCGTGTTTATACATCACCAGGCCGCGTCAACCTTATCGGCGAGCATACCGACTATAACGGCGGCTTCGTGTTCCCCGGTGCCATCGACAAAGGCATCTACGCCGCCATCAACCCAAACGGAACCGGCAGAATCCGCGCGTATTCGATGGATTATAATGCGCTGTCGGAGTTTGGGATGACAGAGGCCGACGCCCCGAAAGAGCCGTGGGCGCGTTACATCTTCGGCGTCGTCCGCGAGATGCAGAAACGCGGCTTCGAGCCAAAGGGTTTCGACACTGTCTTCGCCGGCGACGTGCCGCTCGGAGCAGGCATGTCGTCATCGGCGGCCTTGGAGAGCACCTTCGCCAACGCCTTGAACGACATATTTGACTTAGGCATCGACAGGTTCGAACTCGCCCGCATCGGGCAATCGACCGAACACAACTACTGCGGCGTGAAATGCGGCATAATGGACCAGTTCGCCTCCGTCTTCGGCAAGGAAGGCCATCTCATGCGCCTCAACTGCGCCACGATGGAATTTGAATATTTTCCGTTCAACCCGAAAGGCTACAAAGTGGTGCTTCTCGACACCGTCGTGAAACACGAGCTCGCATCGTCGGCCTACAACAAACGCCGCGAGTCGTGCGAGAACGCCTGCGCCCATATCATGGCCAAACATCAGGAAGTCAATTATTTAAGCGACGCAACGATGTCGATGCTCGATGAGGTCAGAAATGAAATTTCAGACGAAGACTACATGCGTGCGAAGTATGTCATCGGCGAGAAACAGCGCGTCCTCGATGTCTGCGAAGCCCTTGAGAGAGGCGATTATGAGACCGTCGGCGACCGCATGTACGGCACACACTACGGCATGAGCAAAGAATATGAGGTCAGCTGCGAAGAGCTTGATTATCTGAATGAAATAGCGAAAGATTGCGATGTCACCGGCTCGCGCGTCATGGGCGGCGGTTTCGGCGGCTGCACCATCAACCTCGTGAAAGAAGGCCTTTACGACAAGTTCATCGCCACGGCGAAAGAGAGATTCAACGTCAGATTCGGGCATGAGCCGAAGGTCTATGACGTGGTGATTTCCGACGGCGCACGGAGGATAGAATAAAGCTTAAAATCAAGACAGAAAACAACGACGATTCAAGAAAAGTATCAATAATTGATGTTATGAAAGATGTTAAAACAGTACAGACATTCAAACTGACGAACAAATCAGGGGCTTCCGTCACGTTGTGCAACATCGGTGCGGGCATCGTCTCCGTCATCGTCCCCGACAAAGACGGCAAGATGCGTGACGTCGTGCTCGGCTACAAGAACCTTGAAGACTACGTAGGCGACGGCCCGTGTGCCGGCAAGGTGCCGGGACGTTTCGCGAACAGGATCAACCACGGGCAGTTCAGCATCGACGGGAAGAAATATCAGCTCGTGCTTAACACCAGCGACGGCAAACATCATCTTCACGGCGGTCCGGAAGGCTTCGCGAACCAATACTGGGAAGGCAGACAAATAGCTGACAAAGTGGAGTTTACGTATTTCTCGAAAGACGGTGAGGCCGGCTATCCGGGCAACCTGACAGCGAAGGCGGTTTACAGCTGGAACGATGATAACGAGATAACACTCGAACTCTCGGCCACGACCGACGCCCCGACAATCGTGAATCTCACCAACCACACCTATTTTAATTTAAAAGGTGAAGGCAACGGCAATATCCTTGACCACAAGATGAAACTCTTCGCGCAGAATTACCTTCCTGCCACCGACGAACTCATCACGACAGGTGAGGTCGCCACTGTCAAAGGAACCCCGATGGATTTCACTGAGCCGAAACTCATCGGCAAGGACATCAACGAGAAGTTCGACGCTTTGGTCAACGGCAAAGGCTACGACAGCTGCTGGGTCATCGACGGCTACAAGCAAGACGAGATGCACCAGGCGGCGGCACTTATGAGCGAGGAATCCGGAATAAAAGTCGAACTGTTCACCACACAGCCGGGCGTGCAGTGCTACACCGGCAACTGGCTCAGCGGCTGCCCGATAGGTAAATGCGGCAGGAGTTACGGGGACTATGAAGGCGTCGCCCTTGAATGTCAGGCTCTTCCTGACTCCCCGAACAAACCCAATTTTCCTAACGCAGTACTGCGTCCGGGAGAAAAATACAAACAGACAATAAAGTTTAAGTTTTCAAATTTTTAATTACAACATGAAAATCACGATCAAATTCACAGTGTTAATGGCATTCACGTGCCTGATTGCGCACGGATGCAGGAAAGACAATTCAGACACGTCAGACAATCCGATTATATCGGAGTATGGTTTCCCACAGGCCGAATACCACAAAGCCGGTTCGATACTGATGTACACGCCTGGTTTAGAACTGTTTGACGGCGTGATTCATCCCGCTGCCGGACTTTATGAGACATATTTCAATATTGATGAAGCAGCGGCCGAACACAGAAATTACATTTCCATGCTCGAAGCCGAAGGCTGCACTGTATATACGGTTGAAAATACGTTGCTGTCGATGCCTCATGACGAACTTGTCGCCCTCGCCGACGGATCGC
>JAKSNC010000008.1 GCA_024400195.1 Bacteroidales bacterium
GTGGCGGGATGAGGTTCTGGCTTATCGCGGTAGTATGGATGTGGTAGTTGACTTTTGCGAGCTCGCGTTTCGCGCTCCAGCCGAGCTGTTTCTGTTCATCCTCCTTCAGACGCTGGTACTCTTTTATCAGAAGGAGTTGAAACCGCGGGCTTATCCACATCCCGAAATGATAGGCGATGTCCTTGTGGGCGTATGTGCCGCCGTAGCGTCCGGTCTTGGCGATTATCCCGATTGCATTAGTGGTTTCGGCCCATTGTTTTGCAGACATAATGAAACTGTTACTGCCTGCCATATTTCTAATTACGCCGAAATCGGCGTATTTAAAACCATCATTATACAACATTTCCCATTCACCCAAATATTCAATTGTACTTTTCAGACTCAACCATTTGTGAATAATCTGGTCCTGTGATACTTTTCTCGCCATGTCTGTCAGACTGATATAGTCTTCCTCATTAACTTTCAATACGGTAATCTCTGTGTTTTCTACTGTTATTTTTGCCATGATAAAAATTGATTAGTAATTTGTAAAACGGATAAATTCACGTCGCAAAGATACAGTAAGGTTTTGGTACGGAGATGCAACTCTTGAAGAAAGAGCTGATTTGTAAAAGGTTTTTAACACAATTACGTCGCTTTATGGCATGGAAGCGACGTAATTGTAAAAAAATGTAAAATTATGATGTTTTCACCACGAATGGCGCGGGTAGAACGAATGAGACTCTCAACTTTTAATTTGAAGTATTTTCATCTGCTGTATTGCGATTTGGTTCAATTTTTCGAGGCGTTCGTTTTGCGGAAGTCCGTCGTTTATCAGCACCGAATTGATGTTTTCGAGGTTCGACAAGCAGATGAGCTGGTTTATTTCGGCGTAGTCGCGCATGTTGCCTTGCAGGTCGGGGTTGGTGTCGCGCCATTGTCTGGCGGTCTTGCCGAAGAGAGCCATGTTCAGCACGTCGGCTTCGGAGGCGTAGATGTAGTTGATCTGGCTTTTGTTCAGCCGTGGCGGGATGAGGTTCTGGCTTATCGCGGTAGTATGGATGTGGTAGTTGACTTTTGCGAGTTCGCGTTTCGCGCTCCAGCCGAGCTGTTTCTGCTCATCGGCTTTGAGTCGCTGGAACTCTCTGATCAGGTAGAATTTGAATTCCGAGCTAATCCAAGTCGCAAACTCGAAAGCGATGTCCTTATGGGCGTATGTGCCGCCATTTCTGCCGTTACGTGAAATTATGCCTTTTGCATTTGTCGTTCCAATCCATCGTTTCGGTGTCATGGAAAAAGAGTTTGAGCCGCATTCGGAAATAAATCCATCGAATTCGATGGGTTTAAAATCCTCATTGTTGAATTTCTCCCACAAAGCAAGAAATTCCAATGTACTTCTGTTTCTCATCCAATTCTGGATTAAATAGTCGCATCTTTCCGAATCTTTCGACCTGGCAATGTCTGTCAATGAAATAAAATCGCCGTCATGAATCTTCAAAATCGTAATCTCTGTGTTTTCTACTGTTATTTTTGCCATGATAAAAATTGATTAGTAATTTGTAAAACGGATAAATTCACGTCGCAAAGATACAGTAAGGTTTTGGTACTGAGATGCAACTCTTGAAGAAAAGACTGATTTGTAAAAGGTTTTTAACACAATTACGTCGCTTTCTGGCATGGAAGCGACGTATTTGTAAAAAAATGTAAAATTATGATGTTTTCACCACAAATGGCGCGGGTAGAACGAATGAGACTCTCAACACTTAACACTTTAAAATTTCAAGAACTTTACGAACTTTTTACTATTTTTGCAGCCGTAAAAAACAACACGTTATGAAATACCCCATCGGAATCCAGACGTTCAGAAAAATCATCGAAAATGGGATGGTATATGTTGATAAGACAGACCTCGTTTACAACCTTGCGCAGAAAAACATCTGCTTTCTGTGCCGCCCGCGACGGTTCGGAAAATCACTGTTAATATCAACATTGGAAAGTTATTTTAAAGGCGAGATGGAGTTTTTCAAGGGCTTGAAAATTGATGAGTTGGAAAAGGATTGGACGCAATATCCGGTGTTTCGTGTCGATTTCTCGAGCGGGCGGTTCAGCAAACCTGACGCGCTTGAGAACATCATCGACACAAACCTCAGGCTGTGGGAAAGGGAGTACGGACTGCTGATAGACACTCCGGAATTCGGTTCGCGTTTTCAGAATGTGCTTAAGATGGCTCATGAAAAGACAGGCCGGAAGTGCGTTGTGCTGATAGACGAATACGACAAGCCGTTGCTCGATGTTCTCATGGAGCCGATGGAGGCCGAAAACCGCGCCGTGCTTAAGGAATTCTACGGCACGTTCAAAGCCGCCGACGAGCACCTGCGTTTTGTGCTTCTCACAGGCGTTACCAAGTTCTCTCAGGTGAGCGTGTTCAGCGGCTTCAACCAGCCTGAGGACATCAGCATGGACAGTGAGTTCGACGCGCTTTGCGGCATCACGAAAGACGAGCTTGTGAGCTATTTCGACAAGGAGATAGAGGCGATGGCGGAAAAACTCAAATATACCAAGGAGGAGATGTACGCCGAACTGAAGAAACAATACGACGGCTACCATTTCTCGGAGGAGATGCTCGACGTCTTCAACCCGTACAGCGTTCTCAATGCGTTGAAAAGCAAGAGGATAGATGAGTATTGGTTTGTGACAGGCACTCCGACATACCTCATGCGCCTGCTTGACCGCAACAGGACAAACATACAGGAAATACTGAGCCGACAGTATGTGAAGAAATATTTCATGGACTACAAGGCGGACGTTGAAGACCCCCTTGCGATGATTTACCAGAGCGGCTATCTGACGGTGAAAGGGTACGACCGGGACGATTTCACCTACACCCTCGACTTCCCCAACAACGAGGTGCGTAACGGCTTCATCGACCTCTTGGCCAACGACTACTTCCACCACAACGGAGAGACACTGTCGTGCGTTCTGTCAATCAACAAGATGCTGAAGCAATGCCGCCTTGACGACCTGCGCGACACACTCTCCGGCTTCTTCGCCTCAATCCCTTACAACGCCAATTACCAGGAACGCGCATGGAGCTACGAGAGCCACTATCATTACACATTGTACCTGATATTCAGGCTTTTGTCGTGTTATACCACTTTTACGGAAAAGGAAAATTCAAGAGGTCGCGCCGACATCGTAGTTGAGACAAACGACTACGTTTACATCTTTGAATTTAAGTTGGACGGCACTGCTGCCGAAGCGTTGAAGCAGATTGACGACAAGGGCTATGCTGAGCCTTACGCCGCGGATTCGAGGAAGCTGTTCCGCATTGGAGTGAGTTTCTCTTCGGAGAAGCGGAACATCGTTGAATGGGAGGTGGTTTAAGTGTGAAGTTTGGAGAGTCTAACGGCTAATAGCTGATAACTTAGTCATTATCTCCTGTATTTTTGCCTTCATGTTGGAGTGAGAAACGTCGTAAACTGTGGCTTTGTGGATGATTCGTATGTTTCCTGTTTCTTCCGACACGACGATGGCGATGCAGTCGTTGTTTTCCGTGACACCTATGCCGGCGCGGTGACGCAGGCCGTAGCTGCCGGGGAGGTTCCTGTTTTGCGTCACGGGGAGGATGCACCGCG
This sequence comes from Bacteroidales bacterium, assembly GCA_024400195.1. GTDB lineage: Bacteria > Bacteroidota > Bacteroidia > Bacteroidales > F082 > Limimorpha. The sequence goes on from JAKSNC010000008.1 coordinate 3,615, forward strand.
CCGACGCAATACGGTTGTCGGTTATCACCATGGCACCGTCGTGAAGCGGACTGTTTTTAAAAAAGATATTCTCTATCAACGGTTTGCTTATCTTTGCGTCAATGGAAACGCCTGTTTCTTTGATGTCTTGCAGATTGTTTTCAAGTGTCAGTAGAATCAGCGCGCCTACTTTGCCGTTCGACATTGAGGCGCAGGCTTCGCAAATCTCGTCGAGGTTGGTGTTGGATTGGTCGTTGCGCTTGTAGCCGAAGGTCTTACGAAAGAATATGGCGAACTTAGTACTTCCGAGTTCTAAGAGAAAATGGCGTATCTCAGGCTGGAAGATGATTATCAGGGCGATGAATCCTACGTTGACGAAGGCTCCGAGAATCATGCCCATGAGTTCCATGTGGAGAAGGTTGAAAATCTTTACAAGTATGACAATCAATATAATACTGATGAAGATTGTTATTGCGCTGGAGCCTTTCAGCAGCCGGAAAAGCATATAGAACAGCGTTGCGACGAGTATGATGTCGATGATGTCGAGGATTCGCAACTGGATAAAGTCGATAAAGATGTTTGTCATATTTTCTTGATTTTTGTCGTTAGTTTTATCGTTTCAACCGCTTCTTTCACATCATGAACGCGCAAGATGTCGGCTCCGCTTAGTACTGCGGTAGTGTTTAACACCGTCGTCCCGTTCAGAGACTCTTTCGGTGTGATGCACAGTGTTTTATAAATGATTGATTTTCTTGAAATTCCTATAAGAACAGGCAGGCTGTTGACACGATATTCGTTTATTTTTGAAAGGAGCGTGAAATTGTCGTCCATGCTTTTGTTGAAGCCTATTCCGGGGTCGAGGATGACGGGTGGATTGCCGTAATAGGAGATTTTATGCAGTTGTCCTTCAAAAAAATCTTTTACGACGGACGTTATATTTCCACTGACGGTCGTCTTATGCAGATTTTCAATAGAGCTTCCGACGTGCATCATCACGAATGGGATTTCGTTTTTACCTATAAACGGTATCATCTCGTCGTCGAAAGTGCCTCCTGAGATGTCGTTAATGATGTCGGCACCTTCGCTGATGGCGCATTCCGCAATGTTTTTTCTGAAAGTGTCGATAGAGATAACGATGTCGGGGAAGGCGGTGCGAATCTTTTTCAAAGCGGGAAGAAGTCGGTGTTTTTCTTCGTCTTCGCTTATCACATCGCAGTTCGGCCGTGACGAGAAAGCCCCGATGTCGATGATGTCGGCGCCTTCGTCGATTATTTTTCCGCAGTGTTCGATGATGTCGTCAGAGCTTAAGAATCTGTCATCTTCGAAAAACGAGTCGGGAGTGATGTTCACGATAGCCATAACCCTCTGGATGCCGCGCGAAAAAAAATATCCTCTGTCTTGTTTTTGTATCACAAAAAATACGTAATTTTAGCGTTTTAAATTTTCTGCAAAATTATAAAATTTTTTGAATGATGAAAGATACAACAACTCAATATCAGGCTGTCGTCGCTCAATGTCGCGACATTTTTGACAAGAAGATGAAGGATTACGGTGTCGCGTGGCGTATTCTCAGGACTCCGTCGCTCACAGACCAGATTTTTATCAAGGCTAATAGAATAAGGAGTCTTCAAACAAAGGCGGAACGTCTTGTAAATGAAGGGATTGAGTCGGAGTTTGTCGGCATTATCAATTATTCTGCCATGGCTATTATCCAGCTGCGTCTCGGTGTGTCGGAGCATCCCGACCTCACACCGGAACGTGCGTCGGAGCTTCATAATCAGGCTATTCAGGAGGCTTTTGATTTGATGAGCCGTAAGAATCACGATTACGACGAGGCATGGAGGAGCATGCGTGTCAGTTCGATGACGGACCTTATTCTGATGAAGCTTCTGAGAATAAAGCAGATAGAGGATAACGACGGCAATACTATCGTTTCAGAAGGTTTAGACGCCAATTATTACGACATAATAAACTACGCTGTATTTTGTCTCATACTCCTTTCTGAAAAATAAAGTCATATAAATTTAAATAAAATTCAAAGCTCTATGATATACAACGAAAAATCTGCTTTTTTGTCATTCTTCGTCACGTTTTGGTCGTTATGCTGTGCTGTCGCGATAGGTTTCTTCCCCGATTTCTCATGGTGGCTGCTTGCCGCCATTCTCGTCGGGTTGTTCTTGTCGGTCGCATACAGCAGTCATTATAATAACGGCGGATTGTCGTTTTGCCGTTTCCTTATCGGTATGCTGTTTGTCTTCAGCAGTCTGACGAAGGGCGTTGACCCAATGGGTACGGAGTACAAGATGATAGATTATTTCTATGCCTATCACATCGAGTGGATGAATCCTGCTGCGTTGACGCTTGCCGTGATGATGATTCTTGCTGAGTTCGCTGTAGGTATGTGTCTGTTGCTGAACGTGTTGCCGCGCTTCGCTACGCTCGGCGCGTCGCTCCTCATGGCGTTCTTTACCATAACGACATTCTTAGACGCACTCTTCAACCTCGTTGCCGACTGCGGTTGCTTCGGAGCGGCGATAACCATGACCAACTGGCAGACGTTCTTCAAAAACTTAGTCATCCTTACAGTCCTGATCCCACTTATCTTTAACAATAAAAACTTAAAAAACAAGACTTTAACGGAGATGGGACAATGGGTTATCGCCCTTTTGTTTGCGACACTCTTCGTCGTTTTCGAGGTTCACAACATACGCCATCTTCCGGTTGTCGATTTCATGCCTTGGAAGGTCGGAAAGGACATGCGTCCGAAACAAGACAACGATATGGAGATTTATCTCACCTTCCAGGACACTGTGACGGGCGAGACAAAGGAATATCTCTCTTCTGATTATCCGTATTACGACAGCGTGTGGATGAGTCGGTGGCAGTTTGTCTCGCAACGCAGCGTCGGCGGTACAGACGAGCATCTTCTTTTCTCAATGAATGATGAGAACGACGAAGATTTTACGGATATTCTGTTCGACACCGACAGTCTTTTGATTTTCGTCGCGCCATACCTTAATGAAATAGACAACAAGACTTGGGGCGAATGCAAACGCATTAACAGCATAGCTGCTGATGCCGGCCTCAGGACGATCTGGATAACGGCGACAAAACCATCCGAGGTGAGACGCCTGAATAAATGGCACGGTATATTCGACGAGGTATATTACGGAGATGAGACGGAACTCAAGACGATGGTGCGTTCCAATCCCGGTCTTATGCTGATGGACGGCGGAGTGGTGTTGGGCAAATGGAGCCGTCACGACTTCCCCGACATCGAGGTGTTCGACAGACTTCTGACACGTCGTGCCAATCAGCTGCAATAATTTTATAATAGGCTGATAATGTATATTGTTCGGAAAATACTGTATGGAATACTCGTGTTGTACGGGGTGGCCACGTTGGTTTTCTTTTTGTTCAACATCATTCCCGGTGATCCCGTGCGTATGATGCTGGGTCAGCGTGCCGATGAGAAAGACGTTCAGGCCATACGTTCCGAACTCGGGCTCGACAAACCCATTGTACAACAGTATTTTGGCTATATCAACGACCTTTCGCCGTTATCGTTCTATCGTGAGGAAAATCCGACTCTCGATAAGGTAAGTCATATAAGGATTTTACGCGTCGGCGAAGTGAGCGTTGTCGCCAAGACGCCGTATCTTCGTTATTCCTATCAGAGCCGTCGCGGAGTGGGGGATATACTCCGTGAAGCCTTCCCCAATACGCTTCTGCTCGCGCTTGTGGCTATGGGGTTCGCTACCGTCATCGGCCTCGTTATCGGTACTCTCGCCGCCGTCGTCGATGCCGACTGGATTAACAGGCTGACGCTCTTCGTTACGACGCTCGGGATGTCGCTGCCTTCGTTTTTCGCTGCAATATTGGTGGCCTATATCTTCGGCTTTGTATTCACCGACATCACAGGTCTAAGCATGACGGGAAGCCTTTACGGCGTTGACGACTACACCGGTGAAACCTGTCTTAATTTGAGAAACCTGATATTACCTTCGCTGACACTCGGACTTCGTCCGTTGGCCGTCATCACGGAACTTGTACGTACGTCGCTGCTTGAGACTATGTCGATGGACTATATCCGCACTGCGAAGGCAAAAGGGCTGTCGAAAGGCCGCATCGTGGCTGTTCATGCCTTGCGCAACGCACTGACTCCCGTCGTGACGGCGGTGTCAGGCTGGTTCGCGTCGCTGCTTGCTGGGGCGGTGTTCGTCGAATACGTGTTCGACTGGAAGGGAATCGGAGTGGTGATAGTCAACGCACTGAACACCTTCGACTTTCCCGTGATTATGGGCTCCGTGCTGCTCATCGGAATGATGCTGGTTGTGATAAACATTATCGTAGATATAATTTATGGTGTTCTTGACCCGAGGGTGAGACTGTCGTAAAACCTTTTTTTGTAACTTTGCCGTCGAAAAATCATTTTTTTACTAACACATTAAAACACAATATCATGAGAAGAAAAATAGTTGCCGGAAACTGGAAGATGAACAAGGATTTTGACGAGGCCGAAACATTGATTGACGATGTTGTTAAAGGTCTTGAAGAGGAAGAAGTAGATTGCGATGTCGTTATCTGCCCTCCATTCCCATACCTCGAACTTGCGACTGACGGCGCCGCTGACAGCGAGTTGTTTGAAGTCGGAGCACAGAATGTCAGTTCGTTTGATTCAGGTGCCTATACCGGCGAAGTTTCAGCCGCGATGCTGGCATCTCTCGACGTGAATTTCTGCATAATAGGACATAGTGAGAGACGCAAATATTTCAATGAAGACAACGCTACTCTCGCAGTGAAGGTCGAAAAAGTGCTTGCTAATGAGATAGTTCCGATTTACTGTGTCGGTGAGACTTTGGAGGAACGCGAGGCAAACCGTCATTTTGACGTGATACGCCGTCAGGTCGAAGAAGGCCTTTTCGGTCTTGATGCCGCCGATTTCGAGAACGTCGTCATCGCTTACGAACCTGTATGGGCTATCGGAACAGGCAAAACCGCGACTCCGGAACAGGCCGAAGAGATTCACGCCTTTATACGTTCGCTCGTGAAAGAGAAATACGGCGACGATATAGCAAACGAGATACACATCCTCTACGGCGGAAGCTGCAACGCTAAGAACGCGTCGGCACTCTTCGCACAACCCGACATCGACGGCGGACTTATCGGAGGCGCGTCGCTGAAGGCAGAAGATTTCGTGAGCATCTGCCGTCAGGCAAAATAAAGAAAATCAAACGGATGAATTACCTCGCCTATACGTTCAGCACACCGGACGATGATGCGCTGAAAGATATGTTTGTGGAACTGTTGGGACAAATCGGTTTCGACGGCTTTATGGATGTCGATGACGGCCTTTCAGCCTACTGTCGCGAAAACGACCTATCGGAAATATCTGTAAATGAAATACTTTCAATGGAACAGTTTCGCGATGTGCGGATATTGGGGACCGAGGTTATTCCCGACCAGGACTGGAACGCGGAATGGGAGGCATCATACGCACCGGCCGTGATAAACGACAAGTGCAGGATACGCGCCCCATTCCACGCACCAGACGATAAATTCGAATACGACATCGTGATAGAGCCTAAGATGTCGTTCGGGACGGCGCATCACGAGACGACATCGCAGATGATACAGCTTATGTTCGAGACGGACTTCAAAGGAAAAAATGTACTCGACATGGGCTGTGGAACCGCAGTCCTCGCTATACTCGCACGCCGCTTAGGAGCCGGACATGCCGTCGCTATAGATAATGACGAATGGGCATACCGCAACTCCGTTGACAACGTCGAAAGGAACAAGATGACCGACATCGACGTTGAACTCGGCGATGCGTCTTCGCTTAGAGCTATAAAGTTTGACATCATACTCGCAAATATAAATAGGAATATCCTGCTTAACGATATGCACGAATATGTCGGAGCATTGAACGACAACGGAAAAATTCTCTTCAGCGGATTCTATGAGAGCGACCTCCCGATGATTCGTAAGAGAGCTGAAGAACTCGGACTCAGATATATCCGTCACATCAAAAAAAACGAATGGACGGCTGCCGAATTCGAAAAATAATGCTAACACCACAGATGATATGAAAATATTGTTGAAACTTTTGTTCATCTTGTTGGTCGCGACAGCCCCTTTATTTAACGCGAATGGACAAAACGTCGTCATAAAGACAGACCAAAAGGATTTTATTAAGCAGATTCACAGCATCCTTTACGACAAAAAAGGCGACTTGCAACTGGCAAGGATAAAGAACTTTATGCCTTATTTAGAAAAAAAATGGTCGGAAGAACGCTTTACGTCGGAAGAGAAAGACAAGATAATCTCCATCACCGACAAAATGGTGAAGAACAAAATGCTCAATGCAGCGGCCTTTGTGGAATATTTCGCTGCACTGAGTGATATCGCAATGTCTTCACTCTCACACAACAGCATAGAATGCTGGCTTGAATATGCCGACAAACACTATAAGGATAAGAATCAGAAGGCTTTCGCGGAATGGCTCGTCACTATCCAAAAACTGATAGAGGAAAACAGACTCTACAAATCGGGAAGCATGCAGTGGCTGATGAACAACGCGACATATTCTTTTGAAGATGTCGATGGCTTCTCCGTCAAGGTGGAATCCTGCGATCTTGTCTGTCTGTCGCGTACCGACAGCCTCGTTATCCGTGAAACCAACGGATATTTTGACGGCGTTTCCAAATGGACGGGTAGTGGTGGTAAAGTCGATTGGAATAAATTCAATGATGAGAATCTGAATGATGTCTTCGTGGAATTCGACAAATATACTATAAATCTCAAAAATTTCGAATATGTTGTCGATTCAGCCAGACTCACGAATCCAAAATTGCCTACTACTTCTATACTCGGCCGTTTTCACGACAAAGTGTTTACCATTCCGCCGTCAAATAAATCACAGTTCCCGACATTCGTCTCTTACAACGACTCTTATCAGCTGACGGATGTCTTCAAAAATGTGGATTTATTTGGAAGCGTAGGTATGCGTGGAGTAAATATGATGGTGTCGGGACGCAACGAAAGACCGTCTGTAGTGACATTCCGTAATGAAGATAAGGCGGTCATGTTTCTCAGGTCGCAGATGTTCTATTTCAATGATGAAGGCTTCGCGTCAGATGCGGTAAATATGACGATTCCTTTTGAAAACGACTCGATTTATCATGCCAACCTTCAGATGAGGTATGGCGAGAACAAACGTGAGCTTATGCTGTTCATGCCGACAAATGGCAACGGTCGTTTTGGTGATTCCTATCATAACATAGACATATCAATCGACGCTATGTATTGGAACATCGACGACAAACAGGCCTCGTTTTACAAACTAAGTCCTTTGGGAACTGACAGTCACGGCTTTATAAAGTCGGAAAAATATTTTGAGAAAGATGATTTTCTCGATATACAGGGCATGGATAAAGAAAACCCGCTTACGGTTGTTTATAACTATCTTGAGCAATATAACGAAAAAGAAGTGAGAATCAGAGATTTGTGTGACTTTGTCAGAAAACCGGAACAACAAGTCGTTAGCATGATTCTCCGTTTGGAACAACTCGGATATCTCAACTATGATAACGTCAACAAAACGGCTTATCCTAAAGAGTCATTATATAATGCTGTAAAGGCGAGTAGAGGCCTCGTAGATTACGACATTATAAAGATAGAGTCCTTTACGAGGCGCAGACAGACTAATTTTATTCTGAATTTTGATAATTTCGATTTTGATGTCTTCGGAGTCAAAAAAGTCAATGTCAGCAAAGCGAAAAACGTCACGATATATCCCGACAGCTTGAAGATAACGTTTAAGAAGAATCTTGACTTTGATTTCGGAGGAAGACTGACGGCGGGATTGTTTGAGTTCTATTCCAACAAGGGAAATTTTCGGTATGACGACTTCTTAGTTGACTTCAAACATGTTGATTCAGTGTCGTTTTTTGTTAGAAAAAGAGACATTGAACCTAATGGCGAATTTGTAAGGGTGAAAAATGTCCTTGCCGATATTGAGTGTACCATCATGCTTGATGACAAAAACAACAAATCGGGCGAGAAGGACACCCCGAATTATCCAATTCTTAAATCAAAACAACAGTCGTATATTTATTTCGATAAGCCTTCTATCAACGGCGGACTGCTTGACAGGAAAAAATTCAATTATGTTGTAGATCCTTTTGAGATAGACAGTCTTTTAACTTTCAGCACGACAGGAATGGCTTTTCAAGGCGTCCTGCATTCGGCCGGACTTTTCCCCGACATCAGACAGCCGCTATTGATTGAGGACGATTATTCTTTAGGTCTCGACTGGGACTTTGGTGAAGACGGGACAACTGCCTTTGACAATAAAGCCAGATATTTTAACAGGATAAGCCTTTCTAATAGAGGATTCTTCGGCGACGGCAGGATAGAATACAATAACACGAAGTTCTCATCACCGCATTTCGTCTTTTATTTAGATTCCGTGGTGTGCATTGCCGATCAGTTGATGGTGAATGCTGTTCAGGGTAGATATTCACGCCCGTCATTATCCGTCGATAGTGCCTCCGTGAGCTGGCATTTCACGCACGACAGCCTTTTTGTAAAGACATTGCAGAAACCGGTCGGTCTTTATAATGATTACGATTTTCACGGACTGCTGAGCCTGACGCCTGACGGACTGACAGGTGCCGGTTTTATGAATGTTGACAAATCGAAAATAAAATCAAAAGACTTCAAATTCGCCTTAAACTCATTTGTGGCAGATACTTCCGATTTCTTATTCACTTTCGATGGCAGAGAAGCCGTTGTCGCATCAGGATTCAATATATCAGTCGATGTTGACAATCAGAAAAGTGTATTCAGACATATAGACTCAATGCCGAATACGTTGGAGTTTCCGCTAAACAGCGTTAAAAGTATTGTGAATTATGCCGAATGGACGATGAAGGACAATAACTTTTCCTTTGAAACGGAGTCCTTCTTTTCAACAAATCCGTTAAATCTGTTTACGGTTAACTGCGGCAAGGCCGATTATAATGTCGCGACAAACATCATCACGGCAAGCGCTGTAAAGAACGTGGTAAAGGGAAAATTCGTAATAGTGCCGAAAGACGGCATCGTGTGTATGATGGAAAATGCCGTGATCGACACACTTCGCGGTGCGACAGTGTTTTTAGATTCCATCGACCCAAATAATTCGCTGACAGACATTGATATCGTGATAAATGATGAAGGACTTCGTGGCGAGGGCTATTGTCAATATACCGACCCGTTCCTGATTAAACACGACATATTCCTTTCGGATATTAGATTGGAAGATGACAGCCTCGTATTAGGGAAGGGAACTATCTTTCGGAAAGATAGTCTTGCTTTAGATGATAATTTCGCTTTTTACGGCAACGTTTTCTTCCGCTCAGATAGAAATATCATCAGATTCAACGGTTTTGCAAAAATGACGACCGAGAAGTACCATGGTTTCGGATGGTTCCCTTTTGAAACGGAGATTATGCCGGAAAATATAGTGTTGCCTCTTGGAGATACGGTCTCACACTTTGTGTCAAGCGGGATTGTTCGTACTTCGAGAGGACTTGCCGTTGATTTCCTGAAAGAAGGCGGTACACAGGAACCAGAAGATGTTGTTGCGTTGTACGACGGCTCGGTGAGATTCGATAGGCCTTCGTCATCGTACATTATCGAAAATCCCGACAAACAGAAAAACTCAAAGATGGTCTTCAACACAAAGACGGACAATGTTTCCGGTGATGTCGCGACAGATTTCGGCTTAGGAGCGCGTTTCATGAAGTTTGATGCCGATGGAACATTCGATTACAGTTATGAGTATGACTCGTTGTCGTTCGATGTGAATCTTTTGCTTGATTTTCCCATTGAAAATAAGCTTATAGATATGATGTTCGACACTATCTACAAAACTATACACCCTGATGCCGTCGTTGGAGATAATATCTATTTCGATGATGAGTCGGAAGCTGAATTTTGGCTGACGGACGATGAGGTTGGGGATGGCGAGGAAGTGCCGGATTCAGACAACGAAGTTGGAGAAGACAAACAGACGAAATCTGGTAAATCAGGCAAAAAAGGCAAGCATTCAAAAGATGAGGTACAGTTTGAGAAGGCGGAGACGAGTGCCGTCCTCAATATGGAAGACGTTGACATCAGATATGTTAGAAAGTCTAATATGCTTGTCGCTGTTGACAGTGTGCATTTGGTTGGAATAGGCAGCCGCAAGTTAGACGAGTCTGTTAAACTCCTTATGATGGCAAATCTGAACGAACCGCAATCGCTGAAGTTGTATATAGAGGCCACACCGGATATTTGGTTCTACTTTGATTATGAGGAAGATAGAATGCTTTTGGTATCGAATGACGAAAACTTTAACGAGGCTTTGGATGCCGTAAAGGAAAATCATCGCGTTTTTAATGACAAGAAGGCCGGCGGACATTTCGAATACGGTCTCGGCGATTACTATAATGTTTCCGAATTTTGGGATTTGTTGAATGTGATTATTAAGTGATTATGATTATCTGTTGCATTGTTTCAGTTGTTACCGCGTATCTTTTGGGATCTATAGCCACGGCGGTTTTTGTTGGAAAATGGTTTTACGGTGTTGATGTGAGAACAGTGGGGTCGCATAATGCCGGCACGACCAACGTCATAAGGGTGCTCGGCACAAAACCCGGTATCGTTGTCTTCGTTGTAGATGTCCTGAAAGGTTCCGTATCGGTTTTAATGATGAATCTTTATTGCAGACTCTTTGATGTCGTTCTTCCTGATTTTCTGCCTGTTGCCGTCGTTGTTGCCACGGTACTCGGTCATGTCTATCCTGTTTTCGCCGGCTTCAAGGGCGGGAAAGGCGTCGCCACACTCCTTGGCGTGGGGCTTGCGTTGTTTCCAGTCGCGACATTGTCTGCCTTCGGCGTGTTTGTCGTCGTATTGTGCCTGTCGCATTACGTTTCGGTAGGTTCTATGCTCGCCGGATTGTCGTTCCCGTTTTGGGTGTTCTTCGTTTTTCCGGAACAAAACGTGTATCTTCAGGTTTTCGCAATATGCGTGGCCGTCTTTATGCCAATCGTTCATCTTAAAAATATAAAGCGACTGATAAAAAAAGAAGAAAATAAGTTCTCTTTTAAGAAGTGACTTTGAAAAAAAAATATTACCTTTGTAAGATTTATCTTTTCATGAAATCTTTTCAAAAATAGTGTAAAACAAAAATCTAATACCATGAAATTCATTATATCAAGTCTGAAACTTCAAAAAGCGATCGTTTCGCTTTCAGGTGTCCTCAATAGTAATAACGCGCTTCCGATTCTTGACGATTTTTTGTTCGAGATGTCTGACGGAATACTCAAGGTAACGGCATGTAACCTTGAAACACGCATGACCGTAACCATTAAGCCGGAAATGATGGACGGCACATTCTCCGTCACAATACCGGCACGTTTCTTTATCGACCTGATGAAGTCGCTTCCCGACATACCGGTGTCAATCACCATTGATGAGAATACACTCGGAATAGAAGTCTCTACAGGAGAAGGCCGTTATAAGATGGTCGGACATAAAAGCGAAGAATATCCAAAGGAGCAGCCTCTCGACAACCCTGTCAAATGGGAGATTCCCGCCGACGTTATCGCATGCGGCTTTGATAAGACGATATCGGCGACCGCCAATGATGAAGACCGTCCGATAATGAACGGTGTCTTGATGGATATGACTAACGAGATGCTTACCTTTGTCGCCACCGACGCCCATAAGTTAGTGCGTTACCGCCGTGTCGATGTCAAGTCGGAAAATGGAGCATCATTCGTTATCCCCAAGAAACCCATCGGCCAGCTTAAAAACAGCCTCGCCAACAAAGCCGACGAGATGGTGACAGTCGAGTTTGATAAGAAGAACGCCAAGTTCACTTTCGACGACTTCAGCCTGCAGTGCCGCCTCATCGACGGAACATATCCTAAATACAATTCCGTTATTCCTCAAGAGAGTCCGAACAAACTTATCGTTGACAGAATGTCGCTCGTCTCCGCTATGAAACGCGTGTCAATCTTCTCAAGCAAAGCCACAAGCCAGATACGCTTCAAGATAACCGGTCAGGAACTCATCCTTACGGCGGAAGACCTCGACTACTATAATGAGGCAAAGGAAAGACTCACCTGTAATTATACCGGAAACGATATGGAAATCGGTTTTAATTCCCGTTTCTTCCAGGAAATGCTTGCCAACGTGAGCCAGCAGGAAGTCCAAATAGGCCTTACTTCACCGGAACGTCCGGGCGTCATCACTCCTGTTGACAACCAGAACGAAAACGAAGATATTCTGATGCTCCTGATGCCGGTGATGCTTAACTAAAGATGTGTAAAACCATAGTTAGATACCTGAGGCGGAAGTCGATAGAGAAGAATGCCGCAAAAAGAAGACATCATGCCATACCGGATCTGTCGCAGCCGCTGACCGTAGGCGTGCTGATTGAAGATGGCGCACCACACATAGACGATATACGTAAAGAAATATGCAGGCTTTTTAATACGACGCACTGCCTATTCTTTATCTTTGACGCCAAGTCTGACAAAACCGGAGGTATGGATAAGGTGGGGTGTTTTGTGGGAAGGCATGACTTGAATGTCTTCGGCCTGCTGAATGAAGCCGGAAGAAACAATATCGGCTCGGTGCCTGTCGATATGCTTATTGATGTGGCGAAAGAACAGCCGGACGGTCTTCTGCTGAAAGACTATTTGGTATCGCAGATTAAATCGGCTTGGAAAGTGTCGTTCGCATCCAAATACAACGAACTTTTCGATATCGTGATCGCTCCGAGAGAAAAATCCGACATCGTGGAGAAGATAGGCGATTTGCACAGATATTTATCAATGTTATACGGAAATAAATGAAACACAATCCATTTAAAGGAACTGGTGTCGCATTGGTGACTCCTTTTAACCGTGACGGCTCCGTCGATTATGCCGCGCTTGCCCGTATCGTCGATTTCGATATCCGCAATGGTGCTGATTTTCTCGTTGCACTCGGCACGACATCGGAAAATCCGACTCTGAACGATGATGAACGCGCGAATATTTTACGCACTGTGTCGGAAACGGCGTCCGGACGCTGTCCGATAATGCTTGGTATGGGCGGCAATAACACGGCGTCGCTCCTGTACAATATAGGGAATTTCGATTTTTCAGGCATCAGCGGCTTGCTCAGCGTGGTGCCGTTCTACAATAAGCCGAATCAGCGTGGGATGTTGGCGCATTTCAATGCAGTGGCAGACGCATCGCCGGTGCCGGTCGTGCTGTATAACGTTCCGGGGCGCGTAGGCGTGAACCTGCAGGCGGCAACGACGCTTCAACTTGCCGAACATCCCAACATCGTCGCCGTGAAAGAGGCTTCCGGCAACTTGCAGCAGATAATGGAAATACTTCGCGACAAGCCGGCCGGCTTTGATGTGTTATCCGGAGACGACGGTATAACGCAACCGTTGATGTCGCTCGGAGCCGCAGGCGTCATTTCCGTCGCCGCCAACGCATATCCGGAGATATTCTGCAAAATGGTCTCACTGATGAGGAACAACGGGTCTGACGAGGCACTCAGACTTCATTTCAAGATGATGAAGATGAACGCGCTTATCTTTGCAGACGGCAACCCAGCCGGCATCAAGGCACTTTTGGCATACAGAAAACTTTGCGAGAATGTCCTCAGACTGCCTCTCGTCCCCGTCTCCGACAAAGTTAGATGTGATATAGAAAACGAATATGAGAATATTAAAAATTTTTAATATGAAGAAATTGTTTTTAACGATAGCAGCTTTTTGCTTTATAATCAGTCTTAAAGCACAAGATGACAACCTGCGTGACATCATGAAGGGCAGGGGAGAATACGTCTTCGCATTCAACTTTGACGACGTTGCCGATCTGAACGATATATCAAGAATTGTCTCCATAGACAAAGTCGATAACGGTGTCGTTACGGCATACGCCAATGAAGCGGAATATGAAAAGTTTTTAACTTTAAATATTGAACATCAGCTTGTTATGCCAGAGCATCTTCTTAAAGATTTTAAGATGTTCGATGGCGGTCGTGCCGAATATGAATGGGACGCATATCCGACTTATTCGGCCTACGAGGATATGATGTACCAGTTCGCAGAAGACCATCCCGATAAATGCTCAATCATCGAACTTGGAACACTTTCATCCGGACATAAAATCCTCGTCGCAAGGCTGAACGACGGGACGACGGACGGAGAGCCTAAGTTTCTTTATTCTTCAACGATGCACGGCGACGAATGCACGGGTTTCGTCATGATGCTCAGACTTATCGACTACCTTCTGACGACTGACGATGCGCAGGTTAATGATTTGATTAACAATCTCGACATCTTCATTTGTCCTAATGCGAATCCCGATGGAACATATCGTTGGACTGATGATAACGTCAATACCGCGACACGCGATAACGCTTCGGGCATAGATTTGAACCGTAACTACCCGGATTCACGCGTCGGAGAACATCCCGATGGTAACGAATATGCTGCCGAGACGCAGTTGTTTTTACAGTTGGCTTCAGATTATCAGTTTGTTATGGCGGCAAACTATCACGGTGGCTCGGAAGTTTTGAATTACCCGTGGGATAATTATTATCAGGTTCATGCCGATAATGTGTGGTGGAAATATGTCTGCCACGAATATGCCGACCTCACTCATCTCGTCGATCCTAATTACATGACTGATTACGACAACGGCATTGTCAATGGTTTTCAATGGTATATGATAACGGGAAGTCGTCAGGACTATATGAACTATTACGCTGCATGCCGTGAAGTGACAATCGAGTGTTCGACGGTGAAGATTCCGGACGAGAGTCAGCTTCCTTCTTATTGGAATAAAAACAAGGAAAGTATGCTGACCTATATGGGAGAGGCATTGAAGGGCATACACGGCGTCGTCACGGACAGCCTGACCGGAGAACCGCTTGAGGTTGAAGTCTTTGTGGAGGATCACGACAAAGTTTACTCCAAAATATATTCAAATCTGCCGCTCGGCGATTTCCACAGAGTGATAAATGGCGGTAACTGGACTCTGAAATTCTCTGCGGAAGGCTATAAGGACAAATATGTCGAGGTGGCAATTGAGGACGGCGGCAGAGTTGATATTGACGTCGCTATGGTACCGAGTGGTTCTTCGATAGATGAAAATGAAGATGATTTTGTCAAAGTGTATCCAAATCCAACTGAAGAAGTTTTGAATATAACGGTAAATACTTCAGAATCAATAAGATGGTCTATTTCGGATGTTTCTGGAAGAGTGCTTATGACAGGTGAGGTCGATGGTTGTTCGGAAATATCAGGCGTTGATGTATCGTCTTTAAACTCGGGAATTTATATTCTCGAAATAAAGAGTGATACTTTTTCTGTTTCAAGAAAAATCGCCGTCAGATAAAAAAGTGAATTCTGCAATGTTATGTGGATAATATTTTGAGTAAAAACGTAGTTACCAAACGAAAAATAGAGTAATTTTGCAACCCTGATGAGAAAGATTCTGTTCATATTGGTTTTCGTCTTCGCTGCGACATTGGTTTCGTGTTCATACTCACGTCTTTTAAAGAGCACCGACCATGCCGCGAAATACAAGTACGCCCTTAATTGCTATGAGCATCACGACTATAACAGAACGCTCGAACTGTTCGACGTTCTGCAGTCGTACTACAGAGGCAAGGCGGAGGGCGAAGAGATAGCCTACCTCACGGGCGAATGCTATTTCAATCTCAGCGAATATATGATAGCAAGCCAGTATTACAAACGGTATGCGGCAACCTATCCTTTCGCGTCACGCACTCCCGACGCTCTGTTTAAAAGCGCATATTGCTATTATAAGATTTCGCCTAATCAGAGCCTCGACCAGAAATATACGCATCAGGCAATTAGTGAGTTTCAACAGTTTATCGACGCATATCCGTCGAATAAACTTGTGGAACGCGCAAACGGCATTATGGACACGCTCAGGATGAAGCTGGAAGAAAAAGACTTCGCCACATGCAAACTTTATTATAAAACTGGTGAATATCTTGCCGCAGTGACATCATTCGACACATTTTTAAAAGATTATCCAGGCACGAGCCATCGCGAAGAAATACTTTATTACACAATTCTGACCTACTGCCATTATGCGTTGGAAAGCGTGGAAGAGAAACAGAAGGAGAGATTCGATCTCGCCCTTGAAAAATATAACACGCTGATATATGTCTATCCTGAAAGCCAATATACGGCCGAACTTGATGAGGCAATAGCGATAACAAGAGAAAAATTAACAAAAAAGAAGAAATAATTATGGATTTTAAGAATGTCAAAGCGGAGACGACCGCCATCACACGTCAGAAAGACCAGTTTTATGTCGGGACGGGTAATATTTATGAGACAGTGTGTATCCTCACGAAAAGAGCCAACCAGATAGCGGCAGAGATGAAAGACGAACTCAACAAGAAAGTTGAGGAGTTCGCCAATATGAACGACGGCATAGAGGAAGTCTTCGAGAACCGCGAACAGATTGAGGTGGCCAAGTTCTACGAGCGTCTTCCCAAACCGACTCTTATAGCCATCGAAGAGTTCTTGAACGACAAACTGTATTTCCGCAATCCTGCAAAGGAAAAGGAAGGCGATTTCTAAAAAACGTCTGATGCTCACAGGAAAGAAGATCCTTATCGGCGTTACGGGCGGCATAGCTGCTTACAAGATACCGTTGCTCGTGCGTCTCCTGAAGAAGCAGGAGGCTGACGTGCGTGTCATTATGACGCCGTCGGCTAAGGATTTTGTGACTCCACTGACTTTATCGACATTGAGCGGACACCCTGTTTTGTCTGAAGGTTTCGACAGGGAAACGGGGGAGTGGCACAGCCATGTGGAGCTTGGAATGTGGGCGGATTTGATTGTTGTCGCGCCGGCTTCGGCCAATACTATTGCGAAGATGGCGTGCGGCATAGCCGACAATTATCTCCTTACGGTGTGTCTTGCCGCGAAATGTCCAATCATGTTCGCGCCCGCCATGGATCTTGATATGTTCAAACATCAGGCTACTCAAGAGAACATACGCAGGCTCGTGTCTCGCGGCTGCCGTCTCATCGCACCGGCATCGGGCGAACTCGCGAGCGGTCTTTGTGGTGAGGGCAGGATGGAGGAACCTGAGAAGATTTTCGAGTTGATAAGAGATTCTTTTTCTGTCGGGAAGCGTTTCGTAGGAAAAAAAGTACTTGTCACGGCAGGCCCGACATACGAAGCCATCGATCCGGTGCGTTTCATCGGGAACCACAGCTCGGGGCTGATGGGCATTGAGATTGCGCGGGTTTTCGTTGATCAGGGTGCTGATGTGACACTCGTGCTCGGGCCGTCTAACATACGTCCGGAACGAGGAAAGATAAAAGTCGTTCCTGTGACGACGGCAAAAGAGATGTACGATGCGGCAACGGTTTTCTTCAAAGAAGCCGACATCGCAGTCCTTTCGGCGGCAGTGGCCGATTTTCGTCCGTCGGAGACAGCGGGGCAGAAAATAAAAAAAGAGGAAGGCCGTGATGATATGATACTTCATCTCGTCAAGACTGACGACATACTCAAGACGCTCGGAGCAATGAAGACCGACAGACAATATCTCGTTGGGTTTGCTCTTGAGACGCAGAACGGCCTCGAAAACGCAAAAAAGAAACTCCAGTCCAAAAACGCCGACATGATTGTCCTTAACGTCATGAATGAGGCAGGAGTGGGATTTAAGACGAATACAAACAAGATAAGCGTCATCAGCGGCGACACAGTGATAAATTTTGAACTTAAGCCTAAAAGCGAAGTCGCACGTGATGTAGTTGATTCAGTATATAACAATATAAAAAACAGATTATGAAACGATTAGTGTTGCTTTTCGCGCTCGTCGCTCCGCTCCTCGCGCTCAACGCGCAGGAATTTAATATGACAGTGTCGGTCAACTCGTCTAAAGTGGGAGGAACCGACCAACGCGCTTACGAGGCTCTCAAGGAGAGTGTAACCGATTTCTTCAACAACAGGGTGTGGACTAACGCCCCGATAGCTCCGGAAGAACGTCTCGTCGGCTCAGTGGCCATCGTCGTTAAAGAGAAAAACTCGAACACCATCACGGCGGAACTGAATATCGCACTACGCCGCCCGGTCTATGGCTCGTCGTATAACACGCCGATTTTCAACTATATCGACCAAGATTTTACTTTCGAATATGTCGAGTCGCAGCCGATGGACTTCAGCGAGACGGCATTCACTTCAAACCTGACATCGACATTGGCTTTCTATGCCTATTATTGCCTCGGAATATATTTCGATACATTCGCACTTAACGGCGGCGATAATTTCTTCAAAGAAGCCGAACAGATTGTCAACGTGTCGCAGAGTGCGGCAGAATCCGGTTGGAAGGCCTTCGATAGCAACAAAAACCGCTATTGGCTCGCCGAAAATATGACAAATTCGTCATATAAACTTATGCGTCAGTATATGTACGAATATCACCGCCTCGGCTTGGATGTCATGTCAACAAGGACAGAAGAAGGCCGCGAGAAGATTACAGAGGCTCTCGGCATGTTGAGGCAGATTTATAATGAGAAACCTTCGACTTTCTTCATCGGTCTTATTCCTGATACGAAACGTGACGAGTGGAAAAATATCTACACAGAAGGTACACAGCAGGAGAAAATGCAGGCCGTCAGCATCCTCAGGGAACTCGATCCTTCGCATTCCGATGAATATGAGCAACTTCTGAAGAAGTAAATTATGCTTTGCCGTCTTTCAATCTCAAATTATGCGCTCATCAATGAGCTCACAGTCGATTTTTATGACGGTTTTACTGCTATAACGGGAGAAACAGGCGCAGGGAAATCTATCTTTCTCGACGCGCTGAGTTTCGTCCTAGGCGACAGAGCCGATACAGGCGTGCTTTTTAATAAGGAGAAAAAATGCGTTGTTGAAGCAACTTTCCGTCTTGATGACGAAAGACTTAAGGCTTTTTTTGAAGAAAATGACTTCGATTTTGATAATGAATGTGTTCTGCGTCGTGAACTGACACCCCAAAAGAAGACGCGGGCTTTTATCAACGACACGCCGGCAACGGTTCAGCAACTTAAAACTCTCGGAATGAACCTCGTCGATATTCATTCGCAACACGACTCACTGCTTATCACTGATGACTCATTTCAACTGTCCCTCATCGACGAAGCCGCCGAAAATACGGATATTCTCGAAAAATATAAGGCCGACTACAAACACTTCACCTCGTTGAAAAAAGAACTCGACGATATGAAGGAACGCGCAGTCAAAGATGCCGCCGAAAACGATTTTCTTTCGTTTCAGCTTGAAGAATTTCAAAAGGCAAAACTCCTTGACGGCGAATATGACGATGTGTCACAACGTCTCGAACTGTTGAGAAACTCAGAAGAAATCAGGGAACTTATGCTTTCATCTGTAGATGTGATGGAGCAGTCGGAGTCTTCAATAATCAACAAACTGAAGGATTTGAAGAATCTTTTCGACCGCCTGAAACGCTTTGTGCCTGAAGCAGAACAGTTTGCGGAACGTGTCGAAGCGGCTCGCATAGACTTGAAGGACATCGCTCGCGACGTGGAAAACCTTTCCGATTTGTCACAGTTCGACGACTCCTCTCTTGACGAACTGCAGAATCGTTTCGACTTGATACAGAACCTCATGATGAAGCATCACGTCAGCAATTACGCTGAGCTTCTTAATGTTCGTGAGGACATCGCGCACCGAGTGTTGTTCTTTTCCAATATTGATGAAAATATAGAGGTTAAGGAAAAGGAAATCGCTGAAATCTCTTCTAAATTGGGTGAGCAGGCTGAAAAGCTTCATAAGAGACGTGCTGCAGCAGCCAAGACTTTCGCGGAGGCGGTGACGGCAACGGTTCGAAACCTGTCGATGCCGTATGCCGTCTTTACTGTGGAATGTGAGAAGACAGACGCGTTTTCGTCAACAGGAGCCGATAAAGTGCGTTTCCTGTTTTCCGCCAATAAAGGCATTGATCCTAATGTGATGTCGAAAGTGGCTTCAGGAGGCGAACTGTCGCGTCTGATGCTTGCAGTGAAACATACGGCTGCCGTCAGAAGCTATATCCCGACGATGATTTTCGACGAGATTGACACGGGCGTCTCCGGCGTTGTGGCATCAAAACTCGGCTCGATGATGCGCGAGATGGGAGAACATCTGCAGATAGTCAGCATTACGCATCTTCCGCAGATAGCGAGCAAAGCCACAAACCATTTCTTCGTCTTTAAAAATAATGACGGGAAACAGACCTTCTCGTCAATGAAAATACTTGATAAACAAGAGAGAATAACGGAGTTGGCCAAGATGTTGAGCAACGATAAGGTTACTGAATCGGCTCTCAAGGCTGCCGCCGACCTTCTCCAAACGAATCAATAAAAATACTTTTATGAAACGCGGTTTTGGAAGTGACAATCATTCGGGGATAAGTCCCGAAATCCTTGATGCGATAGCAAAAGCCAACGTCGGGCATGCGCTGGCATACGGCGACGACGAATATACCGAAAGGACGGCTCGTCTCTTTAAGAAATATTTCGGTGATGATACTGAGACATTCTTCGTCTTCAACGGAACGGGAGCGAATGTGCTTTGTATTGATGCGATGGCTGGTTCGTTCAATTCTGTGATTTGTGCTGAGACAGCTCACGTCAATGTTGATGAATGCGGCGCGCCCCAACATATCGTCGGCTGCCGCCTTGTTACCATTCCTACATCAGACGGCAAACTCAGGCCGGAAATGATAAAGCCTCTGCTTCACGTCTTCGGCTTCGAACATCATTCGCAGCCCAAGGCGATAACGATAACGCAATCAACGGAACTCGGTACGCTCTACACTCTCGACGAGATAAAGTCACTCGCTGACTTCGCTCATGCCAACGGACTCTACCTCCATGTCGATGGGGCTCGCATAGCAAACGCGTCTGTCGCACTCGGAGCCACGTTTAAGGAGATGACGACCGACTGCGGCGTTGACGTACTTTCGTTCGGCGGCACAAAAAACGGCATGATGCTCGGTGAAGCGTGCGTCTTCATCAACCCAAAACTCGCGGAAGACTTCAAATATCGTCGCAAACAGGATTTGCAACTCTGCTCGAAGATGAGGTTCGTGGCGGTACAGTTCGAGGCATACCTTGAAAAAGATGTGTGGAGACGTAACGCCGAACATTCCAACGCGATGGCAGAGAAACTTTACGAAAAGGTGAAAAATCTTCCAAATCTTGAAGTCGTCTATCCCGTTCAGGCAAACGGCGTATTCGCAAAACTGCCGAGAAACGTGTGGACTAAACTTCAGGAGAAGTATTTCTTCTACGACTGGGATTTGGATAACGACGTCGTGCGCTGGCTCTGCTCTTTCGATACGACCGATGAGGATATTGACGATTTCGTAGCGGAACTGAAGAAACTGCTGAAGTAGGGAAGTGCGACTTGTTAGAATAATTTAAAGATATAAAGATATGAAACTTATTGCAGATAGCGGTTCAACGAAGACAGATTGGGTTCTTCTTGACGATAAAGGTGTCGTTTTTGAGAAAAAAACACGCGGCTACAATCCGAATCATTCCGGTGTTGACGTTCTTGAGGATATTGTCAAAAATGAGTTGGATTGTCGATGTGATGTGGCTGATATTAAAGAACTCTGGTTTTACGGGGCCGGTTGCTCCGACGCTGAAGAAACTCGCAAGGTATATGATTGTCTGACAATGCTTTTCCCGAAGACGACTGTCTATGTCGAGGAAGATACGCTCGCGGCTTGCCATGCTTTGTTTGGTGATGAGGCCGGAGTCGCCTGCATATTGGGAACGGGAGCCAATGCGTCGCTGTATGATGGTAAGAACATACTGTCAGAACCGCCGTCACTCGGATTTATACTCGGCGATGACGGCTCGGGCTCGTATATCGGCAGAAACCTCATCAGACATTACGTCTATAACACTATGCCACAGCATATCCGCAAAGATTTCGACTTCGATTTTCCAGATTTTATACAGAAGATATATCATGGCGATACGCCGGCAAAGCATATAGCGTCGTACGCTAAATTCGTTGATAGTCATATAGATGACCCGTTTATTCACGATCTCGTTTATGACTGTTTCAAATCGTATGTCGATAATTTTCTTGGCTATTTTGCCGATGCCCGCAAGATGAAGATTGCCTTCGTCGGTTCGATAGCGTTCTCGCTTCAGGATATTCTAAGAGAGTGCTTGACGGACAATGGCTACAACCTCGTTAAGGTTCTGAAGTCGCCCCACGACGCGATGATACAGTATCATCTGAAACATTGAATTTTAAGCCATTAACTGACTTTTAGCGTCTCAATCGACGTTGATTTGAAGTCCGTCGTATGCGAGTTCCATTCCTTTTGGCAGCGTCTTGTTTACGTCGGCGGCGAGTCCGATGTGGTGGCTGCAGTGGGTGAACCAAATGTGTCGTGCTCCGATGCGCTGCGACAATGTTATCGCCTGTTCGAGGTTGATGTGCGAATAGTGCTTCTCGTGATGAAGGGCCTCGATGATGAGGTAATCAACACCTTTCAGAGCTTTGATGCCTTCTTCCGAGATGTAGCTTAAATCGGTGACGTATGCGAAACTGCCTATGCGGAATGCGTAGCATAACATCTTAAGATGCAGCATTGGAATAGGTATGAATGTCAAATCGTTGATTGTTATTGGTTGATAGTCTTTTATAGTATGAAGGTCGAAAGTTGGGGCACCGGGGTATAGTTCGTTTTTCTTGACAAAGGCGTATGAATATTCTCTCTTTATCTCGTCTTGTGCGTCGTCGGAAGCATATATGGGCATCGAGATGTTTTGTCTGAACTCCAACGGCCTAAGGTCGTCGAGGCCTCCGATATGGTCTTTGTGGTGATGTGTGATGAGCACGGCATCGAGATGCGATATTCCTTCGCGCAGCATCTGTTGACGGAAGTCAGGGCCGCAATCAATGCAGACCGCAGTTGATTCATTTTCAACAATAATTGATGTGCGCGTGCGCTTGTCGCGAGGGTCTTTCGACTTGCACACTTCGCATCCGCATCCTATGACGGGAACGCCTTGTGATGTCCCACAGCCCAAAACAGTAATCGTTATCATGATGATTTCTCGTATATCGTCGTGCCGCAAAGGTAGTGATTTTTACTGTCCGTTTTTGTCGTTTCGTAGCAATAAAGTGTGCGAAAAATTCAATTTCCGATTTGCATTTTTCAAGATGATTTTGATGCGCAAAGGTTGAAAAAACTGGTAATCACTTTCCAAATGACAAACGATTTTTTATTATTTTTGTGTCCCATTAAAGTTTTTTAACATTTAAAGCGAAAACTGTTAAGAATGAAACTGTTTCGTTGCATTTTACTCACGTCTGCCGTTTTAACATTAGTCCTGTTAAACAGCGGTTTTACATCTGATAAGACTCGTCTTGAGATTCCCAAACTGAAAAATCAGAAACTATCAAGCGAGGTTGTAAATCATGAAGGATATACTGTTTCATACAATAACAAAACTCTTATTCCTAACTGGGTCGCTTACGAGCTGACTGATGAAGAGGCTTCGGGCACGGTGCCGCGCGGTAATAAAAAGTTCCGTCCCGACCCTGATTTGAAAGGCAGACAAGCTTGCGATGACGATTATCGCGGCTCCGGATATGACCGCGGGCACATGGCACCGGCTGCCGATATGAAGTGGAGCGAGAAAACAATGACGGAGAGTTTCTATTTTACCAACTGCTGCCCGCAAAATCATAACCTCAACGGCGGCGATTGGGAAAAACTTGAAGAAAAAGTCCGCTCGACGGCTAAAAGATGGGGACGCGTTTATGTGTGCTGCGGCCCGCTCATCGGAAAAAACGAACAAGGTACGATAGGGAAAAACAAGGTCGTAGTGCCTGATGCCTTCTTCAAAGTCATGATGGTCGAGACAAAAGACTTCGGACGGCAGGGCATCGGTTTCATCATGAAAAACAAGGCCGGAAAACGGAAACTCATCGATTACGCAACGACGATAGACGAGGTCGAAGAACTGACGAACATGGACTTCTTTTATTCGCTGCCCGATGACGAAGAGGAGAAAATGGAATCGTCAGCCGATGTCTTGTTCTGGCTGCTGTGATATAATGATTTGAATTTTTATAAAATGAAGAAAACGCCTGAAATAATTGAAAATGTTGAAATTATAGACGCCGGTGCGGAAGGTGTGAGCATTGCCAAACCTGATGAAAAAGTCGTCTTCATCCCTTTCGGTGCACCCGGCGATGTTGTTGATTTACAAGTCTATAAAAAGAAGAAAAACTGCTTCGACGGTAAAATCACGAATATTAGAAAATTCTCCGATAAACGTGTACAGCCAGTATGCGAACACTTCGGACTGTGTGGCGGCTGTAAATGGCAACATCTTGATTATCAATGGCAACTATTCTATAAACAGAAACAGGTTAAGGATAATTTTGACCGTATAGCGAAAATCGATTATCCGGAAATAACTCCCATTCTTGGCTGCGAAAAACAGTATTTCTATCGTAATAAGTTGGAATTCAGTTTCTCAAACCGCAAATGGCTTACCGACGGCGCGCCAGCTGGAACGTATAGCGAAGAGGATTGTAAGGGTTTCGGCTATCATCTTCCGGGGCTTTTCGACAGGGTTATAGACGTTGAACATTGTTATCTGCAGGCCGACCCGTCAAACGACATTCGTCTCTTTATCCGCGATTTCACGATGAAGAAGCACATCTCGTATCATAATGTCCGCGCCCACGAAGGCACTATGAGGAACGTTGTCGTCCGCTGTAACGCGAAGGGCGAGTTTATGGTCATCGTTGTCATCAACGAGGAAAACGACATCGTGAGAAACGAGATGATTCCCGCCTTGTGCGAGCGTTTTCCACAGATAATATCGGTTATGTTGGTGATTAACAGCAAGTTTAACGACATGATTAGCGACTTGCCGTTTGAATGTCTGAAAGGCGAGCCGTATCTTGTTGAGACTATGAAGTCGCCTCGTGCCGGATTTGCCGATTTGATGTTCCGCGTCGGACCGGTGTCGTTTTTTCAAACAAATGTGTATCAGGCAGAAAGGCTTTATAAAGCGGCTTTCGACCTCGCCGGCGTAAAAGGTGACGAACTGATGTACGACCTTTATACCGGAACGGGGACGATAGCTCTGTATTTCTCGCGTTTTGTGAAGAAAGTCGTTGGAATAGAATATGTTGAGGAAGCGATAACCGATGCAAAAATCAATGCAGAAATCAACGGAATAACAAACGCGACGTTCTATGTGGGGGATATGGCGAAGGTTTTTACCGACGAGTTCATCAACGTTAACGGAACTCCGGACTTCATTGTCACCGACCCGCCGCGCGCCGGAATGCACGAGAACGTCATCGGACAGCTGCTCAAAATTAAGGCGCGCAGAATAGTTTACGTAAGTTGTAATCCAGCGACGCAGGCACGCGACCTTGCACTCCTCGACCCATCGTACGCCGTGAAGGCCGTCCAACCTGTCGATATGTTTCCACATACTCAACATGTGGAGAATATCGTTCTTCTTGAATTGAGAAATCTGTAAAAATATTCATTATGAGAAAAATATGCACATTATTGTTTTCCATTATCTTCGTTGCAGCATCGGCGCAAGATATAAACCAACTCGACCGCAAAGGCCTGAAGCAGGGGAAATGGGTTGAGTTTCACGAAAACGGTCAAATAAGGATGCAGGGTTCTTTTGAAAATGGCGTTCCCGTTGGTGAGTTTCTGTATTATTCTGAAGCAGGCCTTCTGAAGGCTAAGAATATTTTTTCAGAAAATGGTGAGAAAACGTTTTGCGAGATGTATGGCGACAAAGGAAATGTCATTGCAAAAGGGATGTACATCAATAAGTTAAAGGATGGAGAATGGATTTACATCAACGATAACGGCGTTACTATCCTTTCGGAAACTTACAAAGACGGCGTTCTTGACGGGCCTTACACCCTTTATTATGAAGACGGTGTCGTGAGGTTTACCGGCAGTTATGAGAACGGCGCAATGGTGGGGCAGTGGCAAACCTTCGACACGGAAGGGAACCTCATTAGTACAGACGAGTATCGCGAATCTGATGAATAATCTGCGTCAGATGCGTTAACTTATCAAATCCGTCACCTTTTCCGCAATGTTTTTTACACCGTTTTTCTTGAGGAAGTCGGCTCCGCGATAACCCCATGCGGCTCCGATGAAATCAATTTCGGCATTGTTCGCAGTGGCGAAGTCGGTCTCTCCGTCTCCGATGAGAACCGCCTCGTCTTTCGCGGCTCCGATATTACTGAGTATCATATTGATTCCGTCAGGCGATGGCTTTCTGCGCACTATGGGATGAATTCCGTCGTCATAGCCTTCTCCGATGACAATGTCGTATTTTCCTCTGAAATAATGTTCGCATACGTCAACGGCAGCACTGTGAAACTTGTTCGATACAATGGCGATGATCTTTCCTTTCGTCTTTAATGTATTGAAAACCATATCGATATCATCGTATGCACGCGTCTTGTCGCAGCAGTGTTCGGCATAATGCTTTTTGAAGATAGAAAGACATTCGTCGTAGATTTTTTTATCAGTGCCTTCTGGCAGCGAGAGTTGTACGAGCCGACCTACGCCGTTCCCGACGAAAGAACACACATCTTCAACGGTTCGTGTGGCGAATCCCATTTTTTTTAACGCGAAGTTCACACTGTCGGTAAGGTCTTCCAACGTGTAGAGAATCGTCCCGTCAAGGTCGAAGATGAAGACCTTTTTCGTCGAAAGATTCATAACCTTAGTATTTCTTGCTGTAGGTTCTCTTGCAGACGATGTATGCCAACGTGAAATATCCGGCAATCTGAAGCCATAACGACCAGATGTCGCGGAAGACTTCGGGCATAGAGACTCCCATATTATTAACCTTCAGGAAGCCTTTTACTCCGAATGTCGAGGGGAACAGCCATGCGAAACATCTCCAGAACTTTGGCATCGCACATGTCGGCCATGATATGCCGGACATGAAAATCAGCGGCACCGACATAAAGATGAATAGGATGATGAACACTTCGCGGTCGTGGGCTGCAAACGACAATGTTATGCAGAAGAACGTACAGGCCGCGACGTATGAAATCATCAAGATGAGGAGTTCTTTCCATTTCCAGATGTGTATCAGGCCGAAAAGTTGTGGAACTATGCAACACAGATAAACCGACATGAGCATGTAGAACATAAAGTACGCCAAACTCTTGCCGGTGATTATCTCTATTGGATATTTATTGACGAGATAGTCGAAATAGATTCCTTTTCGTCTGTTTTCGCGTTCGTCACCTGCGAGCATTCCGACTCCGAGAAGCATGGTTTGTTGCACGACGAGCATCAGGATGCCCGGGATCATGAACGTGGCGAAGCCGCTTTGTGTGTTGAAAAGTGGCGTGTATTTGTATTCTATCGGGTACTGAAATGTTGAAATCTGCTGTTCGGTGGCTCCGGGCATTCTTTGTGCCTTGATTTCTTTGTTCATTGCGAGAGACACGTCGGTACAGCTCGAATAAACGGCTTTGTAATAGAGAATGCCGCTCATGTCGCTATAGACTTCGATAGTGCTTTGTTGGAAATCGATTATGCGTTTCTCGAACTCTCTCGGGATGTAGATGAGGCCGTACGCTTTGCGGCGGTGGATGAGTTCCACGGCCTCTCTCATGTCGGCACAGTGCCCGACAATCTTCACATCGTGCGTTGCATCGACTTTGCGGAGAAATTCGCGGCTGAGTTGTGAGTTACAGTTGTCAACAACGACCGTCGGTACTTCCCTGACGACTTCGTTCCCGTAAAGGAAGGAATAAAGAACAGGATAGATGATAGGAACTATAAGGAAGAATACCAAGACACCTTCGTCAAACAAGGTGCGGTGCAACTCTCGCACAAATATTTCGATGATATTGTGTAAACCTTTCATATTCAGTTGTTTAGTGCGTGTATTTTGCCGTGAGTAAGAATTTATGCAGACGATGTATAAGAAGCAGTGGCAGTATCTGGAAGGCTATCAGTGCGGCAAAGTTGACCCATGAATAATAGATTGGCAGTCCGTTCAATGCCTGATCTACGTAGATGAGGAAATAATGGCGCATCGGGAAGATGTTGGCCAAGGCCTTGAATGCTGCTGGGAATGCGTGAAGTGGAAATGAGAATCCCGAAATAGGGAATGACAGAACTCCGAGTAGCGTTGCCAGACTCAGTGCCCAACGTATCGACGGTACAAGACCGCACAGGAACACTCCGAAAGACTGCGCCGCCAAGATGAGTAAAAACATCGCCAGTATCATGTTCCAAATGTTGCAGTTCAGTGGGAAGTCCCAGACACCATACAGCAATACAAGGGCGAAAAGTCCCATAACTATGTTGATGGCTATATACGGAAGGAGTTTTCCGAGAAGTGCCTTGTGGATGTTGCCTTTTGCAACGGCAAGCCATTCTTTCGATGTTTCTTCCTTCATCTCCACATAGATGGCATATATCGTAGTCTGCATTATCAGCAGGAATAATACGCCCGGAAGAAGTATGTTGCAAAGATATACCGAATAGTTAAGCAAAGGGTTTCCTATTGGGTGCATCTCAATCTTGATAGGCTGCAGCAGTCCCATGGCCTGTTTTTCCGTAAAGCCTTTGGCGTATAGTGTCTCGCGTCCTATTCCTCCGGATGCAAGTTCCGACATCATCTTCATGTCTCTGAACTCAAGTGACGCGGGGATGAGGAACGTCGCGTTGGTGTAGAACGACAGATTCGGCTGTCTGCTTGAAAGTGCCTTTTGCGTGGTGTATCTCGGAATGACGTAGAAGGCGTGTATCTTTGAACGCTGCATCTCGTTTCTCGCCTCGACGACGTTGGGGAAGTGCTTCAGCTTCGTCATCTGGAAAGCATCAAGCGTGCGTATGAGTTTGCGCGTGACGGCACTATTGTCTTCATCAACGACGCCCGCGGGTATTTCGGTGGGAAGTCCGTCGCGCATAAGCGTGGTAAAGAATATGAAGGCGAAAATAGGTGCGAAGACCAACGTGCACAGATACACCGGCCTGGCTAAGAGGCGTTTGCACTCTCTGACCATGACCTCAAGCATGGGGAATCCGGAAATTATCGCGTTATATCTTGACATTTCCCGTTAAATCTAATTCATTTTGTAGATGACGGTCATGCCGGGACGGAATCCGTCGATTATATGGTTCGGTGTGGCGCGTACTTCGAAGGTACGGAGGTCGTATTGTCCCGTCTGTTTCGTGGCTTTCCATGCGGCATATTCGCCGACGTCTTTCAGATAAGTCACCGTCATTTGTGTTGTTATGTCCAAAGCCGGAATATAGGCCTCGAATTGCGAACCCATGCGCATGTCCTTGAGATACATCTCGTTTACGTTGAAGCTGACCCATTGGTCGTCAAGCATGGCGACGTTCATGATGGGGGCTCCGGTGCCGACGAGTTCCCCTACATGAGGGAAAATCTCGGTCACTTCGCCGTCAGCGTAGGCTGTAAGATAGGCTTCGGCGATGTATGAGTTGACTTCGGCGACGGCACCTTTGGCGCGACGTACCATAGCGGCTGCCATGTCCTTGTCTTCCTGTTGTGCTCCGTTGACTGCCATGTCGTATTGCGATTTGGCTGCTTTCTCGGTGGCTACTGCGGCCTCGTACTGTGCCTTTGTCTCATCATATTTTTGCTCGCTCACGACACCTTCGTTGTAGAGGTTCTCGACACGTTTGAACGATTTTTCCATGATGTCAACGCCGACTTTAGCTTTCTGCCAGAGCTCGTATGCGCCTTGAATCTGTTCTTCGCGCGCGCCTTTTTCTGCTTTCTGGCTCTGTGCCTGGGCTGCACTTTGGGCTGCCATTGCCTGCGCCTGTTTCGCCTCAATGTCGGGTGCCTCGATGATAGCGAGTGTGTCGCCGGCTTTTACCGACTGGCCTTCCTTGACACGGAACTCGAGTATCCTGCCTGGTATCTTGCTCGAGATTCTGTATTCGGTCACTTCGGCCTGTCCCTGAAGTATCTCTTCTACTTCGTTAAACGTGAAATAGCCTACGATGCAGACGACGGCTATAACTATTCCTAATACGACTATCGCAATGATAGTATTGACATGTTGTGCTCTTTCTGGTGTCATATAGATTCTTTTTTATTGATTTAACTTTCCTGTTGCCTTCTTGAGATAAATGGCCGTCATTATGCGGTCAACTTTGGAATCGATATATTCCGAATGGGCCTGAAGCCATGCAGTCTGGGCCTGCGTCACCACTGTCGATGCCACCATTCCCTCGCGGAAGCCTATCGTCGCCTTCCTCAGGTTTTCTTCGGCATCGTTCATCTTATCCTGCGACATCTTCAGACGTGAGTCGGCCTCGATGATTCTCTGGTGAAACTGCTTTGCCTGAAGCATGATAAGTTCTGTCTTGTCTTCCAATTCGTATTTTGCTATCTTGGCCTCGGCTTTTGCCATGCGAATCTTGTTCATGCCCTCTCCCCAGTGGAAAAGCGGTATCTTCGCCATGACGCCGAAACTCAGGTTGCCGTTGAACTGCTTCTCAAAACCGTTGTAGATGGACGGGTTGCTGATGATGTAGTTCCCGAAAAGCGCAATCGTCGGAAGAAAATCTGACGCCACGATTCTGACTTTCTTGTCGTACATCTTGGTCGCGAGGTCGAGACTATGTAACTCGGGACGGTTCTCGATGATTTCCTCCTTGGTGTAGGTGAGGTCTTCTTCAATAACGACAACGTCTTCCAAAGTCTCGTCTTCGAGAACGATATTTGATTCCAAATCCATTCCGCAGTATTGGCATAGGAGCATTTTGGCAAGGACGAGTCCGTTCTGCGCCTTGATGAGCATCATCTCGGCTTCGTTGAGCTTCACCTGGATGGATAACTTGTCGGATTGTGTGGCGAGGCCTTCGTTGACGAGTTTGTCAACATCATCGTTGAGTTTTCTGAGGAGTTCTACATAGGATTCCGTCAACTTGACTTTGTTGGCTATCGACACTATCTGCCAATAGGCTTGGTCTGTCTGCACGATTATCTCCTGACGCTGAGTGTCATACTGTGTCTGTGCAAGTTCTTTGGCGTATGCCGCGATGCGGTTGTATGCGCGTATTTTGCCGCCGACGTAGAGAGGCTCCTGTGCCGAAATCATTCCCACATAGACGTTTGATAAATCAGGTTGGAGACGGTCGGCTAAGTCTGTAAGGATGTCGCCTATGTGCGTAATGCCTTCTAATTGAAGGATTTGTCCGATTGACTCTAATCCCGTGCCGATACCTGTTAGCGTGTTGAGTTTGGAGTCGGGGAGTAGTTGCGGGGTGCGCATAGTGTGCATATAGGCTCCTGTCGCTGAAATCTTAGGCAGGTAGTTCGAAACAGCGGCACGCTTTTCATAGACGGCCATGTTAATCTTCTCTTCAGAGACTTTGAGGTTCTTGTTGTTTTCAATAGCCATCTTATGGCAATCGTCTAATGTCAGAACCTGCTGAATCTGACTTGTCTGTTCGACCTTCTGCGGCGAAGCGTTTTCTTGTGCCCACAATGGAATCGCAAGCACTACGGTCATCACCGTCGATAGTAAACGCAGTTTTTGTTCTCGTTTCATTATTCTTATTTTAATAGTAATCACAATATTTGGTGTAGTCTTCCATGCTCGGACGTCCGAGTGCTTCAGCTTTTTTGAAGTAATAGCACGCCATCGACATGTCGTTTATATTTCTGTAATACAGTCCGAGGTTGAAGTACGGGTCGGCGTAATTGGGATTTATCTCAATAGCTTTCTCTAAGTCGGCCTTGCCTTCTTCGTATCTGAAATTGTTGAATTTTGCACATCCTCTGTGGTAGTAAGCAGAGAAATTCTCGGGATCGCACTCTATTGCCTTGTCAAAATTGATTATAGCTTCATCAAAGGCGGAATGATATAGATAGTCAACACCCTTGTCAAGGAACAGCCTTGATTTTTCCTTATCGTTGGTACAGGAAAACGCTAAAAACAAGGCAGCAATCAGTCCTATTGTTTTGATGAAAATTTTCATAATTAACGAAGTTGAAGTCGGTAAACACAAACGGCAAATATATGAAAAAAAACAGTCCAAACGAACTGTTTTTTTTGTTATAAAGATTTTTTTGACGAGGGTTTATCTATCTTACAGTTTTGGTCCGGCTGAAACGAGGGCCTTGCCTGCAGCGTTGTGTGTGAATTTGACGAAATTCTTGATAAATCTGTCTGACAGGTCTTTTGCCTTGACTTCCCATTCTTCGCCTTTTGCGTAGGTGTCGCGCGGGTCTAAGATGGCCGGGTTGACGCCCGGAAGTGCAGTCGGGACTTTGAAGTCGAAGAACGGTATCATCTTGGTCGGAGCCTTGTCGATGGAGCCGTCGAGGATTGCGTCAATGATGGCGCGTGTGTCCTTGATGGAGATTCGTTTTCCGGTGCCGTTCCATCCCGTGTTGACGAGATAAGCCGTCGCTCCGACCTTTTCCATCTTTTTCACGAGTTCTTCGGCATATTTTGTCGGATGAAGTGAAAGGAATGCTGCCCCGAAGCATGCTGAGAACGTTGGTGTAGGCTCTGTGATGCCGCGTTCAGTACCGGCAAGTTTCGCGGTAAATCCTGACAGGAAGTAGTATTTCGTCTGTTCCGGTGTCAGAATTGAGACTGGTGGAAGAACGCCGAATGCGTCTGCCGAAAGGAAGATGACTTTCTTCGCGTCGGGAGCCTTCGATATAGGTTTGACAATGTTTTCAATGTGGTAGATGGGGTAGGAGACACGTGTGTTTTCAGTGACGCTCTTGTCGGCGAAATCGATTTTTCCGTTGGCATCGACGGTGACGTTTTCGAGGAGTGCGTCGCGGCGGATGGCGTTGTAGATGTCGGGCTCGCTGTCTTTGTCGAGGTTGATGACCTTTGCGTAGCAGCCGCCCTCAAAGTTGAAGATGCCGTCGTCGTCCCAGCCGTGCTCGTCGTCTCCGATGAGAGCTCTCTTCGGGTCAGTCGAGAGTGTCGTCTTTCCTGTACCGGAAAGTCCGAAGAAGATTGCCGTCTCGCCTTTGCTGTTGGTGTTGGCAGAGCAGTGCATGGCCGCCATGCCCTTCAGAGGGAGAAGGTAGTTCATTATTGAGAACATGCCTTTCTTCATCTCACCGCCGTACCATGTGTTGAGGATGACCTGCTCCTGTGATGTGAGGTTGAAAACTACTGCTGTCTCTGAATTGATTCCCAATTGTTTGTAGTTTTCTACTTTCGCTTTTGATGCAGTATAGACGACGAAGTCGGGTTTGCCGAATTCGGCAAGTTCTGCGTCTGTAGGACGGATGAACATATTCTTTACGAAATGTGCCTGCCATGCGACTTCCATGATGAAGCGGATTTTAATGCGGCTGTTCTTGTTCGCGCCGGCGTAACCGTCCATGACGTACAACTTCTTGTTAGACAACTGGGCTGTGGCGAGTTTTTTAAGTTCGTTCCAAGTCTCCGGAGTGACGGGCTTGTTGTCGTTTTTGTATTCGTCGGAAGTCCACCAAACGGTGTCGCGGCTGACATCGTCCATGACGAAGTATTTGTCTTTGGGCGAGCGTCCGGTGTATATTCCAGTCATTACGTTGACTGCGCCGAGTTCTGTCATTACGCCTTTGTCATAGCCGGTGAGGTCGGGGTTCATTTCGTCTTTGAAAAGCTGGTCGTATGAGGGATTGTAGTAAATCTCCTTCACTCCCGTGATTCCGTAAGAAGCAAGGGCCTCTCTGATTTCATTGATGTCTTTTGCCATAATTGCTGATTTTTTTTGTTTTGCAAAGTTAATATAATATTGGCTGCTAAAAACTTTTTTATCTCTATTGCACTACGACTTTGTGCGTTCTTGATGAAACACCATCGGTGATGCGTAAGTAGTAAACGCCTTTCCCGAAATCGCCGATGTTGAGTTGTGCCTTGTCTTTAAAGATGCCTGAGCCTATTTCCTGTCCGACGTTGTTGAAAACGACATACGAACATTGATTTTCGCATTCTACGTAAATCACGCTCGAAGTCGGGTTGGGATAAATGTTGACGTCAGTCGTCACGTTGTCTTCAATGGAAAGGTCGGTTATTGTGATTGTGACTTCGCCTTCAACGGTGCTGTTTCCGTCGCTGACTGTGACTTTGTATGTCGTATGGTCTGTCGGGGTCGCAACAGGATTGGCAACTGTCGGGTCGTCGAGAGTCTCGGCTGGCTCCCAAGAATATGTGTAGTTGCCGCTTCCGCCGGTGGCTGTGACCGACAGTTGCGTGCTTTCGCCGTATGCAATCTCTTCGGATTCGGCACTGACGGTTATCTCCAACGGGTCTGCAAATATACATTTTACAGACGCTGCCCATCCGGAGTAGTTCATCGAATAATCTGATTCAAACTTGAATGTCAGTGCGCCATCAGCGTTTGTGGCTGTGATTGTTCCGGGTGAGTTGCTTCCCGAGAATGTCCCAAGCGAAGGTGCCGACGTGTTTGTGCCGTTGTAAATGTAGAGCTTGTCATAGCTGCTTTCGGTGTTGAAAGCAGTAAAGCTGACCTGCAATTTTGCATTTTCGCTTCCCGGCATGAATGTCAAAGTGGCGGTAAAGTTGTCACTGTAGTTGTTGTCGCTGCCGCCGTCGTCATAGAACATTGCGTTGCACGTAGTGATGGTACCGTTATGCATGTTATATGATTCGGAGACGGTGATATAGTCGTGTTTCGTAATCGTCTCGGTCTGTCCGTTGGCGTTTGTCACCGATAAAGTCACGTCGTAGCTGCCTATTTCGGTGTATTTTATTCCCGTCGGGTTCTGCTGTGTCGAAGTGCCAGGTGTCGCGCCTTCGAATATCCATTCCCAGTTTGTGAGGTTGGCACCCCATGTCATGTCCGTGAAGTTTGTGGTACCGTTCAGCGACAGGTTTGTGTTAGATGCTTCAAAATCGGGGATGATACCTTCGCCGGCGCGGAGGACTACATCCTGAATGGTCGTCTGTCCGTCAGTTACACTGATGGTATAAGTCTTTGGATAATAACCGCTTGCGGTGTATGTGACGTTGTATGTGCCTCCCTTTATCGGGCGGTGGTAGTCGCCGACTTCGTGTGTTGTCACTGATGCGCCGTGATGGTCGTGGTTTTCCACGGTGACGAGGACGCCCTGTATAGGCTGGCCCGTGAGTGAGTCGGTGACGACGCCGTGGATGCCGTTGAGGGCTTCTTCCATGAAGTTGAGCATAGAGGCCTTGTTGTAGTTCCAGAAGTTGGGTAGCTGGCTTGCGCTTGGCGTTTTGTTGTTTGAACATTCGATGGTCACTTCGCGGCATTGTGCGTAGTAGTTCATGTAGTCTTGGCGGCTTCCGGTGATGGTGTACCATGCGTAGCCGTTGGTGATGCCGTTGTCGTAGTCGGTCATGTAGCTCGGGTTAACGGTGTGCGTCTGGTTGGCATATTCGTGGCATACGTATTTCCACCACGCATCATCGGCGCAGGCCGGCTGGTATGTATCCCAAGGATAATTCAGCACCTCAGCACCTCCGTGGTAGTTGGCTCCCATAGTAAAGAGGTATTCTTGTGCGAGATCCATCATCCACACTGTCTCGTTTTGATAATAGCTCTCTCCGTCGGGATGAGGGCCGTCGTCGAAGTCAGGGAAGTGGCGGTTGAGGTCAACGTAGGCTGCATTGTAGCGTGTTGCTCCGTTGACGGTGTTGTTCCCGCCGTGATAAGTGCCGTCGGGGTTGGTGCAGGGGCTGATGAAGATGTCGAGGTTGTTCATGATGTTTTGAACTTGAGCGTCGTCCGAAGTCAGAAGATATTCGATGAGACGCAGTTGGAGAATCATTCCGGTCACTTCGTCGCCGTGCATCGTTGATGTCAGGAGTATTCTTGGTTTGCCTGCCGTTACGCCGTTGTTCAGGCGGCACACCATGATTTTGCGGCCGCTTGCCAGGGTGCCGAGTTCCATATACGTGCATTTTTCGGGATAATCGTTAGCGAACTGCTGCATCATGGCTTCATATTGCCCGTAAGTGGGGTAGGTGTCCCAGTCGAAGGTGCCGCGGCCGTCCCACATCTTAATCTCGTTCTGCATCGAGGGCGGAAGGAGCAGGGTCGGACTAAAACCTTGTTTTGTAAGGTTGTCGAACTGTTTCTGGTTGGCATAGCAGATGACGGTGTTTCCATCGACTTTGTCAACAGAACAAATGCTGTTGATGAATTGGACATCCGAGAGTTGTTGAATGTCGAGGCTGAAATAATATTCGCCACGATCTCTCATGAGTTTGCTCAAATTCGTTTGGGCTTTGGCTGCCGTTACAAGCAAAACGGCGACTGCGAGTAAGACAAAAATACGTGTTTTCTTCATTTTGAAAAATTTGAAATTTCAATACAGGTAAAAAGATGATACGACACCTCCTTTTATAGGAGGATAATAT
Source organism: Bacteroidales bacterium (assembly GCA_024400195.1). Classification (GTDB taxonomy): domain Bacteria; phylum Bacteroidota; class Bacteroidia; order Bacteroidales; family F082; genus Limimorpha. The sequence goes on from JAKSNC010000008.1 coordinate 40,084, forward strand.
GAGGCGCAAAGTTAGCAAAAAATGCTTCAAAATAAATTAAAAAGAGGTCTTGTTTTTCTCAAAAAAAAGTAATACCTTTGCAACTCTTTACAAATCGTTCTTCCGTCTTGATAATTAATTGGTTGTCAAGGGTTTGATAAGAAAAGAAAATGTTTAACAATCCTCGTAAGCCGAAAGCGGAGGCGGCGTGCGGGTACAATTTTCATCATCACAAAATGAGTGAAAACGAAAACAAAAGAAATTTAGTTCCGGATCCTGATTTCGATTGGATCTCTGATTCAAAGAAAGTCGCCAAGACTGCGGAACGTGAGAGACTCGAAGAAATTTACGGCAAGACAATGAGCCAGATTGGTAACCATGAGGTTATCGAAGGCGTGGTCGTCGCCAAGACAGAACGCGATGTCGTCGTCAACATCGGATTCAAATCCGACGGTATCATCTCTGTCAATGAATTTCGTTACAACAACGACCTTAAAGTTGGTGACAAAGTTGAGGTTTATGTTGAAAATCAAGAGGGTTCAAACGGACAACTCGTCCTTTCCCACAAAAAGGCCCGTCTTCTCAAGGCTTGGGATCGCGTTAATGAGGCTTATGAGACTCAGGAAATCGTCAATGGCTTTGTCAAAAGCCGTACAAAGGGCGGTCTCATCGTCGATGTGTTTGGAATCGACGCATTCCTGCCTGGTTCGCAAATCGATGTCAAACCTATTCTCGACTACGACAAGTTCCTCAATAACGTCATGGAATTCAAGGTTGTGAAAATCAATCAGGAATACAAGAACGTCGTTGTTTCGCACAAGGCTCTTATCGAGGCCGAACTCGAGCAGCAGAAGCTTGAAATCATGAGCAAACTCGAAAAAGGTCAGGTACTTGAAGGAACCGTTAAGAACATCACAGCTTACGGCGTGTTTATCGACCTCGGCGGCGTTGACGGTCTCATCCATATCACAGACCTCAGCTGGGGTAGGGTCAACGATCCTCGCGAAGTCGTCGAACTTAACAAGCAGATTAAGGTCGTCATCCTCGACTTTGACGAAGGCAAGAAACGTATCGCCCTCGGTCTCAAGCAGCTTATGCCGCATCCGTGGGATGCTCTCGACCCGGACCTCAAGGAAGGCGATGTCGTCAAGGGTAAGGTCGTCGTCGTCAATGACTACGGTGCGTTTGTTGAAATCGCTCCAGGCGTCGAAGGTCTCGTCCACGTCTCCGAAATGTCATGGTCACAGCACCTCAGCAAGGCTCAGGATTTCCTGAAGGTCGGCGATGAAGTTGAGGCTAAGGTCTTGACACTCGACCGCGAGGCCCGCAAGATGTCTCTCGGCATGAAACAGCTCGTTCCGGATCCATGGGCAAATATCAGCGAACGTTATGCCAAAGGTTCAAAACATGAGGCAACAGTCCGCAATCTCACCACATTCGGTATCTTCGTCGAACTTGAAGAAGGCATCGAAGGACTCATCCATATCAGCGACCTCAGCTGGTCGAAGAAGATCAAACATCCGGCCGAGTTCACCAAAGTCGGTGAAAAGATTGACGTCATCGTTCTTGACGTTGATGAAGAAAATCGTCGTTTGAGCCTCGGTCACAAACAGCTTGAAGAGAATCCTTGGGATGTGTTCGAGACAATATTCACCGTCGGTTCGATTCAGGAAGGCACCATCGTCAGTGCTAACGATAAGGGCGCAGTCGTTGCTCTTCCTTACGGCGTCGAAGGTTTCTGCCCGACACGTCATCTGAAGAAAGAAGACGGCACCAACGCCAAAGTTGATGAGAAACTCAGCTTCAAGGTTATCGAGTTCGGTAAGGAAGCAAAGAAGATCATCCTTTCAATCTCCCGCATCTGGGAAGAGGCCAAGGAAAATACCGAGCGTAATGAAAAGGCTGAAAGCGAAAAAGCTGCAAAGAATACCAAACGCGCCATCAAACAGGTGAATGACACCATTGAACGTGCCACCCTCGGCGACCTCGACGTTCTTGCACAGCTTAAGAAAGACCTTGAAAAAGAGGAGAACAACAAATAAAGAAAGTTTTTTTCTAATGTGAATGGTGAGACCGACTCTGCGAAGGGTCGGTCTCTTTTTCTATTCGCTAAAATCAGTCCTATCCTTATATCATTCCGAGGGCGTGCATCTTGTTATACAGGGTCTTGCGGTCTATCTGAAGCAGTCTTGCAGCTATCGTCTTGTTGCCGTGCGCTATGTATAAAGCCTTCTTAATCTGATTTTCCTCGTCGCCTGGCCTTAGTGCGAGGTCGTCGTCCGCAGTATTGCTGGCGGCGGTTTGAAAAACTGGAAGTGATTCGACGGTTATGGTGTCGTTTTCAGCAAAGAGGACGGCGCGGCGGATGACGTTTCTGAGTTCTCGCAGATTACCGTTCCATTGCTGCTGTTGAAGTGTGCTTAATGCTTCTTTATCAATAGAATTAATACTTTTGCCGAGTTCTTCGTTTGCTTCCGCGATGAAGCATTCTACAAAATTCGGAATGTCTTCAACGCGTTCGCGCAGTGGCGGAACGATGATTGAGAATTCGTTTATGCGGTGATATAAATCCTGTCTGAATCTGCCTTCGGCGATGGCTTTATTCAAGTCTTCGTTGGTGGCCGCCACAATGCGTACGTCAATGGAGATGTCGTTGACGGAGCCGACGGGCCTCACTTTTTGTTCTTGAAGTGCACGAAGTAACTGTTTTTGAACCTCGTATGAAAGGTTTCCTATTTCGTCGAGGAAGACTGTGCCGCCCGAAGCCTCTGTGAAGACGCCTTTCTTATCGGCGATTGCCGTCGTGAAGGAGCCTTTCAGGTGTCCGAAAAGTTCTGACGGCGCGAGTTCTTTGGAGAGACTCCCGCAATCAACGGCGACAAAAGGCTTGTCTTTGCGGTTGCTCTGCTCGTGAATCATTCGAGCGAGATATTCTTTTCCGGTGCCGCTTTCTCCAAGCAGAAGGACGGACATCTTCGTGGGTGCGACCAACGAAATATGGCTATAGACGCGGCGTATCGTTTCGCTGTTTCCCTTGACAAAGCTGCGGTTTTCGCTTTTTTCGTCTTTCGATTCTTCGGCAGGCTTCTGTTTCAACGCCGTCTCGACTTTCGTCTTGAGTATGTCGGGTATTATTGGCTTCTGAAGATAGTCCATGGCACCGAGTTTCATGGCGAGGACGGCCGACTGTACATCGGCGTAACCAGTCATGACGAAAAACGGTGTCGTGATTTTTCTTTCCCTCAGCCAAGACAAAAGCATGATGCCGTCTCCATCAGGAAGACGCAAATCGCTGATAATAAGATTAAAACTCTGCCTGCGAAGGATGCCTTCTGCCGTTTTTACACTCGATGACACTTCGACTTCGTAGCCTTGTTTCCGCAGCCAAGTCTGAAGCATCATCCCGAAGGAGATGTCGTCGTCGATGATAAAGATTCTGCTCATAATGAAGCAAAGGTAATGAAAAAATCATTGCTGTCCGATAACATTTTTTGAACTGCAAAAAAACGGCTGAACCTATATCCGACGGTGCCGCTGCATCGCCAGCCTAAAGTTGAGTCGATTACGGGTGAAAGCATTGATTCGAACTACTCCATAATTGAAAAAAATCCACCGAAAGGTGTGAGTTTATCGGATTTTTATTTGTACCTTTGCTATGTCTTGTTACGATTTTTTTTCTTGATTGTTTTGTAACACTATAATGAGTAGTGTGAAAAATCTGACATGACAAAATCCTGGGCAACATATTGTTGCTCAGGATTTTAAGAAGTTGACGATTTATTAGTGTTGCGGAATTTAGGTTAAATGTATAAATAGCAAAAACAGACTGCAAATGAAAAGAAAACATCTGGCAATAGCGATTCTTGCGATGGGACTTTTAGTCTCCTGCTCGAAGAAGGACGACGATGTAATGCCCATACCCGATGACGGCTCCAAAAGGTTCGTCGTACTTTCTGATATTCATCTGATGCATCCGGACCTGCTTGTCAGCGAAGGTGAAGCATTTGACATATACAATTGGGAAGAGTGCAAACTATTGCGCGAGAGTCCTGATATCTTTGCCGCCACACTTGAAAGAACTCGGGAGTACAACCCAGATTTTCTGATTGTCTGCGGCGATATGACCAAGGACGGAGAGATTATTTCTCACGAATATGTGGCTGATAAACTTAATGAATTTTCGCAACAGACCGGAGCCAAGATTCTCGTGGTCCCCGGAAATCACGATTTGAACAATCCTCATTCATTCAGATATGATGGCGCGGTGTCAACGCCTGAACCGAGCGCTTCGGAAAATGATTTTGAGCGGATATATGCCCTGTGCGGCTATGGCGACGCTGTAGCACGCGGCCCAAGGCAACTCGACTATATGAGCTATCCTACGGACGGCGTCGCTTTTATCGGGGTAGATTCTAATGAGCCGAATACTCCCGACAATGCGGCGGTCCAGGGCGGACTCACGGAAACTCAGGTTTCGTGGGTGGCCGAAATGGTTGAAAAAGCCCATGCCGACAATCGTTATGTCATTATGGGAATGCATCACAATCTCCTCGGATTCTACAACAACGCGGCAATGATAAGGGGAGCGAATATAGCGAATGCAAGGTATGAGAACTACACCAACGAACAAGTAGTGACAGACTTGTGCAATGCCGGAATCGACGTGGTGTTCAGCGGACACTCCCACATGCATTCCATTACTTCTGAGAAACGCAACGAACGGGAAATCTTCAGCATCGTCACGAGTTCCCTTGTGAATCTTCCGCTTGCATATCGCACAGGAAGCATTTCGCCAAATGGACTTATGACAGTACAATCAGACGATGTGCAGGATGTAAAGCCTTCCAATGGCGTCAATCTCATAGAAGAAGGAAAGCAATATTGGCTCAAACTCTCAGAATATTATATGTATAAAGTCTCAAAGGTGTGTTGGGAAAATGAAATTGCCAATATGCTGGTTTCTGAGATTCTTGATATGCACAGCCGTGAGGAAGTGGAGGAATTCTTCAGCGAAAGAGCCAAGATTCCATTCTATAAATTCACATACTACACAAGCAATGGTAACGAACATCTGTTTGACCCTTATAAGAATTTCGAAGAAGCAAAGGCGGCTGTTGACGGTCTCTTGGAGTTTGTTATTGGCAGAATAGCTCAAAAATATATGGAAGAAGACGATGAGTTGAGTTATGAAGAAGCCGTGGAAAACGCAACAACGTTCGTGAACTTTATTGCGGCTACAATGCTTGGAATGGGATTGGACAGTGCCAAAGCGATGATATATGAATTTTTGGACAGTGCCTACAACAACTATTACGGGACTGACTTCACTCCGGTTCCGGATGATTTCGTAACGTTGCAGCTGTCAAAGTAACGACAATTCGGCGGAAATATTGTTTGGGGCTGCCTTCGGGAGTTATGTCTGGAAAGTGATCAAAGACGGGAGCGAGGCCGAGAGCGGGAAGTGGGTGAAGGAATAAAGTTTTTAAAAAAATTGCCTTTTTCAGTAAATGGCATTGATATTTTATGTAATTTTGGCACTCGATTCCGAAATTACATAAAATTCATCAGATATGATTTCATATATCAACAGAAAAATTGAAAGTGTCGTGACCGAAGCGTCACAATATTTCCCAGTGATTTCAGTAACCGGACCAAGGCAGTCGGGCAAAAGCACATTGCTCAGGCATCTTTTCCCCGATGCTGTCGCATATAGTCTGAAAGATTTGAATGTCAGAGAGTTTGCCCAAAACGACCCGATAGCGTTTCTTAACAATGACAAGGGCAAGATGATGTTCATTGATGAGATTCAGAAAGTTCCGGCACTGCTCGATTATATGCAAGGTATCGTGGATGAACATCCCGACAGGAAATTCTGCATCACGGGAAGTTCAAATCTTGAGCTTTTGAGAGGCCTTTCGGAGTCACTGCCGGGTAGAGCCGGCGTGTTCGAGCTGATGCCGATGACATACGATGAGACAAGAGCCGAGCAGCAGGGCAAGTCGCTCGATGAGTTGCTGTTCAACGGATTATATCCGGCGGTGTGCGCGCGGAAAAACACGGCGAGGCTGTTCTACCCTTCATACGTGAAGACATATTTGGAGAAAGACGTCCGCGACTTGTTGAAAATCCAGGACCAGCTTCAGTTTATGAAGTTCATGAAGCTGTGTGCCGCAAGGGTGGGTTCGCTGTTCAACGCATCGGAAGTCGCCAACGAGATAGGTGTTGACTCAAAGACCGTTACCCGCTGGCTCTCGGTCTTGCAGGCATCGTATCTCATCACGCTGCTCCCGCCGTATTTCGAAAACGTCACAAAACGTGTCGTGAAATCACCGAAACTGTATTTCAACGACCCCGGACTGGCATGCTACCTTCTCGACATCGAAAGCCCGAAGCAACTCTCGCGCGACAAGATGAGAGGCTGTATATTTGAGAATTTCATAGTACTCGAGATTTTGAAACACCGCTTCAACCAAGGCCTGGAAAACGGCGTCTTCTTCTATCGCGACTCAAACCAGAACGAAGTTGACATCCTTCTAAAACAGGAAGGCGAAATAACAGCCATTGAAGTCAAGTCGTCGTCAACATACACTGCTGAATTCGAGAAGTCGCTCAAGAAGATACAGGATTATGTGAAAACGCCGGTGGCAAGAAAAATCGTGGTCTATTCCGGAGACTTTGAAAATGCCGCCGGCGACATCAAAATCATCAACTACCAAAATCTCAGTTCAGTAGTTATATGATTCACGAATCAAAGACGGGAGCGAGGCCGAAAGCGGGAAGTGGGTGAAGAAATAAATTTTTATATGATTTTCAACCTCAATCCGAAAAAATATCCTTACTTTTGCAGTGATGACATGGTTGTCAGATAATGTCGCCTCACGGCGGTCGTTTGGCAGCCATTTTTCGTAAACAATCAAAAACCAACATTTATGAATAAGGAAATAATTATTTTTCAGACAAACGATTCCAAGAAAATCGAGGTAGTTTTTGAAGACGGGAACGTCTGGCTCACGCAGGCGCAGATGGCGGAGTTGTTCCAGCGCGACAGAAGCATCATTACGAAACATATCAAAAATGTTTTCATGGAAACAGGGCTTGAAGAAAAAAGCAATGTGCGTTTTTTGCACATTGCAAATTCAGACAAGCCGGTGAAATGCTTCAGTTTCGACGTCATAATCTCCGTCGGAAACCGGGTGAAATCTTCGGGCATAAATCAGTTCAAAACCTGGGCCGAAGACGTGATAAAGGCACGCACCTCAAGCCTGATAATCCCCGACAACTCAATCAGAAATCTTATCAAGATAATTAGAAATCAACAGGTTATGCTCGACTCAGACTTGGCGGTTCTTTATGGCGTTGAGACGAAACGACTCATTGAACAAGTGACCCGCAACATTGAACGCTTCCCCGAGGACTTTATGTTCCAGCTGACTTGGGATGAGTGCGGATTTTCAAGGTCACAAATTGTGACCTTGAATTCAAGGTCGCAAATTGCGACCTTGAAATTGAAACAAGGTGACAATATCAAGTATCTTCCATACGCCTTCACAGAGCAAGGTGTCGCCATGCTGAGCGGCGTCCTTCACTCGCCGACGGCCGTCGAAGCCAACATCAGAATCATGCGGGCGTTCGTCGGGATGAGGCGTTTCATCAATGAGAACGCGAAGTTATTCCAAAGGATAGAGAACATCGAATACAACCAGCTTGAAATAGTTCAAAACCAGCAAAAGATGGAACATCTGCAAATTGAGATGCAAAACCATCAAAAAGATTCAGACAATAAAATCGAGGAGCTTTTCCAACGTCTTGATGAAGGAAGGACGAATCCGAAAGAAGGAATATTCTTCGACGGACAGATCTTCGACGCTTACGTCTTCGTTTCAAACTTGATAAAAAAAGCAAAGAAAGAAATCATTCTCATCGACAATTACGTTGACGAGAGCGTCCTGAACATCCTCTCAAAAAGAAACGAGAATGTCAATGCCACAATTTACACTTCAAAAATCTCAAGTCAGTTCAAACTTGACTTGGAAAGATACAACTCACAATATCAACCGATTACGATTGAAAATTTTAGCAAGTCACACGACCGGTTTCTGATAATCGACGATGAGGTCTATCATGTCGGGGCTTCGCTGAAAGACTTGGGAAAGAAATGGTTCGCGTTCTCGATCCTGAATTTCCCGAAGGAGGAAATCGTCGGGAAATTGGAATGATATTTTATCACGAATACGGAAATATAAAACAGATTATTTTCCACGAATTCGACGGCGAAAATATTAAAAAATCCGTTTCCGAATGTCTGCCTTCTGGAATTTATTTTTAGAAAGAGATTTCCGGCGGGAGCGAGGCCGGGAGTGGGTGAAAGAAGATTGTTTTTTGTGAAATATATTGAATATCAACAAACTACCCCTCCCGAAAAATCAAAAAAATATCATAAAATTGTTGGAAGTAAGAATATAAAATGTAACTTTGCTGCGTCGTTTTCTTCTGGAATTTCGTTCAACGGACTTCGCGAAATTCGGAAGGGCGGCGTGTGAATAGTTAAAATAGAAGTCCTCTAAATCTTAAATTCTTAAATTATGAAATGGTATTTTAAATGTTTGAAACAGTACGTTGATTTCTCGGGTCGTGCTCGTAGAAAAGAATATTGGATGTTCTACCTGTTTAACGTGATAGTATCTTTAGTATTGTTTTTTGTTGATGGTCTGATAGGCACAAAAATTCATGGGGTGGGCATAATCAGTAGCGTGTATTCTCTGGCAGTTTTTCTTCCAGGCCTCGCTGTTGCTGTTCGACGTCTTCACGATATCGGTAAGAGTGGTTGGAACATTTTGTGGATTTCTATTTTCACTATCGTAGGTGCTATCATAGGTTCTATCGTAGGTTCTATTTTGTTGATTTACCTCCCTGTCATAGGTGCTATTTTGTCAATTATCTTTACTGTCATAGTTCCCATCATTTTTCTCGTTTGGATGTGCAAAAACAGCCAGCCGGGCGACAACAAATGGGGCGCAAATCCAAAAATGGCATAAAATCCAATTTGTGTTTTGCAGACCTTGACTCGGGAACTTAACAAATACAGGCGAATCGTCTGTCAAGTAAATGCAAGAATTCTAATTTTTACAGCACCGCGTTGAACAGCCATCCGCTGAGGATGAACATGACGGCGATGGTGCCTAAAACGATGCCGCTCACCACATAGATGACCGTGGTCTTCACCCCGAAAGCACCGAGAAACATTGCGACTGCCACCTCGTTGACCAAAGGCGAAGTGATTAGAAATGAGAATGTTACGCCAAGCGGAATGCCGCCTTTCACGAAACCGATGAACAACGGAATCGACGAACATGAGCAGAATGGCGTGATGGCTCCGAACACCGACGCCATGAAATATTGCAGGCCGTAGAGCTTGTGCGTCTGCAAGTAGTGCTTGAGTCGGTCGATGGGGAAATATGCGTTGATGACGCCCATGATTGCGCTGATGACAAACAAAAGCATCAGCACCTTGATGGTCTCAAAGACAAAGAAATTCAAGGCGAGGGCAAAGTGCGTGCCTGCATCTAATCCGACGACGTTGAAAATCAGCCAATCGGCGAATTTCTGAATCATAATGAATTGATTTTTAAATTTTTTATGAAAAAGCGACAATACAATAATAAATGCCGATGATGACGAAAAGCCCGCCGACGATCCAGTTCATCCATCTTTGCAGCGTCTGCATCTTCTCATAAAATCTGCCGATGCTCTCCACGCTGAACGCGATGATGACGGCGCCGATGAGAACGGGCAGTGCGGTCGCTATGGCGAAGACCACAGGCAGGAAATAACCGCCCGACGACGCTACCGACAGCGGGATGAGTCCGCCGAAATATAGCACGCCGCTCGTCGGGCAGAACGCTAAGGCGAACAGTACGCCTAACAGCAGAGCGCCCCAGTCGCCTTTTTTTGCGAGGTTCTCGCCGTCGGACCGGAAACCGAATTTCGGCAGGTTCAGACGGCCTCCGAACAACATGAACAGACCGACAACTAACATGATTGGGCCGATGAACATCTCACCGTAGCGGCCGAAGAATTTCTGTATGCCGAAGATGCCCGCGCCTTGTCGCAAGATGACGATGAGCGCGACGCCTAAGATGCTGTAACCCAATATCCTTCCCAAGGTGTAGAGCAGTCCTTTCCGCAATGCGCCACACTTGCTGCCGATGTCCTTGCCGATGAAACCCACGGCGGCGATGTTGGTCGCCAAAGGGCAGGGGCTGATGGCGGTCAGCAGGCCCAACAGAAACGCCGTGATGACGGGCGCGGTGCTGCTGTCCAAAAGCTGTTGCAGGGTTTCCATTACTGATGAAGCATTTTGTCGATCTCGGCTTTCAGTCGCGCCTTGAACTCGTCAGGGTTGTTGCGGGCGTTTTTGAAGGCCATGTCGGTCAAGTTGCTGATTTTGCCGCTTCTGTCGATGATGAGCGACGACCAAGCGACTTCGTACTTGCCGGCCAAAGCCTCGTTATCGTCGATGCTGACGGGCTGGAATCTCACCTTGCCCGATTTCGCTTCGTTAGCGTATTGCTGCTCAACGAGTTCCTGCGTGCACTTCTCTATGGCCAAGCATGTGGGGCAGCGTTGTTTCCCATAGAAACAATAGACGTGAACCGCATCGTCCGACGGATTGCTGTCGGTATTTTGATTTGTCGTGTTTCCGCAGCCAATCATTGCGATGAGCAGGCATAAAGCTGATAACAATTTGATTTTCATTGTCTTAAAATATGCTAATCAAATATAATTCTGAAGCAGTTTTTTCACTTCGTCAACGGAGATTTTCCCTTTTGCCACGACTTTTTCGTCGATGACAAGGGCTGGAAGTTGCATCACATTGTAAGCCATGATTTTCATCATATCTTCTTCCTTGGTGATGTTGGCGTTGAGTTTGAGTTCGGCGGCGACATGCTGCACGTTGGTGAACAAGTTTTTGCAGTTAGAGCAGCCTGTTCCTAAGATTTTGATTTCCATAGTTAAATTTTATTTTTCAGCATTTTTTCGTTACTCGATTTTTATCTCATGTTCTTTTCCGTCGTCAACGAGATTGATGACGGTCGGTTGTGTGGCGGCATCTTTAGGTCTGTTGTAGATGATGTGGTATGTTGAGTTTCCGTATTTGTATGTCATTGAGAATGAGTTCCATCTTGACGGGATGTTGGGTGACAGAGTCAGTGTGTCGCCATGTTTTTGGAAACCGAGTATGTTTTCGATGCCTGTTTTGTATGCCCATGATGCGGAGCCTGTGTACCAAGTCCAGCCGCCGCGTCCCGGATGTTGCGGGTTGCTGTAGATGTCGGCTGCGATGCAATATGGTTCCACCTTGTATTTCAGCACATCGGCGAGGGTAGAGGTGCGGTGTGTCGGGTTGATGAGTGAGTAGAGGAAGTAAGCCATATCGGTGCGTCCCTCTTTCAGTTGTGCCATGATGTACCACATTGCGCCGTGTGTGTATTGTCCGCCGTTTTCGCGTACGCCTTCCGGATAAAGCATGATGTACCCCGGTTTGTCTTCGGAGTGTTGGAATGCCGGCGTAAGCAGTTGTATAATCTCGTGTTCGCGGTTGACTAAGCGGGCATCCGTTTCGCGGAAGACGGACTCTTTCTGCTCTTTTGTGGCGACGTCGGTGAGAATGCTCCAAGCCTGCGAGATGAGGTCGATCTGGCACTCGCGGTTGTTGCGTGACCCCATCGCATGTCCGTTGTCGAAGAAGGCACGCAGGAACCACGCCCCGTCCCATGTGTTTTTCTGCAACGCGGCAACGAGTCTTGTCCTGAAGTCAGAGAGTTCGCTGATATATGACAGGTCGGCAGCCGGCATCAACTGTGTCAGTTCTTCCATCTTTGGCGTGATGTCGCAGAGGAAGAAGGCCACCCAGACGCTTTCGCCTTTGCCCTGCACGCCGACACTCGACATGCCGTCGTTCCAGTCGCCGCAGCCCATCAGAGGCAGGCCGTGTACGCCTATGCGCGACATAGAACGGTTTACGGAACGGCGTAGGTGTTCGTATAATGTGGCATATTCAAAGCCGGTGTCGTGCTCGTCAGCTGTGACTGCAACCTTGTGTTGTGGCGTCGAATAGTGCAGACAACGTTCGTTTTCGCCTGGATTAAGCGGCTCGCCGTGACAAAATGCGACCTGTTCTTCAAGGATAGAGGCATCTCCGGTGACGTGAACATATTGGTGCGTGACATAAACTAACCAGAGATAGTCGTCGCTGAATGTAGTCCTTGCTCCTAAGTGAAGCGTCTCGTGCCACCAGTGAAGCACGTCGCCTTCGGGGAATTGGTGTGCGGCATGTTCAAGAATCTGACGACGGGCGTATGCGGGGTCGCTGTAAAGTGCCGACATGCAGTCTTGAAGCTGGTCGCGGAAGCCTGTCGCGCCGCCTACCTGGTAGAAACCTGCACGCGCAAACAGACGTGCTGTATAGACTTGATACAGATACCAGCGGTTGAGCATGATATTCAACGATTTGTCTGGCGTCTCCACTTGGATGTGGCTGAGCTTTTCGTCCCAGAAATGTTCTACAGCCTTAAACTCGTCGTGTGTCTCTGAAAGCAAGCGGCGTATCGGTTTGTCATCAACTTTTTCAAGCACCGCAATGATGTAGGCGAACTCTTTCTCGCCGTTAGCCGGTACGCTGATGTCGAAGCCGAGGCGTTTGCGGTTCGGATAGTCGATTTCGATGTCGGTGATGGATTCCGTCGCTGTGAGCTGCATGCGTGTGTCACGATAGATTTCGTGATACGTATTGCGCACAATGAGGCTGTTTGAGGCCGAATCCCATTCTCCGTAGAGATAACGCGCCGTCTGTTCCTCGTTCGTCCCGAGAACGAGTTTGTAAAGCATATCTATATGAAGGTCAAGCGTTTCATTGGTCTTGTTCTCAATTTTGATCTGATAATATTTCTCCATCTTTTCCGGAGAGACGAATACGCGGACCATCACTTTGAAACTGTCATATTCGGCATCGAATGATGAGAATCCCTGTCCGTGCCGCGCCGTGGCAGGCATGAACTGCTGTTTGTTGATGAGGAGCATCTCGGAGGCGTTGTCACGCACGATGTCGTTGCTCCAACTGGTCAGTTTGAACTGCTGCGAGTTGTATGCGAATGTGAATCCGGCCATCGTGGAACTGATGACGCAGCCGAAACGCGGATTCGACAGCACATTGACCCACGGCATCGGCGTGTTGGTGTTGGTGACGACGTAGTCACGTCCGTTGTTGTCGAAGCCGCCGTATTGGTTATAGAACTCAAGCGACGACCACACGTGGTGCTTCGAATGGGGCTTCATCACAGGATAATCAACCATATCCTGATAATGCTGGTTGTTCTCTTCGGCCATCTCGAGTTGCTCGAACATCTTCCCGTCAACAGTATTGAAGGCGATTGCAGCTACGGTGTGAAGAAGCGTGCGTTCATCATCCGACAATTCGTTTCCATTGATAACAAATACTTTGCCCTCGTTGGAGTGTGATGTCCAAAGATGCTCTGTGTCGGCAATGTTGCGTATGAAGTGGGTGAGACCCTCGCGGTTTTCGCCGTTTTCGTCGTTGATGAAGACGATGTCGAGAATCATTCCGTGAGTCTTCCAATATTCGAATGCGCGAAGTATCTCTTTGGCAAATCCTGAACGATTGATGTCGTTGATTTCCATCAAAATGATGTCGTTGTCGCCTGAGATGCCGAAACGCCATAATCCGCTTTGCGAGAGTTTGTTTTTCACGAGATACTGCTTGCGTCGGTTGCCGAGCGTGGCCGTCTGTAAGATGTATTTGGCGATTTTGTTGTACAGTGTCATCTGTGCGCCTTTGAGCAACGACATGTTGTTCCTCATGTTGTTGAATACTGATGCCGTCTCGAAGGCGTTGTTGACGTTGATGGCGTTGTTGTACATGTTGATGATGCGTAACAATTGTTCGCGGGCCTTTCCAAATCCGGTGATAATCACTGCGGTAACCTGTTCTCCTGCCGGCACGTGGATACGTCTCCGCATACTCATTATCGGGTCGAGCGTAGTACCGACTGTGCCTGTAAGGGTGCGGTGTCCGTCGATGACGTCGGCATGACTGATGCTTCCGCCCCTGCCTAAAAAACGCAGTCGTGACGTCTCGTATTCCGGAAGTGCCGAATTTTGCTCTTCGTCGAGGATGAAGAGTTTGTGAATCACTATGTTACGCGTGTCGTGGTCGTTGCGTTCAGTCTTGCTTAAGAACAAAGCATGGTTCTCATCGTCGTATTCAGAGCTGATACCCATGCCGTTGAATACGCGGTGGCTCTCATCGTCCTGATGTCTCGAAAGAACGACTTCGGCGTAAGTGGTGAGTTCGAGGTCGGCATCGCAGTCGCCGCTGTTGGTGAATGTCACACGTCGGATTTCGGCAAGGCGGTCCTTGATGACGCAAATCTCTGTCTTGGTCTCGATGTCGCCGTCAACGCGCAAGAACTGAATCTTGTCGGAAGCAAAAGATACTCTGTATCTATCCGGCATAACGTCCAACGGTGCGTATGTGTTGCACCATAAACGGTCGTTGGCGAGGTTGCGCACGAAGAGGAACTGTCCGTAATGGTCGGCACTGATGCGGCGGTATCTGTTCAACATGATGTGGTGGAAACATGAATATCCGGCTCCGCGGTCGTTGAGGAAGACCGTATATTCGCCGTTGCTCAAAAGCCCAACCTCCGGAACTTCCTCCAAATGGTCGAACTCTCTCGCGTCGCTTTCCGACTGGACTTTGTCGTATTGATAACGCTTAAACAGCGTGACTTTCAGGTCGATATACGGCTTTATCTGCGCCTTCTCCTTTAATAACGTCTCCATAGAACGCATCATCGGCTCTTCCATGAAATACTGCTGGATGCAGTTTCCGGCAAGATAGTTCGTCAGACTCGCCAAAATCATTCCCTGATGATGTGCGTAATGCGCGTGAACAGGCACGTGGTCTTCTTCGTCATACGACTCGAAAAATCCCATTTCATCATACATCTCAAGTGCCTTGAAACGCTCCATGTTTTCATAAACAGCCCTGTCGTTGATGCCAATCGTCATCAATGAACTGTAGGGCGAAAGGACGATGCGGTCGGGTGTGGTGTTTTGGAACTTGAGATAAGGCACACCGAAAGCATGATATTTATAGTTCTGAGCGTCGTCAAGTTCATGATAAGCCGTCTCGGAAATGCCCCACGGAATCTTGTGCGAGGTACCGCGTCGTTTGATGTTGTCGATAAATGAACGCTGGGCGCGGATGGCAAAACTGTATGTCTCGTCCATCAACGTGTGACGATAAGTCGGAAGGAATATGAGCGGCATGAAATACTCAAAAAGCGTCCCGTACCACGAGGCAACGCCTTTGAATCCCTTGTATTGGACGAGCGTCTTGTCGAGGCAGAACCAATGTTTGTACGGCGCGTCACCTTGTGAGATGGTCATGAAACTCGTAAGACGCGCTTCCGATGCAAAATTGTTGTAATGATAGGGGAGAAGACAGTTCGACCCGTAATCGAAGCCGATGCTGAATACGTCCAACGACGGGTTGTAGAGTTTTGAAAAATCAGTGTTTTTAATCAAAAGTGACACAGTCTCAATGATTTTTGTGTCTCCATCATGATGAGAAAGATAACTTTTTACCACATAAAGACAAGCCACGAAGTTGCCGCTGTCGCATGTTGAAATGAAGAAGTTGGGCAGTTTCTGAAGGTCGGAAATACGGTACCAGTTGAAGAGATGTCCGTTCCATTTCTCAAGTTTGGCTATTGTCGTGATGATGTTTGAGATGCGTTTTTTCGCCTCGTCATGAGTGATGAAGCCGAGTTCTGCTGCCGAAACAACAGCGGTGAGCGAGTATCCTATGTTGGTCGGAGATGTCTTGGTGTCGGCCTTTACCGCGCGGTTGAGCTGGTAATTGTCGGGTATCAGGTAGTTGTTTTCAGCTGTTAGGAGTCGGTCGAAATAATTCCACGTGTCTTTCGCCCATTGTTTCACTTCTGATGTCTCTTTTTCATCTAACTCTTTCTTTTCCTGAGGGAATTTCTTTCCGAGAAAATACATCATGAATGGCGCGAAAATCCAAGTTGCGCAGGTAAAGGCGGAGGCGATAATGAGAATCGGCGAAATGTTGTTTCTGCTGATAAAGATGGTGAGGGCTGCAAGTATGGCGGCGCAGATATAGTTGAACCAGAATTTTCCGATATAGTCGCCGAGAGTTCCTTTGGTGCTTTTTGCCGCTTCGTCGCTCGGAACCCAGTTGAGCAGATTGCTATGCGAGAAGGCCATTCTGTATAATGAGCGTATGATGGCATCAGTGTACATCCATGCTTCTTTCGGAAGAAGCGCGAACTGCACTAACGCGCGGTTGATGACGACTCCGATACCGCGCATCAAGGTCATATAATAACGGTAACGTTTGTTGAATCTCGGCAGATGGCGAATCTGGCCGACGAGGAAGAACAGTATAGGGCAGGTGACTGTCAATATCACGGCGAGGACGAACCACGCGGGGGATATGCTTCCGGGATTGCCGACGGCTTGCGCGAAGCCGAAGAACAGTGCGATGAGACAGGCCAAACTGAACACACTGCGGCGCAAGTTGTCGAAAATCTTCCATTTGCCGATGGTGTTGACCTGGTTTTTCACCTTGTCGCCGCGTTCGTTGCGGACCTTGCGCCCGAGCCAGCTTATTATCTGCCAGTCGCCGCGAGTCCAGCGGTGATGACGTTTGGCGTCGTCGATGTAGTTGGACGGACTGTCGTCGAACAACTCCACGTCGTTGATGAGTCCGCAGCGTATATGACAGCCCTCGATGAGGTCGTGCGACAAGATGAGGTTCTGCGGGAATGTGCCTTTCAAAACATGCTGGAACACTTTGAGGTCGTAGATTCCCTTTCCGCAGAACGAGCCTTCGTTGAAGATGTCCTGATAAAGCTCGAAAGAAGCCGTGGTATAGACATCAAGACCGCCGAGGCCTGAGAAGAGCTGGGCGTATTTCGATTTGTTGGTCACTTCGACATCGACGTTGACGCGCGGCTGCATGATTCCATAACCCGCATCGACACGCCGTCCGTCATTCGAGAGTCGGGCGCGGTTCAGAGGATGAGCCATCGCTCCGATGAGTTTCTGCGCCGAATAAAGGACTAACTCGGTGTCAGTGTCAAGGGTGATGACGAATGTGATAGGCGTCACGGCCTGCTGTAGCCATTCGCTGACAGTCTCGCACCGGAACCACTTCTTGCTCTCCTCTTCGCTAAAGTTGCCCAACAGAAGGTCGTTGAAATGCAGTATGGCACCGCGTTTGCGCTCGAATCCGAGCCAGCAGCCTTCGCCTTCGCTGTACGCGCGGCGGCGATATACGAAGTTGAATATAGGCGCGCCGTATTTGGCGTTGAGCTCCTTCACCTTGGCAAGACCGGCTTCCACAACCTCGTCGTCCCACGGCATGTCGGCATTGGGCCCCGCTGCTGCATCTCCTATGAGTGTGTAATAAATGTTCTGATTACGGTGATTCAACTTCTGACCATCCGAACCGCGGTCGAGGTTCGAGAGATAATAAATCTCAAGCTGCTCAAGGAGTTCAATGGTTTTATTCCTGTTTTTCAAGATGGTCGGCATGATGACCATGGTGGCGTATTCCTTCGGGATGAGCCCGTCCTTGAACTTTATCTTGAAAGTGTTGACTGGTTTGTGAAACCAATACAGCACCTGACTGAAGAGGTCGATTACAATCTGACTTGCCGGCACGAGGGTCAGCACTGCGGAAATGACGGTGAGCCAGCCGCCTCCAGTCGCCCAAAACGAGAACGCCGTGGCAAGTAGCAGCGTCGCAAACGTCACAATCAATATATAAAGGTGTGAACGGACATTCCAGCGTTTCGGTTTAAAAAGCTGCCATCCGACGTGTTCGTTCTTCGCATCGGCACTCGACACAATTTCCTTCACAAAATCGAGTTCCTTTTTGCGTTGTTTCTTCGCAAGACGCACGATCTGCGCACGATAGTCGTCCTTGGTACGGTCGTACATCTGATTGTACATGTCCGCCTTCTCCTTTTTTAACACCTGTTCCGAAAAACTTACGGCATCGATGAGTGACGACATCGTTATCTTTGTGACTTTGCGCAGCGAGTTGAATAAACTCATCATCAGAAGGTTGCGTTTCGCCGCCTCGTTGAGCTTCTCTATATCGGCAGCCGATTTGTCGGTCGGTGAATAATGATACGCATTGTCAGCCTCCAATTCCCTGCATAACTTTGCCAAATTGCTGATTAATAAATATTTGGCTATAGGAATAAGGGCGAAGACTTCAGGATAAGTGAAAAAATCGCCGCTTTTGGTTTGAACCTTAGACAGATTGTCGAACAACATGGCTTTTTCAATCTGAAAATGGTTGTCAGAAAAAATTTCCTGCACGTAATCTTCAATCTTTGCGAGCCGTTCTTGTCCGATTTGTCTAAATTCCCTGCTCTTCAAATCAACATTAAGCACTTTTTCCTGTTCGCTTATCATATAAAAATTGTCGAGAACCCACTCGTTTGTGCTTCCGACAAGTTTGTGCGACTTCGTTTCTTCCACCAACAGCATGTAATAACGCGTGATGTCCTTGATGTCTCTGCAAAATTTTTGGTATTCGTTTTTCATATAAAAAGTGGAATGAATTTATGTGCAAACATAAAGAAAAAATCGTTTTTTTCGTTGCTGAAATGGAAAAAATCCAATATTGTTTTTTATTTTTTAGGAATTCTAAAAGCTGATTGTCAAAATATCCAATTATCCGTTTTTTTTGTAATTTTGCGCCGTAAAAACAAAAGGTTATGGGACAGAAACTTCCAATCGGCATACAGAGCTTTGAAGACTTGAGAAACAAGGATTTTAAATACGTT
The DNA here is from genome assembly GCA_024400195.1 of Bacteroidales bacterium. Taxonomy (GTDB): domain Bacteria; phylum Bacteroidota; class Bacteroidia; order Bacteroidales; family F082; genus Limimorpha. Next base: position 58,974 of record JAKSNC010000008.1, read on the forward strand.
GACAAAACAGCCATCGTCTTTAAACTTGTCAGCGAAGGAAAATATTATTTCCTTTCCCGTCCGCGTCGTTTTGGAAAAAGCTTGCTGCTCAATACTTTAGAGTCGTATTTCTTAGGCAAACGCGAACTCTTCAAAGGCCTTGCGATTGAGAAATTAGAGCACGACTGGACGGAATATCCCGTGCTGCATTTGGATTTAAACACCCGTAACTATAAGGATAAAACCTGTCTTGAGGCTGAATTGAACAAACATCTTGAACAGTGGGAGTCAAAATACGGTGACACATATCGTAACCGCAGCATTGAGGAACGTTTCACACAAGTGATACGTTTGGCCTACGAGAAAACCGGCCGCCAAGTGGTGATTCTCGTTGACGAATATGATAAACCATTACTTCAAGCCATTGGAAACGTGGAACTTCAAGATGCCTACCGCGCCACTCTGAAAGGCTTCTACGGAGCTCTGAAATCGATGGACGGCTGCATCAGGTTCGCGTTCCTCACCGGCGTGACGAAATTCGGCAAAGTGAGCGTCTTCAGTGATCTGAACAACTTGAACGACATATCAATGGATGCCGCATTTCACGACATCTGCGGAATCTCCGAACAGGAACTCCGCGACAATTTCGAAGTGGAGGTTTCCGAACTCGCCGCGAAGTTGGATAAGACTGTTGAGGATACCTACGCCGCACTGCGCGAGAACTACGACGGCTATCACTTCTGCAAAGAAGAACTCCCCGGAGTCTATAACCCGTTCAGCCTGCTTAACGCCTTTTATAAGGGTGAAATCGGGGCGTGGTGGTTCGAGACGGGAACCCCGACTTATCTTATGGAGCTTCTCAAACAGCATCAGTACGTTTTGCCCGACCTTGAACACGAAGAGCCCGATGCCGACACGCTCAACTGCGTAGATATTGCCTCAACTAACCCGATTCCGGTTATCTACCAGAGCGGTTATCTGACAATCAAAGGTTATGACAAAGAGTTCGAACTGTTCCGCCTCGGATTCCCGAACCGCGAGGTCAAACAGGGATTTCTGAAATACCTCATGCCTTTTTACGCCAATACGGTTCAGGGCAAGTCGGCGTTCGAGATAAGCCGTTTTGTGCGCTCGCTTTATAACGGTGAGATTGAAAGCTTTATGGAACGTTTGCAGTCGTTTCTCAGCGCGTGTCCTTACGAACTCGAACTCGAACAGGAACGCCATTTCCAAAGCGTGATGTTCATCCTCACTTCTCTCTGCGGTTATTACGTTGATATTGAAACTCACACCAACAAAGGACGCATGGATATGACAATCAAGACGAAAGACTACATCTATATTTTTGAGTTCAAATTCAATAAGTCTGCTGAGGAAGCCTTACAACAAATCAACGAAAAAGGTTACGCCGAACCATTTGCAAAGGATGAAAGGAATATCATCAAAATCGGCGTGAACTTCAGCACGGAATGCAGAAACATCGACAAGTGGGTGATTGAGCGTTAGGTCAAGGGTCGAATGTGTAATTCGGAATGCGAAATGCGAAATGTTTTTAGACCTTAGACTTTAGACCTTCGACCTTCGACTTTAGACCTTCGACATTAATAATATCGTAAGCCTCATGACTACTTTTTTCCATATCTTTGCACAAAAAATCGATACGGATGGAAAATAAGGATATGGTCTTCGGAATACATCCTGTGGAAGAACTGATAAAGTCGGGAAAAGACTTGGAAAAGGTCTTCATTCAATCAGGACTGCGTTCTCCGCAGCTTGCCGCGATAGCTGGTTATGCTCGCTCAAAAGGTGTTGTGGTTCAATATGTTCCGCTTGAAAAACTGAATCGTCTTACACGAAAAAATCATCAGGGCGTGGTCGTTTTTGTGTGTCAGATTTCCTATCAGGTTTTAGAGGAAGTCGTCCCGATGACTTACGAGGCGGGCAAGATGCCGTTTGTCGTCATCCTCGACCACGTCACCGATGTGCGCAATTTCGGGGCGATAGCGAGAACGTGTTATGCGGCCGGCGTCGATGCTATCGTCATTCCGTCTCACGGTTCGGCACTCATCAACGGCGATGCCATGAAGACCTCGGCAGGCGCACTTTCGCTGATAAACGTTTGCCGCGTCGATAATATCAAGGACGCGATTGATTTTATGAAGGCAAGCGGTCTGAAAGTCGTCGCCTTTTCCGAAAAAGGAAACAAAAATATTTGGCAGTCAGACCTTTCCGGACCTATTGCGTTGATTCTCGGCTCCGAAGAAGACGGTATAAGCGAAGCCTGCCTCAAACGCGCTGATGAACATCTCGTCATCCCGATGCCCGGCGACATCGACTCGCTCAATGTTTCAGTTGCAGCCGGAATTGTTACATTCGAAGTAGTAAGGCAGAGAATGACAACTATTGCTATTTGATAAAAAAACGACTATCTTTGTAAAAAATAAAATCATAAAAATATGGAAAACAACTTGCTTATTTACAATACGTTAACTCGTCAGAAAGAACTATTCAGACCAATAAACGCACCCTACGTCGGAATGTACGTCTGCGGTCCGACTGTTTATGGCGACGCACATCTTGGACACGCGCGTCCGGCAATAACCTTCGACCTCGTGTTCCGCTATCTCAAACATCTCGGATATAAAGTACGCTATGTGCGCAACATAACAGATGTCGGTCATCTCGAACATGATGCCGACGAAGGCGAGGACAAAATAGCGAAAAAGGCACGCCTTGAGAACCTCGAACCGATGGAGGTTGCACAATATTATACAAACCGCTACCATACTTCGATGGACAAACTCAACGTGCTGCGTCCGTCAATAGAGCCGCACGCATCCGGACACATCATCGAACAGATTGACATGGTGAAGAAAATCATCGACAACGGCTTCGCATACGTTGAGAACGGCTCCGTCTATTTCGACATCGAAAAATACAGTAAGAAATATAAATACGGCGTGCTTTCGGGACGTAACGTCGAAGAAATGCTCAATACCACCCGCGAATTGAACGGCCAGGAAGAAAAACACAATCCCGTCGATTTCGCCTTGTGGAAGAAGGCAGAACCGAAACACATTATGCGCTGGCCTTCGCCTTGGAGCGACGGCTTCCCGGGTTGGCATGCGGAGTGCTCGGCCATGGGCTGCAAATATCTCGGCGAGACATTTGACATACACGGCGGCGGCATGGACCTTATGTTTCCTCATCACGAATCGGAGATTGCACAGTCAATGGCAGCTTTCGGAAAGGCCCCAGTGCATTATTGGATGCACAATAACATGATAACCATCAACGGACAGAAAATGGGCAAGTCGCTCGGTAACGCGATGTCGCTTGAAGACTTCTTCGCAGGCAATCATCCGCTCCTTAAACGCGCCTACAGCCCGATGACTATACGTTTCTTCATACTTCAGGCTCAATACAGAAGCACTCTCGACTTCTCAAACGAGGCTCTGGAGGCGGCCGAGAAAGGTTATCGCCGCCTGATGGAGGCAGTCAAAACGGCAGATACACTCGTTGCAACAGAAACAGCTGACAAACACGGTGTTCAAAAACTCGTCGATGCCTGCTACGATGCCATGAACGACGACTTTAACAGCCCAATCGTCATCGCAAACCTCTTCGAAGCAACACGTATCATAAACAGTGTTAAAAACGGACAGGCTACTATCTGTGCAGAAGAACTTGACATCCTTGTCAATAAACTGCTAAAACCTTTCGTTTTCGACATTCTCGGACTTTTGGACACCGACAGCAGCGATGAAACGGTCGTCGGCGGATTGATGCAGACAATCATCGACATACGTAAAGAAGCCCGCGCTAAAAAGGACTGGGCTACGAGTGACCTTATCCGCGACAAACTCGCCGCTATCGGTATTGAAGTCAAAGACGGAAAAGACGGTACGACATGGAGAAAAATCTGAAAAGATCTGTCGTAAGAAATTTGCCTGAAAACAATATAACTATTTGATTTTTATGACTTTTGATGTTATGAAGAAACATATTGCGGTGCTTCTCCTGTTACTATGTTCCGCAGGAAAAATATTCGCACAAGCGAATGCTTTTGATGCTGAAACAATTGACCCTCAGAGAGATTCGGTTTTTCTTTCGGAGATGTCCGCGCGTTTTGACGAAATCAGAAAAGAACGTCCGACGGTCGCACTTGTACTCGCCGGTGGTGGCGTGAAAGGCCTTGCACACGTGGGCGTGATGAAGTATCTCGAAGAAAAAGGCGTTCCCGTCGATATGGTACTCGGAACATCAATGGGAGGACTTGTGGCTGCGATGTGCTCGCTCGGCTATTCGGCAGAGGAAATGGATTCCATTATGCACGCAATTCGTTGGGATAATGTCGTTACTGATGATATTCCGCGAAAATATTTTCCACACGATACGAAGAAACAGAAGGATAAAAGCGCTATCACACTGCCGTTCGAGTTTGAAAATATGCCGAAAAGTCTGCCTTCAGGACTTCTTTATGGTTATAATGTTGGTAATTTAATCAGTTCGTTATCAGTTGGTTATCATGATAGTATAGACTTCGCGCGTCTTCCTGTGCCTTTCTGTTGCGTGGCTTTCGATGTCGTGTCGCAAAAAGAAAAAATATGGACAAACGGCTCTTTTTATAATGCAGCACGCTCCACAATGTCAATACCGGGAGTTTTCTATCCCGTCAGAACCGATGGAATGGTACTTGTTGACGGAGCCGTGAAGAATAATTTTCCGACAGACATAGCCAAAGCCGTCGGAGCTGATATTATAATAGGTGTCGATTTCGATTTTCTGAAAAAAGAACCCGAAATAGGAAATATTGTCGATATACTCGGCAATACCACGATGACACACAATGATGTCGAAAAGAAACGCAAAAATGCTGATTTACTTATCATTCCGAATACATCAGGCTATGAGTCTTTGGATTTTAAAGGCAATGTCGTTGACGCGATAATAGGGGAGGGTTATAAATGTGCGGCGGCTAAAGAAAATGAGATAGACGAAATCCTTGTTAAGACGGGACAAAGTTTTAAAATTCTCAACAATAAAAAGGCTTTGAATATCAATAAAGATAAAGTGAGGCTGTCAGATATTGATTTTGAAGGTGTTACCGCGAGTGAGGAAATCTATCTTTTCGGCAAAATGCAGATTGACAAGGGCGATTTCTGTTCGCGTGAAGACATCGAGTCGGCAGTCGCCACACTTTACGGTCACGATTGCTTCAATCAGGTTTCATATCGCCTCGTTGAAAAATCAGATGGTTTCCTCCTTACTTTTATTTGTGACAAAAAACCGGCAAATTCGCTGCATCTCGGCTTTAGAACGGACACCGAGGAAACTGTTGCCTCGATGTTTACACTCGGAATCGGCAGCAACAACGTCATCGGTTCCACGTTGGATTTAACACTTAAAGTAGGACTTTCGCCGTATTTCAAGGCACAGTACGAATATGTCCCGACAAAAGGTCCTAAATTTGGCGTAAGTATGCTGAATCTTTACAGAACTCATTTCGGATACGAACCGGTTCTTCTGAAACACAAATACAACGAGCAGTCGTGGCGGAACGAATTTCGCGTTTACGTCGCCAATACGCATTGGAATAATCTGGAAATCAATCTGGGCGGAAAATTTCAAAATATGCCGTTCAATATGGTGAGCGACGAGGTAGGGCAGACCATAGTCCGCGATTATGACACCTTTTATGGTTATGCCTACGTTAGTGCCATGTTCGACAATCTCGACGACGGATATTTCCCGCATCGAGGCATCAAGGCTGGCTTTAATTATGATTGTTCGCTCAGCCATACTTATGCACAGTTCGTCGGAGCCAACGCGACAGTCGTCGTGCCTTTGGGCAGAATGTTTGCCGTGATTCCTTCTTTCGCAGGGCGATGGATATTTGGAGATGATAACGAAGACAAATATATGACTAACCAGATTGGTGGCGTGATGAGCGGAAGATATTTCAATCATCAACTCGCCTTCATCGGACATAACGGCGTGAAGGAATGTGACGACATCCTTGGAACGGCGGAGATGGCCTTGAGGTGCTGGATGGGAAAAAACAGTTTTGTGGCTTTGCGCGGCGGAGCCTTCATCGACGGTCACGATATAGACAAAATGAACGATGTTGTTTATGGTGCCGGACTGCAAATCGGCTATAAACTGTTTTTTATACCTATAACGGCAAATATCCATTGGAACGACGAGAGTTGCAAAACGGGATTCTACTTCAGCATGGGACTTGATTTCTGATTTTGACAATTTGACTTTTTTGATTTCCTGAAATCGGCCAAATCGTTGCAAAGCAATTTTAGAATAATTCGAAAAAAATCGTACCTTTGCCGCAAAAATAAAATATTCTAAAAACACCTTATAATGAAAGAGAATTTCGTCGAAGAATTGAGATGGCGCGGGATGCTTAACCAGATGACGCCAGGCACTGAAGAACAACTGTCAAAAGAGATGACTACAGGTTATCTCGGCATCGACCCGACTGCCGATTCACTCCATATAGGACATCTGTGCGGTATAATGATGCTCCGTCATTTTCAGAAGGCCGGACATAAACCGCTCGCACTGCTCGGAGGCGCAACGGGAATGATTGGCGACCCGTCAGGAAAATCTGCAGAACGCAACCTTCTTAACGATGAGACTCTCGCACATAATCAGGCCTGTATAAAAAAACAATTGGCCAAATTCCTTGATTTTGAAAGCGATGCACCCAACCGCGCTGAACTCGTCAATAACTACGAGTGGATGAAGGACTACACGTTTCTGCATTTCATCCGCGACATCGGAAAGCATATCACCGTCAATTATATGATGGCGAAAGACAGCGTCAAGAAGCGTTTTAACGGCGAAGGCGACGGAATGTCGTTCACCGAATTTAGCTATCAACTCGTTCAGGGATTCGACTTCCTGCATCTGTATCAGCATCGCGGCTGCAAACTGCAGATGGGCGGCTCCGACCAATGGGGCAATATCACCACAGGGACAGAACTCATCAGACGCAAACTCGGTGCCGAAGAGACAGCATACGCTTTGACATGTCCGCTGATAACGAAAGCCGACGGCGGAAAATTCGGCAAGACGGAGAAAGGCAACATCTGGCTCGACCGTGAAAAGACATCGCCATACGCGTTTTATCAGTTCTGGCTCAATTGTTCTGACGAAGACGCCGCAAAATATATCAAGATTTTCACCCTTCTCGGAAAAGAAGAAATAGAAAGTCTGATAACGAGACATCAGGCGGAGCCGCATCTCCGCGAACTGCAACGTACACTTGCCCGCGAACTTACAGTGACTGTGCATTCAAAAGAAGACCTTGAACTCGCCGAAGAAGCCACACAAATCCTCTTTGGAAAAGGAACGGCGGAAGCTCTGCGTAAATTCGACGAATCGACGCTTTTAAGCATTTTTGACGGAGTACCGCGCTGCACGTTCTCAAAAGATGTTGTTTTACAAGGAATTCAGATTGTCGATTTTCTCGCTCAGACCAATATCTTTACTTCCAAGGGCGAAGCCCGTAAAATGCTTCAGGGCAACGGCGTGTCAATCAATAAAGACAAAGTTTCAGATACCAAGATGCTGACGGACGCCGATTTGCTCGACGGAAAATACATCATCGTTCAAAAAGGCAAGAAAAACTATTATTTGGTTGTCGTAGAATGATTGTCGGAAGTACTTTTGCATACGTCGTTCTTATCGTTTTCGCATGTACATGGCTGATCCAGATGATCTTCCATTGGGGCGTGTTTTCGCGTTTAGCCTTTTATAAGAAGACAATAAAAAGTACTAATTATGAACCTGTTTCGGTGATTGTATGTGCTCGTGATGCATACGACGGCCTCGTGCATCTTGTTCCAAAATTGATTTCGCAAGATTATCCTGTTTTTGAGATAATCATCGTTAACGACTGTTCCGAAGACGAGACGGCTGAATATCTGAAAAACGTTGTCAGAAAACATAAAAACGTCAGCGTTGTCAGTCTGACACAGCATCTTAACTTCTTCCACGGAAAGAAATTTCCTTTGAGTATGGGCATTAAGTCGGCAAAATACGACTTGCTCCTTTTGACAGATGCGGATTGCGTTCCAACTGATAATCAATGGATAAAATCAATGGTTGGAAGTTATGGAACATCAACGGAGCTTGTATTGGGTTATGGTCCGTACATGCAGCGTAAAACGTTGTTAAACAAATTGATACGTTTTGATACGCTTTACACGGCGATGCAGTACTTGTCGATGGCCTTGTGCCGTCATCCGTATATGGGAGTCGGACGTAATTTGTCATACCGAAAATCGACATTTTATAAAAATAAGGGCTTTACGTCCCATTATGGGATAGCTTCTGGTGACGATGATTTGTTTGTAAGTCAGGCGGCCAATCATTGGAACACGGAAGTAAGTATAGAAGCGGAGACGCGTGTAGAATCGGAGCCGAAAAACACGTTGGATTCGTGGCTTCGTCAGAAACGCAGGCATTATAGTACAGGACTGAGTTACAAGCCGGAGACGCAGTTACTTCTCGGCTTGCTTTTGTCAAGTAGGTTGTTTTATTATACTTCGCTAATATTCCTTTTATATATGGCGACTGATTTTCGTGTTCATATATTAGGTGCCGCGTTGATTCATTACATAACGCAAGTGACTATTTATTCGTTGTCGGCAAAAAAACTCGGTGAAAAGAATCTTTGTCTGATATTTACGCCGTTTTATGACTGCTTTTTCACGATTTTTACCACTGTGATGGGATTTTTAGGGAGTTTTTTTAAACCTAAAAGTTGGTAAATGTCGATGTTTTTAGACGTTTTTTTTACTATTTCTCCCAAAAAAATACATTTATGATGCTGTTTTTTCTTCATTATTTCATAAAAGTTGCCCTGTTTTTCATGGTTGTGTAAAAAAAAATACCAATGTAGTTTATTGATAATCAGCATCAATAAAAATAAATAAAAAAAAGTTTGCAGAAGTTGT
>JAKSNC010000009.1 GCA_024400195.1 Bacteroidales bacterium
CATCGAAATGACATACAATATAATTATCATTGTAAGAAATCAAAACAGCTTCTAACTGTAGTCTTCTTTACAAAACTTCTAAACCGATTAGTTTTGAATAATTTATAAAAACGACTGCCGCAAACAGCAAGTCGGTCGCAATTTCCAATATGAATATCTTTTTGGAATAACCCGTAAGCATCGCCAGAACAGCTGATACGACAAGCATCGTCAATCCGTTTGCAACAAATTCACCTTCCATAAAAGTGATTATTATTGAAAAAACGAACAAAATCATTATTATCGACAGGTTTTTGTTCTTTTTGACTGAATTATCATTCGATTTTATCGCAAAGCACACAATAACAAAAATTGCGGCGGCAATGGAAGTCATAATAGTTTCCGCTTTGCCGAGAGGCGCGAAATTGAAGAAAATGTCATTGATAATCAAATTGTAATTGTATGAAACAGTTTCGTAATCGCAAAATATGTAATAACACGAAAAAATCAGAAGATACGGTACTGTGAATCCGATAATCGGAATCAGGATGAAGTTTGTTTTAAAGAATCCGAAGATAAGCAGGGCTATCATTATGAAAGGCACCAAAAAGGCCGTTGTCGGCATAATCATTGATGCAATTGAGAGAATGATGCTGCTGTTCAAGATGTATGGTTCTGGTTTTTCCGTCTTATAAATCTGAAAAATGATGAATATCGACGACATTATCAACGGGCATGCAAATAAGAACGGACTGAACGAAGTCGTTGTTGGATTGGCACACACGGTCACGACGAAGAAAAAAGCCCCGAGAGCACTGTTTTTCGGTATGAACAGGTTTGCCGATAGAAACGCGTTGAAGAGTATCGCCGTGATGGTGAAAACAACAAACGCGACAACCTTCAACATTGTGTATGAAACGCTGCAGATATTGTAAATGAAGTCGTAAAGAATCGCTCCCTTGTAAGGTTCAACGATGTCGATTTGGCCGATAAAAGTCGGAAGCCAGAGCAATATCGAGATAGCGATGATAGCTAAATACTGCAATAAGTAGTCTTGTCGGAAAAAACGTATCATCAAATATTGATTAGGTCGAGTCCGATGTCGTGTCTAAAAGCCGCTCCGTCAAAATTTATTTTTTCAATTTCGTTATAGGCTTTGTCTCTTGCTTCATTGATGCTGTCTCCGTGAGCCGTCACTGCGATGACACGTCCGCCTGATGTAACGATGTTCCCGTCTTGGTTGAATTTGGTACCGGCGTGTGCCACAAAGACATTGTTCAAATGATTAAGACCATTGATAATCTTGCCTTTTTCATAATGTTCAGGATAACCGCCTGAGACCATCATAACCGTCACAGACGTTTTCGGCGATGTCTTGTACGCCACTTTATCGAGGCAGCCGTCGGCGCAGGCTTCAAGCATGAGTGCAAAATCTGCGTCAATACGTGTCATGACGCTTTCCGTTTCTGGGTCGCCCATCCTGACGTTGTATTCAATCACGTAAGGGTTCCCGTTGACGTTCATCAGTCCGAGGAATATGAAGCCTTTGTATGTAATATTTTCTTTTTCAAGACCTTTAAGAGTTGGTTCTATGATGCGCTCGCGAACTTTTTTTGTAAAATCGGCATTGACGAACGGTACCGGCGATACGGCTCCCATTCCTCCTGTGTTAAGGCCTTTGTCGCCATCGCATATACGTTTGTAGTCTTTGGCTTCAGGAAGTATGACGTAGTGCTTGCCGTCTGTGAGGACGAACATCGACACTTCGATTCCCTTCAAAAACGTCTCGATTACCACCGTTGCCGACGCGTCTCCGAATTTACCCGACAGCATGTTGCGAAGCTCGTTTTGAGCTTCCTGCAGGTCGTCTATAATCAGAACGCCTTTACCGGCAGCAAGTCCGTCGGCTTTGAGGACGTATGGCGCGTTCATTGTTTCGAGATGGCGTATTCCTTCATCAATATTTGCGGAAGTTACAGTGAAACATGATGCCGTAGGAATGCCGTTGCGTTGCATAAAGTCCTTCGCAAATGCTTTACTGCCTTCGAGTTGCGCCCCTTTCTTATCAGGCCCGATGACTCTGACGTTTTTCAGTTTGTCATCGTTTCTGAAGAAGTCAACGACGCCGTCGACGAGCGGCTGTTCCGGACCGACAACAACCATGTCGATTTTTTTTGAAATCACTATATCTCTGACTGCCTGAAAGTCTGTCGGCGAAACCGAAATATTTTCACCGACGAGAGCTGTTCCGGCGTTGCCCGGTGCAATGAAGATTTTTTCAACGTTATGACTTTGCGAGAGTTTCCAAGCGATGGCATGTTCACGTCCGCCGGATCCTAAAACAAGAATGTTCATTTCTTTGGATTGTGTTTTAATGCGTTTTCAATTACTTTCCAGATGCCGTCAGCGGCTTTGTCCCACGAAAAATCGTCCTTGCGTTTATAACCTGCTTCAATTAGTTTTTCGCGCAAATCGCCGTCAAGGATTTTGAGCAAGGCATCGGCAATGTCGTCAACGTCGAAAGGATTGACAAGAAGAGCCGCATTGCCTGCTATTTCAGGCATTGATGTCACATTCGACGTTATGACAGGCGTGCCGCAGCGAAAGGCTTCCACGATAGGTATTCCGAAACCTTCAAAATAAGACACATAGACGGAGGCCAAAGCCGTCGCCGTCACACGGTGTAAGTCGTCTGATGACAGATGTCCACAGAAAACGACATCGTCCTTATGCGTCATTTTGTCGAAAGCCTCACGGATCGGCTCTGTCCACCAACGTTTTTCTCCAACGATGAGAAGCTTTATGTCCGACGCGCTTTTGTCTTTGAACTTGTCGAAAGCCGGAAACAATCTTGCGAGATTTTTACGAGGATGCAGTGAACCGACGAACATGAAATAAGGCTTCCCATTTGTAAATCGTTCTCTTACAATTGCTTTATCATTTTCGTCAATCGGCAGAAATTTTTCGTTCGCGCCATTATAAACAACGTTTATTTTGTCGGGATTTACGCCGTAACACTCGCAGATGTCTTTTTTTGAGAACTCCGAAACGGTTATTATTCTGTCCGCCCGATGTGCGAATTTCGGAAAGAATTTCTTATAGTGCCAAAGTGCAAGACGCGGCATATCTTTCGGAAAATGTTCGAAATTCAGGTCGTGAAAGACGGCAATCTCTTTAGTTTTTGTGCGTAGGCTGAGATATCCGTCCATCGATAAGAAGATGTCGGGCTTGATTTTTTTCAAGGCCCTCGTCATGGAAATCTCAAAATACCAGATGTAGAGAAAGGGATGTCGGGCTTGTGGAAAAATCACTACGGGATGGACGTTTTTTGCGAAGATGAACGTCGGGTCGGGTTCGCGGTCGAAGATGAAGAAGAACTCGTCATCGGGATGTGATGCGACAATACGGCGCAGGGTCTCGTATGTAACCCACCCGATACCTTCAAGTCGGTTTTTTAAAAGGAGCCTCGTATTTACGGCTATCTTCATACCGTAGGGATTATCAACGGATTTTTTCTGATTAGATTTGCCAGAACCTTAGTCGATTTGCTCTAATTTGGTATTGCTGTTCGACCATTTGTCAAGATTGACGAGCAGGTTGAATCGCAGTGTGCCTTCAAGCGGATTGGTTCCCGATGTCGATGTGTTGTTGACCGGAACGAGGTATGAGACATCAAGACCGAACACGTTGTATCTGAGGCCGGCTCCGAATGTGAGGTAACGTCTGTTACCCTTCATTTTGGCTTCGTGGAAGAAACCGGCGCGTAACGAGAATATTTTTTCGTACCAATATTCTGCACCGACACCGATTGTTATCTCCTTTAATTCCTCGCTGAATCCGTCTGGTGCGTCATAGAATGACTGAAACATACCCTGAACCATTGACACGTCGTCGTCTTTACCGGCATAGATTATCTTGTGACCGCCGTCATCAAGTGAATCTTGGGTACCAGCTGCGTTTTTGAGGTAGATAGGCGGAGTCGGGACAAGCAGTTTGTTGAAATCAAGTGAGATGGCTAATGAGTTATAGTCATCGAAATTCATCTTCAACGACGGGCCGATTCTCAGGTTTGTCGGGATAAAGTCTTTCTTTATGTTGTTTTTGTTGTAATTCATCTTGGCACCGATATTGGTTACAGCGACACCCCAGCTGAATGTGGCGTCCATACCGTTAAACCATTCGACAGGTCTTTGATAATAGACACCGAGGTCGGCGGCCACCGAGATGGCTGGTTTTGAACCGTCGCTGACGCCCTGAGTGAGGTTTGAATAGATGAACCTTGCGGATATAGCTGCCGATATGTATTCGCCGAGTTTGCGTGAATAAGCGGCATCAACAAGCCATTCGTTAGGTTTATATGTTCCGAGGGAAACACCTTGCTCGTCAGTAAAGTTTACTTCGCCAAGGCTGAAATAACGCAACGACATGGCCACTGTTGAACGCGGGCTGACACGCTTCGACAATGCGAGATACGCTATGTTCATGTCGGGAATGAGTTTGCGCAACCACGGGCTGTATGCCAAACCAACGGAGAAATCTTCCTCAATAAACGCGTATTTGGCGGCATTCCAATGCATAGAATAAACGTCCGGAGATGTCGAAACACCGCAGTCTCCCAAACCTGCCGAACGCGCGTCCGGTGCTATGATGAGAAACGGCACCGCAGTCGAAATTACGTTATATTCAAGACTTTGACCAGTGTGTCCTTGTACATCTGTACCCTGAGCAGATACTGTAAATGCCGACAAAACGGCAGCAATTAGTGTAAAAAATTTAATTTTATTCATAATAAATATGGTAAATGAAATGAACGCAAAGTTAACGATTATTTGTGTATAAATATTGTATTTGTGCTAAAATATATTTGCAATATATCTTCTATATTCCGCGAATGCCTCGAAGTCTCTCCAAAAATCTGGATAAGATTTCCCGACGGACTCTTTTCCCTCAATTTTTGTATCTTTTGATGACAATGTCAGTGGTGCGAAAGCCATGGCGATTCTGTGGTCATTGAAGCTTTTTAGTGTCGTGCCTTCCGGAATTACGAGTGTTGAAGGCCTTATCGTGACTTCCGACTCCCCCACTTCAATGTCGGCTCCAATCGTTTTTAATTGCGAAACGACACTTGTCACTCTGTCCGATTCCTTTAAAATGAGGTTTTCAAGGCCTGTCAGGTGTGCGTCTATGCCGAGCGCGGCACATGTCACCGCAAACGCTGGAAACAAATCAGGATGATTGGAAAAATCAAAACTGATATGCTGCAAAGCTGACTTTTTTGAATATCTCAGGACGATGCCGTCATCAACAAACGAAGTCTCAACGCCGGTTTTTTTGAAAAGTTCGGCTGCAATTGAATCACCCTGCAAAGAATCTCTACATAAACATTCAAGTTTTACTTTAATGTTTTTAAATCGTTCGTCAGAACACGTCACGGCAATTATTTCGTACCAAAAAGCCGCCGCACTCCAGTCGGATTCGATTCTTATCTTTTTTGTGGAATATCTTGATTTTGGTACTATAATAGTCTCATTATCAATAATAATATCAATATCTTGCCTTCTCATCATCGACACGGTCATATCAATGTACGGCATTGATGCTTTTTTTTTGCCGAGATGCAGAATCAGACCGTTTTTGAAGAGTGGTGCCGCGAGCAGCAACGCCGATGCGAACTGACTCGTCTGCGATGTATCGACAGAACATTCGCCGCCCTCGGCTCCGATATTACATAACGTTTCCTTCAAGGCTCCGATGGGACGCCGGCTTAGTCTCTCACTGCATTTGAAATCAGCCGAAATACCAAAAAGCATTACCGCCGGATGCAGGAACCTCCACACGCTGCCGGCATCTCCACAGTTGATTGTCAATGTTTTATTTGGTAAATGTTTTGCCTTTTTCAAATCGCATACGGCCTTCGCCAAAAGAGCGGTGTCTTCCGAATTTGAAATGTTTTCTATCTCGATTCCGTCAGAATAACAACTCATCATCAGTGCCCGTTGACTCTCACTTTTACTTCCCGGTAATCTTACACTAAACATTGATTTTCAATAAATATAACGTTCAATGTCACTAAATGGAATATGGAGGTCGAAGATTGGTTTTTCGATGTCGCCGAGAAGAACAAACATAGCCCTGCCGTTTTTGTTCTTCTTGTCCTGATGTATCTTCCCGATTATCTTGGCAATCTCGTCATTATCGACGTGTTCCGAGAAACCATTTGATTTATAGGCTTTTTCGTATTTCTTTATCACCTCTTCCGACAATCCTAATATATCGTGCGATATCCGCAGGGCGCAAAGCATACCGAATGCGACGCATTCTCCGTGTGTCGTTTCAACTCCTTCTTCAATCCTGACGGCTTCCAAAGCATGTCCGACGGTGTGCCCGAAATTGAGAATCTTCCTGATTCTGTGATCCTTCGCGTCACGACTTACAATTTTCTTCTTTATGCTGATGGCTTTTTCGATATAGTCGGAATAATTATCAGCATTGACATTCAGCATGTTTTTATCTGCGATGAGTCCGTATTTGAGCATTTCGCCTATGCCGGAGCGTATATTGCGTTCGTCGAGTGTCGAGAGCCAGAGTTTGTTTACGATGACTTCTTTTGGGAAATTGACAACGCCGATTTTGTTCTTTATTCCTTTGAAGTTGATTCCGTTTTTTCCACCTACGGCGGCATCGACCATGGCAAGCAGCGTCGTCGGGACGTTGATAAAGTCGATTCCGCGTTGGTAGCACGATGCCGCAAAACCTCCGATGTCGCAAATAACTCCGCCGCCGAAATTGATTAACAATGAGTTGCTGTCGGCTTCGTGTTTGACGAGCGTCCTCCAAATCTTTTCTACCGTGCGCAACGTCTTACACTCCTCTCCTCCTTTGATAACTATGTCGATTGTTTTTTTTAAGCCATAGTAACGTACAAATTCCGGTAGCCATAAAGCGGCCACCTTTTTATCGCACAGAATGAAAATCTTGTCGTATCTTGAAAATTTCATATTGATTATCAATTTTTTATATCAATATCAATAAGCCTTTCCGTTTCTTTTTCTCCGAGGGCGATTTCCACTTTTACGAACTCGTCGGGCATGAGATTCTCGATCATCTGAGGCCATTCGAGCAGACAGATGTGCCCGCTGTAAAAATAGTCTTCGTAACCAATGTCGAAGACCTCTTCAAGTTTCTTAATCCTATAGAAATCAAAATGATAGATAGGTTTGCTATCTGCGTCTTTATATTCGTTGACGAGTGCGAAGGTTGGGCTGTTGACTTCGTCTTTTACGCCAAAAAGGTGGCAGATTTTTTTTATCAAAGTCGTTTTTCCGGCTCCCATCGGACCGAAAAAAGCCACGATTTTTACTTTTTTTGTCAGTTCGACGATGTCTTGTGCGACTTGCGACAAGTCATCAACCGATGATATTTTGTAATGCATTTTTTACTTTGATGTTAAGTGGATTGCCGGAATCAGCATTTCCGACATGGAGATTCCGCCGTGTTGAAATGTATTCCGGTAATAACCGACGTAATAATTGTAATTATTTGGATAAGCGAAGAAATCGGAGTCGCCGGCGAAGACGTACGATGTGCTGACGTTGATTCTCGGCAGGAAAATCGTTTCAGGGTCGCGTATCTCGAAAACTTCTTTTGGATTGTATTTCAAGCTTCTTCCGTACTTATACCGGAGGTTCGTGTTGACTTCTCTGTCGCCGAGAATCTTTATCGGGTTCTTAACCCACACCGAGCCGTGGTCAGTCGAGACGACCATGTCCGCGCCCTTTTCGGCGATGAATTTCATCATATCGAATAACGACGAATGCTCGAACCACGACAGCATAAGCGACCTGTAGGCTTCCTCATCGGAGGCGAGTTCCCTTATAATCTCCATCTCGGTACGCGCGTGCGAAAGCATATCGACGAAGTTATAGACGATGACGTTGAGTTTGTAGTTCATCAGGTTTGACATCTGTTCGAGAAGTTTTTTTCCGGAGGCGACATTGAGCACTTTATTATAAGAATATTTGATGTTTTTCCCAAAACGGCGCAGCTGTTCTCCGAGAAGCTGTTCCTCAAACTGATTTTTCGTGCCTTCGTCTTCTTCGTCGATCCAATATTGCGGGAATCGTTCCCGTATGTCGGAAGGCATCAGTCCGGCGAAGATGGAGTTTCGTGCGTATTGTGTAGATGTAGGCAGAATGCTGCAGTAGATGTCGTCCGTCACGACGTGGAAATATTTTTCGATAAGAGGCTGAATCGCCTTCCACTGGTCGTAGCGCAGATTGTCAATCATTATGAAGAAGACGGGTTTATCGTTGCTGTCGATGAGTGGTAAAACCTTATCGCGAACAAGAGTGTGAGACATCGTCGGTTTGCTGTTCGACCTTCCCTGAATCCAATCGACGTAGTTTCGTTCGATGAAGCGTGTAAACAACGTGTTTGCCTCGTTTTTCTGCGATGCGAGTATCTCTTTTATGCTTTGGTCTGACGACTTTTCAAGTTCGAGTTCCCATCTGACGAGGTTTTTGTAAATCAGACACCACTGCGCAAAGTCGGGATTGTTGTTTATATCGATGCCTATCTGACGAAATTCCTGCTGATATTTTGAAGTTGACTTTTCGTTTGAAAGTTTTTGATTATCAAGTATTCTCTTTAATGAAAGAAGAATCTGGTTCGGGTTGACCGGTTTTATGAGGTAATCGGCGATATTGCTTCCGATTGCATCTTCCATGATGCGTTCCTCTTCGCTCTTGGTAATCATCACGATGGGAAGATTTGGAAAATCGCGTTTTATCATTTCGAGTGCCTCAACACCTGAAATCCCCGGCATCTGTTCGTCGAGAAAAACTATATCGAAATGCTTTTCCTTGGCGAGTCGCACAGCATCGGAGCCGTTATCGACGGTTTCAACGTCATAACCTTTGTTTTGAAGAAATAGAATATGCGGCCTGAGAATGTCAATCTCGTCATCCGCCCAAAGAATAGTAGGTCTGTACATAAATTTTATTGTTGTTTGTGGTTACGAAACGGCTTTTTTGTTTTTTTATTGTGAAAAATCACATTCGAAGTTTTGAATCGGAACTGTAAGGCACTTTTCCTGAAGGGACGACCCTGCTTGATGATACAAGATGAACGTCTTGGTCATCAAAAAAAATGTGTGCGCCGAAAGCCTGAAGCACTTTGTCTTTCGACATTCCGCCGAGGAAATAGACCTCGTTGACATAGACACCCCATTTCTTCAATGTATTGATGACCCTCATGTGTGCCGGTGCACTGCGCGACGACACTATCGCGAGACGCAGCGGCGAGAGCTCTACGGTGACGGGAAGACTTGCCTGTATCTTCGACAGTTTCATGAGAAGTTTGGCGAATGGACCTTCCTTGAGAGGCTCGTCCTTGTGTTCGTCCTCGTATTTGTGGAAAGAGTCGATACCTTCTGTTTTGTAAATGACTTCGGCATCTTCCGAGAACAAGACGGCATCAGCGTCAAAGGCAATCTTAACAGTGTTTCCCGACGGATTGAAGGCTGTCGGAGGTGCGTAAATGACGGCTGCTGCACAGTTGCTTTTCGAGTCGATGACGGCCTGAACGGTATCTTCGTCTTTCGACAAGAACAGGTCGATTCCGAAGGCATCCATATAAGGCCACATCGGTTCGCCGCCGGTGAAGGCTAAGCGCGTGATGTCTAAACCGTATTTTTCGATGGATTTAAGAATGCGGATTCCCGTCTCGGGACTGTTACGCGACATCACGACAATTTCGACTACCGTTTTGTTTGCCTGTTTATTGAGTTCGAGAAGGCTTTTTACAAGGTAGAAAGCAGTTCCCATCTTGAGAGGCACATCTTGGTTTTTCTCTTGATATTCACGATATTTGCGCACTCCGTCATGTTCGAAGATGGCGTTTTCCTCTTCGAGGTCGAACAAGGCTCGCGAAGTAACTCCGACGACTAAGACTTCAGATAAATCGACTGACATGATTTTAGAACTTACCTATAATTGTTTCATCAGGTTCGTCATCTCGATGGCTGTCGTTACAGCTTCAAAACCTTTGTTTCCGGCTTTGGAACCGGCACGTTCGACGGCCTGTTCGATGTTGTCGGTAGTGAGGACTCCGAAAATCACCGGCACGCCGGTTTGAAGTCCGACGGCGGCAATGCCTTTGCTCGTCTCGTTTGCCACCATATCGAAATGTGCTGTCGCGCCTCTGATGACGGCACCGAGACAGACGACGGCGTCGTATTTCCCGCTTTCGGCCATCTTTTTTGCAACTATCGGCATCTCAAATGCACCCGGAACCCATGCGACATCAATGTCGTTCTCGTTTCCGCCGTGGCGTTTGAAGGCATCAACGGCACCGCCGAGAAGCTTGTTCGTGATAATCTCGTTGAATCTTCCTGCCACGATGGCGATTCTCTGACCTTCAGCTAAAAGTTTTCCTTCAATGATATTCATAATTTTCTGATTTTGTGTTATTTATTCTTCTGATTTGATATTTCCTTAACATGCAGCAGATGTCCCATCTTTTTATATTTTGTGTAGAGATAGAAGGCGTCTTTTTCGTTGCAAGTCATCTCAATAGGTTGTCTGTCAACGATTTCGATACCGTATCCGCTGAGCCCCGTTATTTTTGTCGGATTGTTAGTCATAACGATGATTTTGCGTATTCCGAGTTCGGCGAGTATGGCCGCACCTGTTCCGTAGTCGCGGAGGTCGGCGGCAAATCCGAGTGCGATATTGGCTTCTACGGTATCCATTCCCTCGTCTTGAAGCTTATACGCCTTGATTTTGTTCATCAGTCCGATGCCTCTTCCTTCCTGGCGTAGATAAAGAAGCACACCTTTTCCGTTTTCTTCGATGCGCTTCATTGCCTCGTGAAGTTGGTCGCCGCAGTCGCAACGCAACGATCCGAAGGCGTCTCCGGTCAGACATTCCGAATGTACTCTGCATAATATAGGCTCGTCGCCGCTCACATCGCCTTTGATGAGTGCTATGTGGTGTTCGCCGCTGATTTTGTCAATAAATCCCACTGCGCGGAAATTGCCGTATTTTGTAGGCAAATCGGCCTCGCTAACGCGTTCTACAAGCGATTCGGTGCGACGGCGGTATTTAATGAGGTCGGCGATTGACGTAATCTTAATATTATGCTGTTTCGCGAAAGCCAAAAGTTCGGTTGTCCTCATCATGGTGCCGTCTTCGCGCATGATTTCGCAGCACAGGCCGCATTCTTTGAGGCCGGCAATACGCATCAAGTCAACGGTAGCCTCGGTATGACCGCCGCGCTTCAACACGCCGCCTTCTCGCGCCTCCAACGGAAACATGTGTCCCGGACGCCTGAAGTCTTCCGGCTTCGCATCGTCTTCAACAGCCTTTATCGCCGTGACAGATCGTTCGAGAGCCGAGATGCCCGTCGTCGTATCGACATGGTCAATTGAAACCGTGAACGCCGTGCAGTGGTTGTCGGTGTTCTCAAGAACCATCTGCTCTAATTTGAGTTTCTGCGTTATTGATTTGCTCATAGGCATGCAGATGAGGCCTTTGCCGTAACACGCCATAAAGTTGACGTTTTGTAGTGTGGCGTGCTCTGCCGCACATATAAGGTCGCCCTCGTTTTCCCTGTCCGGGTCGTCAACGACGATGATTATCCGGCCCTGTCGGAGATCTTCTATGGCTTCTTCAATTGTGTTAAAACCGTTTTCCATCTTTATATAAACCTAAAAATTATTTTCTTTCAACATATCAAGCAGTCTGCCTGAGTCTTTTTTTTCGTTTTGCGCGAAGTTAAACATCTTGATGACGTATTTTCCAATGATGTCAGTTTCGATGTTAACCGTTTCACCAATGTTTTTTGATGTCAGCGTCGTTTGCGACTGCGTGTGCCGTATCACCGAAACGCCGAATTTTTCCGAATCGGCGAATGTCACAGTGAGAGAAATTCCGTCAATGGCGACCGAGCCTTTCTCGACTATTCCGGAGAGAATGTTTCCAGAAGATGAAATTTCTATTCTGATGGCTTTTCCGTCCGCGAATTTCTTTCTTATGATGCCAGTTCCGTCGATGTGTCCGCTCACTATATGTCCGTCGAAACGTCCGTCGGCAGGCATAGCCCTTTCAAGGTTGACTTTACTGTTTACCTTCAAATCTTTCAGGTTCGTCCTCGTCACGGTTTCGTGCATAATGTCTGCTGTGAATGAATGTCCGTCCATATTCGTTATTGTGAGACACACGCCGTTTGTACAGATGCTGTCTCCTATTTTCGCATTCGACAAAATCTTATCCGCCGTAATCGTAAGTTTCACGTCGTCGGCCTGTCTGATGATGCTTTGGACAGTTCCTATTTCCTCTATTATTCCTGTGAACATGATTCCTTATTTATTTTCCCCTTGATGAGAATATCATCGTCAAAGCGTTCAATCTCAATGTCTTTAAGCTTTATTGCCAAATCCATTGTCGAAAGTCCGAGGTTTGCGATTGGCGTCTTCGCTAATGAGCCGCCGATTATTTTTGGCGCGATGAAAGCCCAAACCTCATCGACGCATCTTGCCCTTATAAAAGAGGTGTTGAGATTTTGGCCGCCTTCTAAGAGCAACGAATCGATTCCCATTGCGCCGAGTTTGCGCATCAAGTCGTTGATGTTTATCCTGCCGTCTTCGTCATCACACAAAACGGTTTCTGCGCCGGCGTTATGTATCAGCCTGATTTTTTCTGATGAAGCTGACGATGTGTGTGCGATGATGGTTCTTATTTGTCTCGAAGTCTGCATTATGCGCGATTCCATCGAAATTGATGCGCGACTGTCGGCGATTATCCTTATCGGCTGACAGACATCGCCTTCCATTCTGCAGTTCAGCATCGGGTCGTCGGTTATGACGGTGTTGATGCCGACGATGACACCCATAAGTTCGTTCCTCAGACGATGGACTTCGTACCGCGACTTCTCGTTAGTAATCCATTTGGAGTCTCCCGAGTCCGCCGCCGTCTTACCGTCTATCGTCTGTGCCGTCTTCATTACGACGTATGGAAGTTTTGTACGGATGTATTTGAAGAAGACGCGGTTCATCTCATAAAGTTCGGGCAGTTCCAACACATCGACTCTTATTCCGGCGTTTCTCAGGGTTGATATTCCCTTACCGGCGACCATCGGGTTTGGGTCAAGGCTGCCGATGACGACACGCGCTATACCTTTTTTTATAATAATATCTGTACACGGCGGAGTCTTACCATGATGGCAGCACGGCTCGAGAGTAACGTACAATGTCGCGCCGTTTGCATCAAGACAGTTGTTTAACGCATTCCGTTCCGCGTGAAAACTTCCGAATTTCTCATGAAATCCTTCGGCAACGACACGCCCGTCTTTCACGACGACACAGCCAACAAGCGGGTTCGGATGCACGAAACCGCCGCCACGCTTAGCCAATTCATCTGCAGCCTTCATGAAACGCAAATCGGTATTGTTGTCTTCAATCATAAAAAATCCCTAACAATATTACATCGTCAGGGTTAGATAATTGATTCACAGACATCTTCTGCCATCCGGACTATCACCGTCGGTTTCGGAATTGCACCGAATCAGTTCCCTGAGGAAGTCGCGGACTATACCGCCGGAAAGGAGTTTCACCTAACCCTGAAGATTTCGGGTGCAAAATTACAAATAAAAATAATTATGTCGTAATTTTTATAGAAAAAATTCGTATCTTTGCACCCCGAATAAAAGATAGAAAAAAATTATGTATTTTACAGCAGAACAAAAAAAAGACATTTTTACGAAGTTCGGAAAAAACGAACATGACACAGGTTCAACTGAAGGACAAATCGCATTGTTCACATTCAGAATCAAACATTTGACAGAGCACATGAAGGAGCACAAGAAAGATCTCGGAACTATGCGTTCCCTCGTCGAGCTCGTCGGTAAGAGAAGAAAGCTTCTCGCCTATCTCAAAGAAAGAGATATTGAAAGATACCGTAATATAGTGAAGGAATTAGGTCTCAGAAAGTAAGGCCGTATATTTCACATACGCGGAAAAAGGCAATGTATGTTGCCTTCTTCCGTGTATTGTCGTATATACAACTATATTATACTTGTTAAACTCATAAAAACGATTTATCATGGGTCCAGAAGGAACAAAACAGATAATAGAGACCGGTAGCGAACCCATCATCATTGAGACCGGACGTTTGGCTAAGCAGGCCGACGGAGCAGCAGTGGTGAAATGCGGCAAGACAGTCATTCTTGCAACGGTGGTGGCAGCACAAGACGCCAAAGACGATGTCGATTTTCTTCCTCTTTCAGTAGATTACAAGGAGAAATATGCGGCCACAGGCAAATTCCCGGGAGGATTTTTCAAACGCGAAGGCAAACCGTCAGACTACGAGATTCTTATATCACGTCTCGTTGATAGAGCCATTCGCCCACTCTTCCCCGATGATTTCCACGCCGAAATCCAAGTTCAGATTACACTTCTCTCGGGTGAGACGAATGTGCTTCCCGATGCTTTCGCGGCACTCGCGGCATCAGCGGCCATAACGGTTTCGGATATTCCGTTCCACGGTCCGATTTCCGAAGTCAGAGTCGCACGCATTAACGGCGAATACGTCATCAATCCTGCTAAAGACGCCCTCGAAAACGCAGACCTCGACCTCATGGTCGCAGCCTCCGAAAAAGACATAGTGATGGTTGAAGGCGAATCTAAAGAGGTGTCGGAAGAATGCATGATAGGCGCACTCAAAGCTGCTCACGAGGCTATCAAGACTCATTGCTACGCACAGAAGGAACTTGCCTCGAAAATAGAGAAAGCTCAGACCAAACGCGAATACTGCCATGAAGTCAACGACGAAGACCTCAGAGCCGACATAATGAACTGCTGCTATAAACCGTGCTATGACTTCGCCTTGACGGGCAACGCCAACAAACACGAGCGCGAAGCCGCATTCACGGCAATCCTCGACGAGTACCTTACTAAATATACGGAAGAGGAACTCGAAGAAAAGACGTCAATGGCGAAACGCTATTTCCACGATGTGGAACGCAAAGCCGTCCGCGATGCCATCCTTATCGAGAGGAAACGTCTTGACGGTCGCAAACTCGACCAGATTCGTCCTATCTGGACGGAAGTCGATGTGCTGCCTTCAACTCACGGCTCCGCGATATTCACTCGTGGTGAGACTCAGGCTCTCGTAACCGTCACACTCGGCACCAAACTCGATGAACAGACGATAGACGGCGCCGTTGTGGAAGGAACATCAAACTTCATGCTTCACTACAACTTCCCGAGTTTCGCGACCGGCGAGGTCAAGGCCAACAGAGGTGTGAGCCGTCGTGAAATCGGTCATGGAAACCTTGCGGAGAGAGCCCTTAAACCGATGATTCCTACCGGAGAAGAAAATCCATATACAATCAGGGTTGTGTCTGATATACTTGAGTCAAACGGTTCGTCATCAATGGCTTCTGTGTGCGGTGGAACTCTCGCTCTGATGGATGCCGGCGTCAAGATGAAAAAACCTATCGCCGGTATCGCAATGGGACTTATCACTGATAATGAGACTGGTAAATACGCCGTTCTTTCTGACATCCTCGGAGATGAAGACCATCTCGGCGACATGGATTTCAAGGTTACCGGAAGCAAAGACGGCATCACGGCCTGCCAGATGGACATCAAGGTTGACGGACTTTCATATCAGGTACTCACCGAAGCACTCGAACAGGCAAGACTTGGCCGTCTCCACATCCTCGGCGAGATGGCGAAGAGCATCAGCGAGCCTCGTGCAGACTATAAAGAGAGCGTGCCTCGCATTGAAACCCTGATAATCGACAAAGACTTCATCGGAGCCGTTATAGGACCTGGCGGAAAAGTTATTCAGGAAATCCAGAAATTAACAAATACGGTTATCGCTATTACCGAAGATACTGAAAAAGGTGTCGGTTATGTCGAAATAGCCTCAACAGACAAAGACGGTCTTGAAGCTGCAAAAGCAAGAATCAAAGCCATCGTCGCTGTCCCTGAAGTTAATGAGATTTACGACGGAACCATCAAGTCGATTATGCCGTTTGGCGCATTTGTCGAAATAATTCCCGGCAAGGACGGACTTCTCCATATCTCCGAAATTGATTGGAAACGCTTTGAGACAATGGAAGAAACCGGACTTAAGGAAGGCGACAAGATTCAGGTCAAATTGATTGAGATAGACCAGAAGACCGGCAAACTCAGACTTTCGAGACGCGTGCTTCTTCCCAAACCGGAAGGATATGTCGAGAAACCAGAGCGTCCGCGCCCACAGGGAGACCGTAAAGGCCACGACGGACATGACGGCAAGGGCAGAAACAACGGCCACCATCATGACGGAAAAGACCGTAAGGAAGACAAATAGTCGTATTTCAAACAGCACAAAGACGATATGAGGCAGCTAAAAATAACAAAACAGGTAACAAATCGCGAAACGGCTTCGCTTGACAAGTATCTTCAGGAAATAGGAAAAGTCGATCTTATCACTGCCGAAGAAGAAGTCGAATTGGCGCAGAAAATCCGCGAAGGTGACAGAGAATCCTTGGAAAAACTCACCAAGGCCAATCTGCGTTTTGTTGTCTCTGTGGCCAAACAGTATCAGAATCAGGGCCTGAGCCTCCCCGACCTCATCAACGAAGGAAATTTGGGCTTGATAAAGGCGGCTCAGCGTTTCGATGAGACGAGAGGTTTTAAGTTCATCTCATACGCCGTGTGGTGGATTAGACAGTCAATTCTTCAAGCTTTAGCCGAACAGTCGCGTATTGTCAGACTGCCGCTGAATAAAATCGGTTCCATCAACAAGATAAACAAGACTTACGCGCGCCTTGAACAGGAATTCGAGCGTGAGCCAAACGCATCTGAAATAGCCGATGCTCTTGACATCACCGAGCAGGAAGTGAAGGAATCAATGAAAAACGCCGGACGTCACGTCTCTATGGACGCTCCTCTGATTCAGGACGAGGAAAACACCATGTACGACGTGATGAAAAGCGACGAGGTGGCGACCCCCGAAACACAACTGCTCTATGAGTCTTTGAAGAAGGAGATAGAACGAGCCATTTCGACACTGACTCAGCGCGAGGCAGATGTGATTCGTCTTTATTTCGGACTGTCGGGCAATCATCCCATGACACTTGAGGAAATAGGCGAGAAATTCGACCTCACAAGAGAAAGAGTACGTCAAATAAAGGAAAAGGCCATCAGAAGACTGAAACACACAAGCCGTAGCAAGATTCTGAAGAGTTATCTCGGATAAATCGTTGTGCGTCAATGATTAAACAAATAAGGGCAGTCGTTTGACTGCCCTTTGTCGTATCAATGTGTAAGCACGAATTTGGAATATCCGGAAGCCTGCTCGCCCTTGTCGTTGGTTATCGTTATATAATAAATGTATAAACCATCTTGCAGAAGGCAGCCTCCGTCACCAGTGCCGTCCCACTGTATCGGGTTACTTCTCCCCGACTCTCCGTAACGTGACTCCTCTATCGTGCGCACTAAGCGTCCCATAATGTCATAAATCCTGATGACGACTTCTGTATTCGAGTCTTTCTGATTGAAATCATAGATAAACGACGCGTGGTCTCTGATAGGATTCGGATAGCAGCTGATATTGTCTATATAAAGTGTTGAACTCTTTACAACATTGAATGTCAGCGTCTCTGTGGTGGAATTGTTATAAATATCCCAGACTTTGAATGTGAGCGTGTGTTCACCTGAATTGAGATTATTCAGAGGATATTTTATTGTTCCGTAATCGTCGGACGATAAAGGCGCTTCATAAAAATCGTTGATATTGTATGATTTGTTTGTCGCTCCTTCAAGGGTTATCTTTATATTGTGACCGATAAATGCTTCGGAAGTGTTTATGCCGTCTTTGTCCTTCACCAAAGCATAAAAGACCGGATTTTCATTTGTCACACTGCCGTTGACGAACATTGCATCATCCATGAAAATCTTCGCTTCAGGATAATCAGTCTCGGGTTGAACGCCGTCAGAATATCCGCCGATGACGAAATCTTTGAATGAACCACCAGCATCGGTCTCGTAATCAGTTGCATAGAGATTCATCAATCCACCGCCGTAATTAGCAGCTATATCTTTTGGCAGAGTGAACGAGATGGAGAAACGGCCTCCGTCAACATTGGCTTTACCGTTGAAAACAACACTGTTACGAACCATGAACGTGATCGGTTCACACTCATCGCCTATTGTCGTTACGGAAGATTCCTTGTCATATATTTTGAGCGAAACAATGCCGAAAAATTCATCCATCAGTGCATCGTCACTATCACGTACTTCGCCTGTAATTGTTACTTTTTCCAGAGCTTTAAGAGTATCGCAGACTTCATCAGGGTTATGCCCATTTATAGCGGTAATTACGACTTTGTTTTTAGGATATGCGAGACGTATAGCCGGATCTCCAAATAAAGTCCAGCATTTGGTGTTGCTGCTTGCGTCGTTTTTAGCTGCTACAAAAAGTTCTCCAAATGTCGGATACTCGCCGTCTTTTATCTGGAACATCTTGTTGTAAAGCCTAATCAGAAGTTGACAATTAGGGGATTCCGTAGTCTGTCTGGCCGTCGTGAGCATGGCAATAGCACCTCCGTGCTCATTTAGAAACGTGTATTCCCCCGCCGATGTCCTCGTATGGTCGTCATAACGGCTGAACTCACAACAAGCCGTGACAAAAAAAGGCAACATTGGCGAATTACGCAGCGACAAAATATTGTCGTTTGTAAATATTCGTTCTTCACACCAGCCCACTTCGCCACCATGCCCGATATAGTTGACGATGAGCGAACCTTTTTCTATGCTTTTCACGATGGCTTCATTAACTTCCGGTGCCCGCTGGCCGCTCGAAGTCGCCTGTTGGTTATATGCGTCAAGGTAGATTTTGTTAATGACGACGTGAGAATCCTGTTTCTCTATCAAATCTACTACGCCTTCAGAGTCATTGATGAACGACGTCAAATCATCATCGGTAATAAAAGTAAAGCGATTGCGCCACGCGTTCATTGTCGTCTCCGATTTTTCAACATATCTTCTGATTTTGCTGACTATATTTTCAGCTTGTTCATCTGTGGAAACGGGAAAACGTCCAATGGCAATATCCGGTTTTGACGACCAACCATCCTCAACATCGCCCTCGCCATCATCAAGACAGACAAAGAAATCGTCAGTGACCACAGCCGAAAGGCTTCCGGTTTTATCTGATTCATACGTTGGAACAAAACAAACCTTGCCGCTTTTGTTTCTGAAGTCGTATGAGGCGTCTCCGAAAAGCAGAACATATTTGAGGCGTTGGCCGTCATTGTCGTAGAGATGTTTGATAAAGTCGCGGATGCCGCTGATGTCTGTCGCGCCGCATGAGAACTCATTGTAAATCAATTCGGGTGTAACGATGTTGATGTTAAGCCAGTCGATTTCGTGATGTAAATCAACGAGTTCTTCGGCCTGTGTGAGAAAATCGGGATGTGAGATTATGAGGAAATCGGTGCCTTTTAGAGAATGAATATTCTGGTTTTCAACATATTCTGCTTTATTTATAGAAAGGAAAGACGAGCCGTCGAAGGCGACAAACTCATTGTTGATATTTCCCGTTGTGGAGAAAACGGCTTTATTGGACGAGTGATTTACATTTATTTTATGTGGATTAAGCGGATTGGAAACATTCCAGATCTGGACGTTATTATTAGAGCCGCCCATTTCCACGGTGTATTCGTGCATAGGGTCGTTCCAACGCGGATTTCTGAAAGCCATCTGTCCATTGTGAAAAGTTAGTCCGCACCACGCATTGACGGATATATAGTTAAGCCAGCCAACCGATGATGCCGAAGAACGCGAATACGTCACCTTGATATTGACGTCGTTTTTTGTCGGGTTGAACTTTACGAAGTTCGTTTCGCCAGTCGTGTGTGGAGAAGATGATGCGGAGAACGTTATGGTCGCTACTCTACTACCTTCGGCATCTATCTGAAATGAAGCCGAACCGCTTGAGTTCTTTGATGCTCCCGCGACTTTGATATAGGCATTTTCCGTCGTCTTTACATTTGGAAAATTGAACGAATAATTTCTTGACAATGTGACGTCAAACTGGTCGAAATACCATACAGCCCCCATATTGTTTGGGTTATATACATCATTATCAATTACTTGTCTATCTAAAAAATCCGTCTCATGATTATTAGGCGAAGGATTTGAGTTCGTTGTCGAGATGCGTTTTCCTTCCCCGTTGTCGGTGGTTATGAAGGCATACGAATAATCCGAATAAGGATTTTTTACGTGCTGATAGACATTTTTCTGCTGATTATATTTCCACGTCACGGGACCGCGAGCGTAAAAAAGGATGTAGTCGTTTGAATCAAAATGGCCGTCGTCTTCTCCGGAGACGAAAATCGGTATTTCGCAAAGGTCGTTGACACGTTCGTCGCCGTTAATCTGTGGCACGAGGCCGCCTCCGTTATGAAATATCCTGATATTCTTAGGATTAAGTGTGGCGGGATTTATGCCCATTGATGATAGGTCGGAATATGACAATTTGTAAATTCCAGTTGATGAAAGCTGCATCTTATGCCATGTTCCCGTTGAAAGCACGGAGTTGTCTTGGGCTTTCAACGAAAAAGGAACCGACATAATGATGACGACCAAGATATTAAGAATCAAATGTTTGTTCATTACGCACACATTTTAAAATGAATAAGACACAAAAATACAATTTTTTTCGTTACTTGCCTACGCCTTTGCGTTCTTGATGATAAAATACCTCTCAAAAAGTACGAAAATATTCACATCAAAAATAATTGAAAAAAAAGTGAACATGTTATGAAAAAAGTCGTATCTTTGCACTCGCAATCACGCGATGGACTAGTAGCTCAATTGGACAGAGTCCCTGACTACGGATCAGGCGGTTGTGGGTTCGACTCCCGCCTAGTTCACTTGACAGACCGCAAAACACGGTCTGTTTTTTTTGTCTCAAAAAAACGTCCGAAACGACATTATTTGAGACAAAATATTTCCTACCTTTGCACGCAATAACGCTTATTTTTAAAGAAATGAAACATATTGTTAAAATCTTCGCGGCCTTGATTATACTTCAGGCTTGCACCGGCTCCGATTACAAAATCGAAGGCACTCTTCCGGAACA
This sequence comes from Bacteroidales bacterium, assembly GCA_024400195.1. GTDB lineage: Bacteria > Bacteroidota > Bacteroidia > Bacteroidales > F082 > Limimorpha. The sequence goes on from JAKSNC010000009.1 coordinate 21,117, forward strand.
AATCAATGCAGATTCAGTCTATCTTTACCTTTTCCCTGATGAGACACCTTCCAATTCGGCAGCCGTCGTTGATCATAACTTCGTCATGACCGGAAGCATCAAATCTCCCGCTATTGCCCAATTGTCGTTGAAAGACAAAAGGACTGTTTGGTCATTCATTGCCGAAGGCGGCGACATAAAACTTGTTCCTGAAAAAAATTACGCCTCGGGAACGCCTCTTAACGAAGATTATGCGAGATGGCAGGACGATATTGACAGTATCGTCGAGATCTGCGGACGCAATGAAGACAGCATTATGATGGTTCTTCCCGCCTATTTTGAAGAAAACTGGGCAAAAAACAAGAACGATGTCATCGGCGCATCAATTCTTCTTTATTGCTTCGATATTCTCGGCTTTGACGAAGTGAAGGCTTATTATGGACAGATCGGCAGCGAAATGAAAAACGATACCATTGTGAAGATGCTTAAGAAACGTATCGACATTGTCGATAACACATCTGCAGGTCGTAAGGCACCAGACGCAACCCTCCATACCATTGGCGGTGAAGATGTTTCACTGCTTTCGCTTCTTGAAAAAGACAAATACACACTCATCGACTGTTGGGCGAGCTGGTGTATGCCTTGCCGCATGGCTCTTCCCACGATAAAAGAGGTGGCTGCGAAATATCCGGAAATGAACGTCGTCGGCATCGCCATTAACGACAATCCCAACAAAACGGTGGAAGCTATTGCAAATGAAGGTATAACATGGAATGTCGTCCTCGACCCGCGCGCTGATTTTGCAAAAGACTACAACATTATGGCCATACCCGCATTCATCCTTGTAAATGGCGAAGGCGTGATAGTGGAACGCTACTTCAATATTGACGAGTTGGAGTCGAGAGTGGCAAAACATCTTGGCGAAAGATAATGTCCGAAGGCAGGGTGATAAAATCGACCGGCAGTTGGTATGAGGTCGAAGATTGTGACGGACACATCTGGCAATGCCGTCTGCGCGGAAAAATGCGACTGAACGGTCTTCGCACGACAAATCCCGTTGCAGTCGGCGATGTCGTCTCCTTTGAACAGGAACAAGGTAAAGAGACATGCGTCATCGAGAAAGTGGCTCCACGCAATAACGTGATAATACGCAAGTCAGTCAACCTATCGAAAGAATCACACATCATAGCATCAAATGTCGATCAGGCCGTGCTCGTGGCGACACTCGCCTATCCAAGAACTTCGACAGGCTTTATTGACAGGTTCCTCGTTACCGCCGAAGCTTACCACATCCCGACAATCATCGTCTTCAATAAAAACGACATCTACGACGACGAACAGCTGCAGCAGGTCGAGACACTCTGCAAAGCATACAACGAAATCGGCTACGAGACTTTCATGGTTTCGGCTAAAACCGGTTTTAACACCGAGCGGCTCAAAGACTTGTTGCACGACAAACTCAGTCTTCTTTCCGGACATTCCGGCGTCGGAAAATCGGCACTCATCAATAGGTTAGACCCCGCGCTCAATCTGAAAGAAGGCGTCATCAGCGAAGTTCATGAAAAAGGAATGCATACGACAACGTTTTCGCAGATATTTCCACTTGCTTTCGGAGGCTATATCATCGATACACCCGGAATAAAGGAATTCGGTTTGTTCGACATTGATAAAGATACTCTCGCACAACGATTTCCGGAGATGAGGGCCCTAATGGATTCATGCAAGTTTTCCAACTGCACGCATCTTCACGAACCACAATGCGCAGTAAAAAAGGCTGTCGCCGACGGACTGATTCAGCAATGGAGATACACAAACTACGTCAACATGATAAACGCCGACGAATGAGGAATGTAATTTTTATATATCTGCTTCTTATCGCCTCAGCCGTCTATGCTCAATCAGATGACGAGAATGATTTTATCGTTGTAAATCAAATCAATATAACAGGAAATGAGATTACTCGTAATGAAATCGTCCTTCGCGAGATGACTGTTCATTCAGGTGACACGATTTCACGCACCGAACTTGAAAAGCACATCAAGGAAAGTCGTGAAAATCTTTTAAACACTTCGCTTTTCAACTTTGCCGACATCATTGTAAATGAAGTTTCTGATTCAGAAAACATCAATATTGATGTCAAGTTGACCGAGAGATGGTACCTCTGGCCTATTCCATTTTTACGTTATGCCGACAGAAACATCATGTCGTATTTTGAGGAAGGCCGTTTGGAACGCATCAGTTATGGAGGAGATTTGATTTACAACAACTTTCTCGGCAGACAGCATCGTTTGGATTTGACGATTATCGCGGGTTACAACCAAAAATATGCGATTTCTTACGACATCCCGTATCTCACCAAGAAAAAGATGATTGGGTTATACGTCGCGGCGGGTTTTTGTTTCGACAAGGAATCTGCCTATGCGACTAAAAAAGACAAAGTGGTGTTTTATCAGGCAGCGTCGGGACATGCGCATTCGGCATTTAACGCTGTCGTCAATCCTTATCTGCGGCTCGGCTATCGCGACAAGTTGTCTTTGGCCATAACGTATGATGACCGCGATTTTGATAAAAACATCAGCATTCTCAATGACGATTTTGCAAATGCTCATGGGACGCGTTTTCAGTATTTTTCTCTCTCGTTAGATTTCAAGCACGATTATCGTGACATTCACCCATATCCGTTGAACGGCTATTATGCGGAGTTGGAAGTGACGAAGAAAGGTCTTGGTTTGACTGACAACGATGTCGATTTTTTCTATGCGAAAATGATTTTAGACAAATATTTTCACATCAAGGGCAGATGGTATTGGGCGTCGAATGTCACTTTGCGGCTCGCCGATTCCGGCTCGCCGCGTTATTTTCTCAACGAAGGCTTGGGATACGGCAACGACATCGTCAGAGGTTACGATTTGTATGTTGTTGACGCTGCCGACTACGGCATCATGAAAAACAACCTCAAGTTTGAGATTTACAAGAAGGCGGAAGGTTATATTTCAGGCATTCGGAATAACAAGTTCGGGAAGTTTCATTTGGCGTTTTATGCGAACCTTTTTTTTGATTTCGGGTACGCGTGGAAAGGCGGAGACGATGACTTATCGCGTTTGAGGGAGAAGATGCTTTTCGGCACGGGTATCGGTTTGGACATGGTTACCTATTACGACCGCGTCTTCCGTTTCGAATATGGTTTCAACACACTTGGCGAAGGTGCCTTGTCGATACACTTCGTTGCGCCGATATAGTTTTTTGATGATTTGACTGTTTGACGATTTGATTGGGAGTGAGTGTATCGCACCAATTCACAGAATCTACTTAAAAACAAAAAATCGAGGGCGCATCAACGATGCGCCCTCGATTAGTATTCAATCTTTAAATCAGATTATATAGTACCCTGTGCGAGCATAGCTTTTGCAACGCGCATGAAACCGGCGATGTTAGCACCCTTAACGTAGTTGATGCTGCCGTCGGCCTGTTTGCCGTATTCAGCGCAGAGGTCATAAATGTCGTTCATAATCTTGAACAACTTCTTGTCAACTTCTTCAGCTGTCCAGTTGATGTGACCGGCGTTCTGGCAGATTTCAAGACCAGAAGTGGCGACGCCACCGGCGTTGACGGCCTTACCGGGACCGAAAGGAACACCGGCTTTCTGGATGGCTGCGATAGCTGCAGGCTGGCAACCCATGTTGGAGATTTCAGCAACATACTTAACGCCGTTGGCGAGAAGCATCTTGGCATCATCTTCATTCAATTCGTTCTGGAATGCGCTCGGGCAAGCGATGTCGCATTTAACGCTCCAAGCCTTCTTACCAGGAGTGAACACTGCTCTGTCGGGGAACTGCTGAGCCATTTCTTCAACTTTGTTGTGGTTGTTGGCACGCATGACGAGCATATAGTCGAACATGGCTTTGTCCATACCGCCTTTTATTTCGCAGACACCGTCCGGGCCGGAGATGGCGACGACTTGAGCACCGAGTTCGGTAGCTTTCTGTGCTGCACCCCAAGCGACGTTACCGAAGCCTGAGAGGGCGATCTTCTTACCTTTCAGAGTGTCACCTTTCTGTTTCACCATACGGTCAACATAGTAGATGGCGCCGAAACCTGTTGCTTCGGGACGCATGAGTGAACCACCCCAGCCGTAGCTCTTGCCTGTCAAAGCACCTGTGCTGTGCTCGCGGGCGAGTTTCTTGTACATACCATAGAGGTAGCCGATTTCGCGACCGCCGACACCGACGTCACCAGCCGGGCTGTCCTGGTCAGGACCGATGTTTCTCCACAGTTCATACATGAAGGCCTGGCAGAAACGCATGATTTCAGCATCGCTCTTGCCTGTCGGATCGAAGTCCGCACCACCTTTTGCACCGCCGAGAGGCAGATTGGTGAGTGAGTTCTTGAAGATCTGTTCGAAGCCCAAGAATTTGAGCATGGAAACGTTGACAGCCTTGTGGAAGCGGAGACCTCCCTTATATGCGCCGAGGGCGGCATTGAATTGGACACGGTAACCCAGGTTGGTCTGGATTTCGCCTTTGTCGTCAACCCATGTCACGCGGAATGTGAAGATACGATCCGGTTCGACAATTCTTTCGACGATTTTAGCCGCTTCAAACTCTGGATGTTTGTTGTACTCTTCCTCGATGGTTTCAAGGACTTCGCGTACTGCTTGCAAGTACTCGGCTTCTCCTGGGTGCTTGGCCTCAAGGTTAGCCATAATTTCGTTAACTTTCATTACTTTGATATTTAATGGTTAAACTTTTTAAATTTTCTGCAAAGTTACTACTTTTTATGATAGTAAACACTTTTTTAAATTATTTTTTTCCTACATATTCACCGTCTTCCCAAAGGAGTGTTTCCACGATTTTTCCGTCAGGAGAATAATGTAGTTCTTCTCCGTTTTTCTTGTTGTTTTTATAGTGAATCAGAGTCATCAGGCGGCCTCCGTCGTCGCTATATCCTTTCTGAATGCCGGTGCCTCTGTCGAAAACGGCGTTTGAAGCCACTGCCCCGTTATGGTAAAACATTATCCAGCTACCGTGCATCATGTCGTCAAGGTATTCTCCGTCAACGTATTTCTTTCCGTCACCGTACCACTGCTGGAATGTTCCGTTCAGTCTGCCTTCTTTGTAAAAAGCGCGGCTGACGAGATGTCCGTCGGTGTCATACGCCTCATAAATACTGTCGAAGACATCGTCATTATAGAAATAGACAGCTTCAGGCTGACCGTTTTCGTACCAACGGCAGGATTTTCCGTTTTTTACACCCATGGAATATGTTACGCTCATCTGCGGTTTCCCGTTTTCATAATACCAAAAATTCTCTCCGTCGAGTGTGTCGTTGACCTTGCTCATTTTTGTCTTGATGTTGCCGTTGTCCCAATAGGAATATTCAAATCCGTCGTCAGCGTTTGCACATGACGCAAGCATTATCGAAGAAAATAATGCAATCCAAATAACTCTCATGTCGGTAAAATGCGCTTTAATCTATCGGAATCAATACTTTTTCGTAATTGATGTATTGATAAATGTTCCAATATGTGTTTTCCTGTCCGTTGAAATAGTCGGTCGTAAAACGATATTTTGTTGAAAGGGTGCGTGATTCAAAACCTCCGAGATTGTAAGGAAATTCACGTCCGAATTGTTTCAGTGCGTTGAGGAAATACCATCCTGTATCAAAACCAATAAAGGCGTAATCTGTTGGTTCTGTGACATATCTCGACCTGAAGTCGCACACAAAATGCTGGACGTCCAAATCGTTGTAGTCAATGAAGATGTCATCGAAGAAAACGGTTTTCATCTTCACTAAATAATCATCGAAAAGTCCGTCGTACCTACCCCACTTTGGCAGAGTGATTAGTGTAACATCAAAATCGTCGGTATAACGATTTATCACGTTGACGGCTTCTGCGGCGAGAGCCTTGTCATCGGCATAGACGATTACGACGTTTTCCATTTCGTTTGAAAACTCGTCTCTCAATATGTAGTGCTCTTCGTGTTGCAGCATGTTTACGTGCACGACTTCACTTCCGGTGACGCTTTTTGCGATGTCTTCTATTTTGTAAATATCAGTCGTTGGTTCTTCGTACATATTGACGACAAACACTTTGGCCTCGGCGTAATTTTTAGCGAGAAGTTGTCTGAGGCTTTCCATTTGCGCTTCTTCGGAAGGTTTTGTCTTGATAGCGGTCGGCATGTCGTTTATAAGCGAACTTCTGTTAGTTACGGGATTGACAATCGGTATATTGTGTGCCAAGGCGAACTTCGACAGCTGCTCGAACGGTTTTACGTGAAACGGCCCGACTATCAAATCCGCATTTGCGAGCCATGTATCGTTCAAAGCATCATTAACTGACGCAGTATCGGTCGTAATGTCGTAAACATTAAGGTCAATGCAGACTCCTTTTGATGTCGAGATGCTGTCAACAGCCATTATAAAGCCCTCATAAAACTGAATGTATGAGAATGGTTTCTGAAGCATTGTCTTTGACGACGACGACTGTCTGTATGTCACTTCATCGACCTGTTCGAGATAAAGAGGCATCATCAGGGCGACGCGGTAAGTCGTATCGCATTGCGAAAAAGTCTTTCCGAATAATGACGAAATTGCAAATAATGCCAATATAAATTTCTTCAACATCAATATATTGTATTGTTATTCTTCAACCAAAGGTTTAAATCCGTTTCCGAGTATTTCCGTGCTGTCGAGAATATTGACGAAGGCGGTTGGGTCAACGGCATGGATGGCGGCTTTGAGTTTCACGAGTTCCCCACGCTGCAGAGAGACGTAAATCATGTGTCTTTCAGCACCTTCGAACATACCTTTTCCGACGAAACTTGTCGCTCCCCTGCCGAGGTTCTTTATGATGTATTCGCGAATATCGTCAACTTTGTCGGTGATGATGAAAACGGTCTTCGGCTTGCTGAAACCGTCAACAACGACGTCTATCAAGATGCCTTCGATAAAGACCACGATGAACGAATAGAGAGGCAGTTTGAGGTTGGCCGTGATAGCGTCTATCGACTTTTCGTTGCTGATGAACATTGTTGTGAATGTGATGATTCCGTCAACGATCATGACGAGCGTTCCGAGTGAAATCTTGGTGAATTTATGGAGAATCATCGAAATGATGTCGCTGCCTCCTGATGTCGCGCCTGATTTGAACACGAGGCCGATGGCGACACCGTAGATGAGTCCTGTGACCATTGTATTCATGAAGTAATCAGGAAGGAAGTAGAACGACTGAATGCCGTCTGCTTCATATTCCACTTTGACTAACAAGTTGTTAAGTCCATCAGGCAGGTTGACGAGGTTGTGTGTGTCGTATATTCCCTGGTGAATAACGGGATGATAACCCCAAGACATCTCTATTACGTAAGAGAACGCGAATATAAGGATAGTCGATAAAATCGTCTTAAAACCGAATTTGGGTCCGAGGATAAGCGTTCCTATCACGAGCAGCGGAATATCCATGCAGACGGCGTAGAGGGAGACCTTCCATGGTGCTATGGCGTTGAGAACGTTTGACAATCCCCACGTGCCGCCCGGTGCGAGGTGGTAAGGGTTAGAGAACATGATGTCGCCCACAGCGAAAAGCAACGAGCCGATGATTAGCATCGCGTAAGCGTCTATTTCCTTCTTCCAGTTGATTTGTTTCATATTATGATGTTCTTTGTTGATAGTCGGTTTCTTATTCTATTGATTGTTAACAGTGTGTTGGACGGCATCAATAATTTCGGTAACAAGTTTTCGAGTCTGCCATTTCAAAGCGCGAAGATAATGAAATTTAATCAGATAACGGCAAGAAATCATAAATTTCTTTCACTGCCTATAACTCTCCTTCAGACGCGCTGCGCTGCGTCTATGCAATCTCATATCACTTCCCACTCAGTGATATTCTTCTTCTCGCTCGAAAATCCAACACCTATCTTGAACAGTTTTCTCGGATCTGCAGCGTAAGGCTCCGCATAGCCCTTATCGTCAATCTGCTTCAACGCCTCGGATGCCGTGCCGTCCAATTTAAATTCAAAAATATAAACGTAATCGTTTGTCTCGACGATGATGTCGGCGCGGCCTCTTGAGTTTTCCTTTTCAGTTAAAGTCGTGTAGCAGGATAAAAGTCTGAATATCAGGTACAAAGTATAATGATAATGACTCTCGTAGCTCCAAACGCGTTCCTGATAGTTCGCGTTGTAAGGGATTGAGGCGAAGAACGATGACAGTTCGCCGCGGATGTCGTCGGTGCGGCCTTGCATGAGTGCCTTGTTTATCGTCAGTGCGAGAGGCTGCTGGACGTTAGTCATCTTGAAGTAATCGTTGGCCAGCAACGCCACAAAGCCTTTCTTCACCTCCACATTAGGGTAGTCCAATGCGTAGAAATAAGTGCCGCCGAGATTCTCATATCCTTTGATTGTCAGGTAGCCGCTCTGGTAAATCATCGCGAGAGGATCTTCGGTGTCCGCCTTGTAGTCCATGAAATAGCTGCTTTCATACTGCCGGCTCAGAATGTCACGCATATCGGTCTTGTTGCGGTCGAGCAGGCGCATGAGGTATGTCGGGGTGCCAGATGCGAACCAGTAGTCATTCAATTCCCGTTTCATCAATGCGTTTAGCACACTGTAAGGATTGAATATGTCGAGCATCTTTTTGGAGAAGTGGTAGCCGTCGTATTGCCTCTTGAGACGAAGATACATCTCATCCTTGGAATATCCGAGTTCCTCTGCCATCGCTTCTATCTCCGAATCGAAATATTCAACGAGTTCGTCTTTCGTGATGCCGCACAGCGCGTCGAACTTCGGGTTCATGCTGATGTCCTCCGACTGGTTGAAGCCGCTGAACACGCTCACCTGCGAGAACTTGGTGACGCCCGTGAGAAGCACGAAGCGGAGATGCTCGTCGGTTTCCTTGAAGGTGCTGTATATCTCTTTCAGCGCATCGCGGTTGAGCTGCTCCTGAGGCTCCATGAGCACGTCGAGCATAGGCTTGTCGTATTCGTCGATGAGGACTACAACCTTCCGGCCAGTCTTCGCGTGCGCCGCAGCGATGACGTTTGAGAAACGGATGCCGACCTCTTCGTATTTTTTACTGACACCGTACTCCTCCTCCCATTTGTCAAGACAATTTCTCACGACATTGGAAATGTAACCAGGGGCTTTGAAATTACCTTTGGAAAAATCTATCCTGAACACAGGATATTGCGTCCAGTCTTTCTCCAACTCTTCGATTTTCAAGCCTTTGAAAAGTTCCTTCTCACCTTTGAAATAGCTTTCCAATGTTGATATTAACAACGACTTTCCGAACCTGCGCGGACGGCACAGGAAGCAGACATGTTTCTGCGCGAGGTTGTAAACGAGGTCTGTCTTATCCACATACACCATGCCTTCCTCGATGATGGTGCTGAACGTCTGGGTTCCGATTGGGTATTTCATAATCTTTTGTTTTTACGGCTGCAAAATTACAAAAAAATTGGACAATTTGACAATTTGACCTTTTGACTCCCTCGAACCCTTCGAACTTTTTGAACCTCTCTTAACCGTTTGAACGGTCTAAAGTCTAAAGTCTAAAGTCTAAAGTCGAAAGTCTAAGGTCTAAAAACATTTCACATTTCGAATTACACATTACGAATTACGAATTACGAATTAAACTTGTTGCGCCGACGATTGTTCGACTCCCTGCGGTCGCTCGCAATGACGCGCGGCAATTGGGAGGACAAAAACAAGAGATTGCTCGACTCCCTGCGGTCGCTCGCAATGACGCGCGGCGGTTGGTGGTGTAAAAAAATAGTAGTTGGTGTTGCGGCTTCGCCGCAACACCAACAACTACTTTTTTTTAAGTTTTTTCAAACAAACATCGTCTTTGCGACCAAGCGTAGCTGAGTGGAGCAAACTTTTCTCCCATCTCCAGCTTAGCATTTCAGACTGATGTCCTTTGGTGAAACTAAAGAACAAGGACGAGGCGGAAACCATAGTAGTAGCCCCGTGAGTCGGGAGTATTGCTGTCCCGAGACGAGACACGGCAGTACCTATCAAGGGTGCGCCAGCTACCGCCGCGAAGAACGCGGTAGGAGCCTAAAGACGGCCCCTGCTGGTCGGTCTGAGAATCGCTGCCGTAGTTCCCGTACCGGTCCTGACACCACTCCAATACGTTACCGCTCATGTCGTAGATTCCGAGTTCGTTTGGCGATTTCGTTCCTACGGTGTGAGTCTCATAACTGCTAAATCCCCAATACCACGCCACTGCGTTTATATTGTTGCTCCCACTGTATTTGCACCCACCGTTCTTGTTTCCCCCTCGCGCCGCATACTCCCACTCAGCCTCCGTGGGAAGACGGAAGTTCGCCCCAGTCAGGTTGTTCAGCTTTGTGATGAACTCTTGGCAGTCGTCCCAACTGACACTCTCCACAGGAAGTTTGCTCCCCTTGAAATAGCTCGGATTACTGCCCATCACCGCCTCCCAAAGTTCCTGCGTCACCTCGAACTTCCCTATGTAGTAGTCGCCTAACGTCACGCTGTGGGTCGGCTTCTCGTCGTCAAATGCGTCGTCCTCCTGCTCGGAGGTCGCGCCCATCGTGAACGTGCCGCCCTCAACGGCAATCATCTCGAAGGTGACACCGTTAACGGTGAAGGTATTTTCGCCACTCTGCGAGATGAAGCTCTTCTGCTCGGTGAATGACGGCTCGTCATTTCTGTTTTCTTCAATCATTATGACCGGCAGTGCCATGTCTTTCGACGATGCCTTCACTACCCTGAAGCCCACGAGAGAGTTTGATCCAGTCGCCACCGAGTGTGATTTTGAATCAACGGTGCAGTTGTCGGTGCCGGAATAGCAGCTGCCTCCGCAGAAGACGTACTCATTTCCGGTCTTGTCGGAAGTCCATTCCGCCACGTTGCCGCACATGTCGTAGATACCGAAGGCGTTGGCTTTTTTCGATGCCACGTTGCGTGTTTTACCACCGGCGTTGTTGTAGTTCCACGCCACATCATGGGCTTTATTACTGCCGCTATATATAGTTGATTCTCCTCCTTTGGCCGCGATTGTCCATTCCTCAACAGACGGGAGGCGGCATCCGGCCCATTCGCAGAACGCCACCACGTCTTTGTAAGACAGGTTCGTGACAGGCTTAGACTGCGAATCGGTGATGCTGATAATTTTGCCGTTGTTGTCGGTGTTCCAGTTCACACCAGGTTTCTTCTCCCAGCTTGAGCCGTTCCACACATAACTGTATCCGGAAAGCTCCGCCGTCGTATTATATCCCGTGTTCTCCACGAACTGGGCGTACTGATAGACAGTTACTTCCGTCATGCCGATCTCAAACGGCTTTTCGCCGTCAACTTTAACATATTGCAGGTCGGCCTTATTCAGATAGCCGTCCTTGCTCGACTTCGCCACTATCTTGAATTTGACGTTGCTGTTGCTGAAGTAGCCCATTTCAGACACGGCATACCAGAAGACAACCTTCTTTTCACCCGAATGGACATTGTATCCGACGTCACCGCTCACATAATTCATAGGCCCGAGAAAAGTCTTTCCGTTGTTCAACGAGACATATAGATAAATATCCGACTTGTGTTGCAGGTCGTATGAGACATATATGACCGTATCCTGCTGTTGCACATCAATGTTGCTGAGATTATTCTGCGCCTTCATGTCGATTCCCGTGAGAAGGCAGACCAATGTCATTATAAATGTTATTTTAGCTTTCATGATCAACGGTTTTATTTGAGTGTGAATTCTTTCCATAATACTTCAAGTTCCGAAGGCATGTTCACCGTTGGTGTCTGGTCGTATGAGTTGAGGCTTGCTTCACGCATCACGCCGCGTTTGATTTTCGAGAACAGCTCATCAAGAGTAATTTCGCCGTTGCTGTCCTGCAGCGACTTAAGCAGATAATACGTGAACAGTCCGTGGCGTTTGTCCCTGAACGAGTGTGCCGTCTGGAAGCCGTCGGCTGCACTGAAAACAATTACGTTTCCCTTAAGCACTTCTTCTTCGACATCAATGACGACAGACCTCGTGCCCTCGACCATCATCTGTCCGTTGCGTCTCGTGCCGCTGAAACAGGCGTCGAGGAATACCGTGACAGATTTGGCAGGCATCGTGCCGAGCGTATTGTAGAGTTTTTCAAGGCTGTAAAGCTGTTCGACATCGATTGGCGAGCCGTCAACAGGCACCATGTAAGCCTTCTCAGTCTTCACATCCGGCACGCCGTGACCGGCATAATAAACCACGACATTTGCATCGCCTTCCCACGCCACGGCGTTTCTCGCGAGCCATTTCACGCCGTCGTTGAAGCCATTAAGTGTCGCGTCTTCGACAAATTTTATCTGCCTTTCCGGAATTCCGAGAGTCTTCATGCAATATTCCTTAAAAATCTTGCCGTCGTTGTTCGCGAACGGCACGTTGCCGACATATTCGCTGTTCTTGTAGTTCTCGTTGGCGATGATGAGGACAATTCCGTTCTCGTTGCTTTCAGACGTTTCCGGGATATTGACATCGACATCCGAGATGATGTCCTTTGCTTCAACCTGCGGAATGTCTGTCTTTTTCGCTATTTCCTGCTCAACCTGGTTGTTGAACGCCCCGTGAACGATGATTTCAATGGAGATACGGCGGTATTGTGCCCCCTTTTCCTTGTTCTCGACAGCATAAATTTGGAAGGTGTTGTCGGTTCTCTGCAAGACATTGACGAATGTCTTCAAATACTGTTCCACGCCTTGGATGCGCAGGAATCCGAGTTGTGAGTTCTGTGTTATTCCGCTCTCTTTAGTGACGGTCATCGAATGAAGTTGTCCGTTAAGGTAGATGAGTTTGTTGTTGAAATCGCCGTACTCGCCGAAGTACGGTATCGCCGAACGTATCGGGCTGCCGTCGGTGGCGCCTGTTATTTTTATCGTGACCTTCTGACCTTTGGAAAAATATGCCGAGAGTTCGTTGTCGAGTTTGTTCCTGATGAACTCAAGTGTCATGGTACAGGCATTAGATGCCGTCAAATCATATTTACCTAAAGGATAATCATCGGTCTTGATGTTGTTCATTATCACGGTAAGATCCTTGTCGTGCACCACTGTCTCGTATGAAAAACCGAGGTTGAGGTTCATCTCGTCGCCGCCGTCTTCCGACTTCTCAATCTTAACCTCCGGACTCACGTCCACAACGATATTTTCCGTTTTATTCTCCTCTTTGAGAAAATCCTTTTTCTTCAGTTCCAACTCCTGCTGCCAGACTTTCTGAAGTTCTATGTTTGCCTCCTCTATTTTCTTCAGCACCGTCGCCCTGTCTTCAAGGACGACTGTGTAGCTCTTCGACACTATCTCCGATTCCTGGGCAAGACAGCAGAAGCCTGTGATAGCAAGTGCGAGCGTCATCAATAATTTTTTATACATAATTTGTTTGTTTTTGTGATTATTCACGTAAAGTGTTATTTCGTTATGATAATCTGATAACCGGCGATTTCGGTCTTCTCATTGGCATCTATTTCATGATACCATTTGAAGAAATTCTGATAGTTGACCTCGCCGATATACGGGATCTTTTTCTTTGTCGCGACAATAAAGATGAAATTCGTCTCCTTGTCGCCCTCGATATGGAGCCTGTAACTTATTTTCTTCTTTGCAACTTCGTATTCGCTCGACAGCGGGAAACCGTAAGTCGTCTTTTCCTTCAGGACGATGTCGTTGTTGAAAGCGTCAATCGGATAAAGAAGATCACCTTCGCCGGTCGTGGTGTTTGTGAACCAGAACACGCGCAGGTAACAGTCCTTGTACGGCTTCACGGAAAAGGTGAGTTTGTCGTCGTTTTTATAATGAAAGTCGAAACCTTTGACTTCCACCGCAAATTCCGGGTCTCTGCCTTTATCCGAGATGACATCGGCCACGATGGAAGCCGTTATGGTATAATTATTTCCGTCGTAGTTCGACTTGAACTCTGGCTCCTTTTTCAGTATCACCGAGCCGCTGATGAACACGGAGTTTATCTGGTTGAAGTCTTCCTCCTCGTAATTCTGTTCGCCTTTGGCGATGGAGGAGAACGACATAGAACGCACGTCAGTAGGCAGTCCCGCCTTCCTGAGTGCGTTCTTCTTGGCTTCAAAGAGAGCCTTTTCCTTGGCCATTGCCGGCGACACGTCGCCGACGACATCCCAGCTGCCCTCCGCCTTGACGTTTCTCACAACGTCTTTCTGGCCGAACATCATTGAGCCGGATGTCATCAGCAAAAATAATACGAAAGTCCTAACAAGAAACGGCCTCATTATTCGCTTAGTTCAAAGCCTTCTCTTACGAAATCCGAAATCTGCTCGGCGAATTTCTGTGCGGCCTCCGACTCCTTGGCTGCGTCCTGCATCGCCTTGACACGGCGTTTCGACGCCTGGTCCTCGTTCACGATGAAGAATGAGTTATATTCCCTTGTGCCGTCTTTCTTCTCACGATACAAGGATACACTCAACCTCAACTCGCCCTCTATCGTTGACGACACGAGACGCTCGTATGCCGCATAGAATCTGTCGAGTTCGACTTCATCGACATCGCCTATCTCGCTGTTGACACGTCCCATAACATGCGACTTCGCTTCCTGCGCGTATTTGATCATCGCGTTGTTCAGGGCCTCGTTTTGGCAGACATTGCGCGACTTGCAGCCGTCGGCAGTACCGAGCAGTTCGCGGTTGTTCTCATCTTCAAGCTTTTCGTAGTGCTCGAGCAACGCCACCTCAAGCGATTTGGTCGTCCCGTCAACCTGCCAGCCTTCCTTCTTGTATTTCTTCACCTGTTCTTTTGCCATTTTCTTTTTCGCTCTCTGAAGTTGCTTGTTCTGTGCTGAAATGGTCTCGAATGACCCGGATACCATGATGATCAATGCTGTGAGAATTGAAACCAATGTAACTTTTCTATTCATCTTTTTTTTTGCCGTGTTATATCCCATCCGGCCCCGTCGGTTTTTAATGTTTTTAATTTTATTTGTGGTATAATCTGATTTTCCCAAGGTGAAGGCATAAAAAAGAGGTGCGACGTTACCTTGTCCCATTCAAAGGTATCGCCAAACACCTACAATAACAAACAAGTTAACCCCACACCTGACGCGCGTGGCTCACTCTCTGCCCATGTTATTGTATTCTAAAAACTGGCGATTTCTTGAATGTACAAGCAAAAAGTAAACGCTACTTTTTAATATGTCTTTTTTAATTTATTCTTTCTGTTTCTTACGTGATTTTTAAATTTTTAAATGATTGAACTATTTGTGTTTTATTTTTTTCGGCTGCAAAGATATATTTTTTTCGGTTGCAAGAAAAATAATTTTTCGGGAAAACAGATTCAGCAAGTATAGTTTTTAACAACCTTAAAAGTTCAACGACGTTTACAAAGTAAATCATTCCCACTCGATTGTCGCCGGCGGTTTTGATGAGACGTCGTAGCATACTCTGTTCACGCCTTTGACTTTGTTAATGATGTCGTTTGACACTTTCGCGAGAAATTCGTAAGGAAGATGCACCCAGTCGGCTGTCATTCCGTCTGTCGATATGACGGCACGCAGTGCGATAGTAAATTCGTATGTCCTCTCATCCCCCATCACACCGACGGTTTTTATCGGAAGAAGGATGGCTCCCGCCTGCCAGATGCTGTCGTACAGGTTATCGGCGGTCTCATCAGGATATGACGCGCTCGGCAGTTCGCATTTCCAGTTTTTCATGCTTGAGATGAAGATGTCGTCGGCTTCGCGCAGGATTCTCAGTTTCTCTTCCGTAATCTCGCCTATGATGCGTATGGCGAGGCTTGGCCCCGGGAAAGGATGTCTCGCAATGAGTTCGCGCGGCATCTCGAGTGCGCGTCCGACGCGGCGCACCTCGTCTTTGAAGAGAGCACGTAACGGTTCGACAACCTTGAGGTTCATTTTTTCAGGCAGTCCGCCGACGTTGTGGTGTGACTTTATCTTCACGCTTGTGCCGTTGACGCCCGCGCTTTCGATGACATCGGGATAGATTGTGCCTTGAGCGAGCCATTTTGCGCCCTGTATTTTCTTTGCTTCCGCCTCGAAGACTTCACTGAACAACGCGCCTATGATTTTTCGTTTTCTCTCAGGGTCGGAGACGCCGGCAAGTTGGTCTAAGAAGAGTTTCCCGGCATTGACACCGACAACGTTGAGGCCGAGGCCTTTATACGACTCCATGACGTTTTCAAACTCATCAAGTCGCAGAAGTCCGTTATCGACGAATATGCAGTGGAGCCTGTCGCCGATGGCTTTATTCAGAAGGACGGCAGCTACAGAACTGTCAACGCCGCCGGAGAGTCCGCAGATGACGTGGTCGTCGCCGATTTTCTCGCGAAGCGCCGCTATCGTCGTCTCGATAAACGAGTCAGGAGTCCAGTTGCCGCTGCATCCGCAGATTTCAAAAGCAAAATTGGCAATCATTTTCGCGCCTTCGATAGTATGAAAGACTTCCGGATGGAACTGCACTGCGTATGTTTCCTCGTTTGTGAAACGGTATGCGGCATTTTCAACTTCGTCGGTACTTGCGATTACCTTTGCATTATTCGGAATCTTCGATATTGTGTCACCATGCGACATCCATACCTGGTTATGTTTGGAAACGCCTTTGAACAAAGGACATTTTTCGTCCGTGACAGTCAGCATGGAACGTCCGTATTCGTGTGCGAGTGACGACTCTACAGAGCCTCCGAAATGCTGTGCCATAAACTGTGCGCCATAGCAGATTCCGAGAATCGGAAGACGTCCGCGGATGTTCGTCAGGTCGATGAACGGTGCGTTCTCGTTTCTGACGGAGCACGGGCTGCCGCTTAGGACTACACCTTTAATATCGGATGTTATCTCAGGCAGTTTGTTGAAAGGATGTATTTCGCAATAGACGTTGATTTCGCGCAGGCGACGGCCGATGAGCTGCGTGACCTGAGAACCGAAATCGACGATAAGAATAGTTTCCTTCATACTTGAAAATGATTTTAACTGTAAAGAAAATGATTTAACTATTGGTAACTTTTATAAATTGCTTTGCATTGATTTTGAATAAGATTGCTTGTTTGAATGTTATTCGGTGAACCATTCCCATTCGGAGACGAGTGCGCTCTTCCTCTTGAGGCAGTCGTCGCTTTTGCATACGAACTTTATATCTTCCCCGACGAGTTTTACCCTATATTTTCCAACGACTTTTTCGCAAGGTCCGTCAGTCGTGGTAAAGGTGACGACGTCTTTTTCAAGCGTATATTTTCCAACGATGGGTTCCGACGATTCGACTCCGGAAAAATCTATGCGGTAAGTGTTTTTTTTCATTGTGAGAGAAGAGCCTTCGCTGAAACTGAGCCAGCAGCCTTCGATGTATTTCTGAGTTATCTCTTCCGGAACGTCAATATCTCTTTGGTTGTCGGAAAGTTTCTTTTGCGTTTCTTCCACCTGTTTTTTAGGTTCGTTTTTAACGGCAGTTTGATTCTCTTTCACATCTTTCTCCTTCTCAACATCGGTCGCGACCTGCACTTTTTCAATGCGATTGTCTTCAGTCGTTTTCGAACGCTCGCATTTCGACACAAATCTTATAACGAGCAAAATCAATGCGATGGCGATGAATATGAAGATTATCGTCTTTGACCACGGATTGAGCCCTTTGCCTGATTTTCTTTTAGGTTTTGAAGATGTTTTTGCGGAAATCGCCTTTTTACTTTTAGCCATAAAATCACTATTGAAAACGAGTGCAATTTTAATAAAAAAAAGCGTACCTTCTAACAATAAAAATCTTTAACTTTGCGGCGTCGCAATAGGGGTGCCTTTTCCATTTTTATGGATTGAAAGACAGGCTGAGATCAAACCCTCCGAACCTGATACGGATAATGCCGAGACAGGGAAACGAGTTTCTCATCATTCCTCTGTTGATTTATTGTAAAACAAATTAAATCAATGAGTTATGTGTTTTAGGTTTTTTGTTTTTTTCACTATGACGCTGATGTCGTTGGATGTCTGCTGCCAAAATGATTCGACCGTTTCGGGGCGTGTAAGGGAGGGACGAAACGGCGAAACGCTTGCCGGCGCGCATGTCGCATTGGCGGCTAACGGACTAAACACAGTGAGTAATTCGGACGGCTTTTTCAGTTTTCAAAAAGTAAATATTTTGCCAGACACGTTGAAAGTGAGTTTTGTCGGTTATAAAGATTATTCCGTGGTCGTCAAAAACCGGAACAGCTCGGACATTGTTGTTTCTCTTGTGGAAGACAATGTGATTAGCGATGCCGTGACAGTCAGTGCGTCGAGGGTGAGTAAGGAGATGCCGCTGACATATACAGAAGTTGACGCCGCCGGCATTTCGGAAAGGGATTTCGGTTCAGACCTGCCGTATTTGATGGAGGGAACGCCGTCGTTGGTAGCTTCGTCGGATGCCGGCGGCGGTGTCGGTTATACGGGCCTCCGCGTGAGAGGCAGCGACCTGACACATATCAACGTGACATTCAACGGAATACCCGTTAACGATCCGGAATCACATCAGGTCTATTTCGTCGATCTGCCCGACATCGCATCTTCTGTGGATAATATACAGATTCAGCGCGGAATAGGCACGGCATCAAACGGGGCCGCGGCTTTCGGAGCATCAATAAACATTAAGACCGATGAGGTTAAAGCGGAGCCGTTCGCCCAAATAAACAGTTCGTGCGGGTCGTTCTACACTTGGAAAAATACAGCACTATTTTCTACCGGACGCACAAAAAACGGCTTCGTTTTCAATGGACGAATTAGTAAAATCACATCAAACGGATATATCGACAGGGCAAAATCCGACTTAAATTCGTTTCATCTGTCAGGAATCTGGTCTGACAATAAAAATTTCGTTAAAATACTGGTAATGAACGGCAATGAGAAGACTTACCAAGCATGGAACGGGTGTCCGAAAGACAGCATCGACACGAATCCGACATACAATCCGTCGGGAATAATGTACGATAAAGACGGCAATATCAAAGGTTTTTACGACAACGAGACCGA
This sequence comes from Bacteroidales bacterium, assembly GCA_024400195.1. Lineage (GTDB taxonomy): Bacteria > Bacteroidota > Bacteroidia > Bacteroidales > F082 > Limimorpha. The sequence continues at coordinate 40,053 of JAKSNC010000009.1, forward strand.
CAATTACAAACAGACTTATTATCAGGCACATTACGCCCGCGACCTTGATGGAGAATGCGTCATCACGGCTGCGGCTTTCGCGACTACCGGCAAAGGCTTCTATGAGAACTTTATGAACCAGATGCCTCTCGAATATTATGGTCTGCCTTCGTTTGTAATCGGCCATGACACGCTTTTTTACGCCGACGCCGTGCAACAACAATGGTTAGACAATATTTTCTGCGGTCTTAAGACTTCTTTGGAAAAGAAAACCGATAAGCTGAACTTTTCTGCAGGCGTCAGTTTTAATCATTTCGACGGAAAGCATTACGGCATCGTGACGAACACGGAATACGAAATCGGCATCAATAGAAAATGGTATCAGAACGACGGCGATAAAAACTATTTCGACATTTTTGCAAATGCGTCATATAAGATAAACAAAATCAATATTTTCGGAGAATTGCAATACCGACTTATCAAGCATTCAATTGATGGAAAACACGAAGATATGAGGGACGTGACGCAGAATCACACCTTTAACTTCATCAACCCAAAAGCCGGAGTTTTTTATACCATAAACGATAAAAACAACGCCTATTTTTCAGTGGCTTTCTCGAACCGCGAGCCGACCCGTGACATCTATGTCTATTCCGACGACGAACAACTTTCGAGGGTGAAACACGAAAAACTTATTGATTATGAATTGGGATATGCTTTCTCGGCGGAGAATATAAAAGTGAATGCCAACGCGTTTTTCATGGATTACCGCGACCAGCTTGTGCAGACGGGCGAGATAAACAACGTCGGCGCGTCCGTCATGACGAATGTCGATAAAAGTTACAGATTCGGCATAGAATTGGCGGCGGTCTTCAGATTGGGAAGGTTCGTTGATGCCGACGCCAACATCAGCATCAGCCGCAGCAAAATCAGGGATTACACAAATTACGTCGATGTTTATGATGACGCATGGAACTATCTCGGACAGAGGAAAGAAGCACTCGGAACGACGGATATTTCATTTTCTCCACCTGTTGTCGCCGGCACAAAAGTAACTGCTAAACCCTTTGAAGGATTTTCTGTTTCACTGAGCGGCAAATATATTGATAAACAGTATATTGACAACACTTCCGATGAATCAAGGAGTCTTGAGTCTTATTTCACGGCAGACGTTCTCGCGTCATACAAAATAAAGCAAAATGTATTTAACGAATTGTCGGTAAGATTGTTGATAAACAATATTTTCAATGCGCGATATTGTTCCAATGCGTGGGTTTATCGTGCCGTTGTCGGCGACGGTGAATATATCAGCGACGGATATTTCCCGCAGGCCGGAACGACGATGTCGGTCGGAATCTCGATAGGGATTTAGACAATTTGACAATTTGACTTTTTGACGAAGGTATGAGGTTATTTCGTCCGATTTGTGGTCGGTTTCCGTTTTTCGTACGTCATATTGTCTTCGGCTGCCATTTGGTCTATATTCTTTGTCTGCGGTTTCTTAGATGATGTCGTCGAGATGATGTCGTCGTTCAAAACCGTTGCCATTCTCGCGATTTTATCAATCGTCAGGTTTTGTGTTCCCGACAGCCATCCGCTGACTTCCGTCTCTGTCTCGCCGAGGGCGCAGGCGAGGTCGTATTGGCTCATTCCGCGTTCTTCCAAAAGGTCATAAACTCTGTTGGCGATCGCGACGCAGAGATCTACCTGCTTTTTAATTTCAGGAGTTATCAATTTGCGACATTCTTCCATAATGGGATTGATTTTGTAGGTAATCATTTGTTATCCTCCTCTGTTTTGATATAAAAACTCAGTTCGCCTTCCAATTGCGAACCTTTGATGACTATAATTTTACGGTTTTCACGCATTTTTATTTCAAAGTCAATTTTCTGAAGCGTCTCAACACATTTTTTCAGATGTCGGTCTTCTTGGTATGTAGCAGTTGTTTTGACCCCGCCATTACCGAGTATAACCACTTTCCTGCTTATCACGATGCAATAAACTCTTAGACGCGACGAATCAAGAAACTTGGCGGGAAGTGCCCTAACCCGATCTAATCGAGATCCTTCATAGCGGAAATAACGGTCTTCCGCAAAATTTTTCTTTATTTCTTCAAGTCGAGCGAACAGCACTCCCAAATCCCTATGAAACTCCTCCATATTTTTATATTCAAGCAGGAATTTTTCAAACTCGGTATATTCCTCCCCTTCAAAGCGCGGAGAGTATAGGCTTACTTTTTCGCCGGTTTCAAGCAGTTCGACAAGCAGGTTTCGTTTCATTTTGATTTTCGTGCAAAGTTAAGCATTAAAGTTGATCTTTTTTATTTTTTTTGAAAAAAACGCAGTCAATTTTTTAAAAGATTCATATCTTTGCGAAATTTTAACAAAATCGTCTTTTTTCTTATAAGAAATTGATTTTCAAAATTTTATAAAATATGAATTATAGAGAAACTACGGAATGGATGTTCGCCAAAGTGCCGATGTATCAGCGTGTCGGTGCGAGCGCGTACAAGCCGGGCTTGGAAAACACTAAAAGTTTTTTTTATATTTTGGGCAATCCTCAGGATAGTTTCAATACTATACACGTGGCAGGGACTAACGGCAAAGGCAGTTGTTCGCATTCAATCGCGTCGGTGTTTCAGGAGGCCGGATACAAGACTGGTCTTTACACGTCGCCGCACCTCCGCGATTTTCGCGAAAGGATTCGCGTCAACGGCGAGATGATTACGGAAGAAGCCGTCGTAGATTTTATCGGCAACTATAAGGACACTATTGAGAATAAAGAACTTTCGTTCTTCGAGATGGCCACTGGAATGGCTTTTGACTACTTCAAAAGGGAAAAGGTCGATATTGCCATAATCGAAGTCGGCATGGGCGGTCGCCTTGACGCCACCAACATCATCAGGCCGGAGTTGAGTATAATAACGAATATCTCCCTCGACCATATCCAGTTTCTCGGCAACACGCTTGAAAAAATAGCAGTCGAAAAGGCCGGAATCATTAAGGAAGGCGTTCCCGTCGTCATCGGTGAGACGCAAAACGAGACAAAGCCTGTTTTTATCAATAAAGCTAAAGAAACGAACAGCCCGATATTTTTTGCCGATGCGATAATCGACTGCGACAGGATTCATACGAATAATACAGATTATCAATCTTTTGATGTATGGAAAAACAGCACTCTGCTTTTTGAAGACCTGCACTACCCTCTTCTCGGTATTTACCAAAAGAAGAATCTCGCCACGATTATTTGTGCCTTGGATGTTTTGAAGGATAAATTCGACTTGTCGGAAAAAGTCGTCCGCGACGGTTTGATGACACTTGTCGAGAAGACGCATTTGTCGGGCCGCTGGCAGGTTTTAGGGAAAAAGCCGTTGGTGATAGCCGACACCGGGCATAACGTAGGAGGGATAAAGGAGACTGTGATGCAGTTTGGCGAGATGAATTACCGAAAGCTGCATATAATTATAGGTATGGTCAACGACAAGGATGTCAGCGGCGTTTTGTCGTTGCTGCCGTCGTATGCCGAATATTATTTTTGCAAGGCTGATTCTCCGCGCGGATTAGATGCCGGGACTTTGGCGGAGATGGCTTTTTCGGCAGGTTTGCGCGGCAGTGTTTACGAGTCGGTCAGGCAGGCCTACAACTCGGCACTCAACAACGCGCATCCCGATGACGTCGTCTTCGTCGGAGGAAGCAACTTCGTCGTTGCGGAAATCATCTGACGATTGTTAATTTTAATTTTTACATTTCTGTGTGTGTTAATGTATTATTAACATAAAGTTAAAAATTACTTTAAATTGTAAAGTTTTATTTTCATTTGAGTTTGCTCAACCTTGTCGCGATGGATTTTTTGTTGATAAACCTGTTGACAAACCATTGATAACGGGTTGATAAAAAGGATGGCGCAATCTTCCCGAGGCTTCTGTTTCCACGTTTAAAAGACTTATCTTTGCGCTTTAATTGTTCTTTTTTAAATCATTAATAATCATTAACATTTAAACTAAAAACAAAAAAAATGAGACGAAACTTTATCTTTCTTTTGACAGCTTTGATGCTGTTAATCACAAATGCGTTCACGGCATTTGGGCAAACGCAGTATGAGAAAGTCACTTCTGCACCCACCGACTGGTCGGGAGAATACATTCTCGTATATGAAGAATCCGCAACATCAGCATACGTCTGGACAGGCGTCGATGCTGCTAATTGCTATACCACTTCTTCAATCAGCCAAAACGTGATATCCGCAGAACAATCAGTGACAATCACCATCGCAACAATGGATGGCGGCTATTCAGTTAAAATCAAAGGCGGAGACAATAACGGCAAATACATTTCACACAGTGCAAATTCAAATGGTTTGAGTACTGGAGATAACGCTGCCGCACAAGTAATCACATACAGCGACAACAGTGTGTTTATTACAAACGGCGGCGGTGCTGTCATGCGTTTCAACAGCACAAGTGGCCAGACGCGCTTTCGTTTCTACAAATCAACGTCGTATTCAAGCCAGCAGCCAGTGCAACTTTACAAGAAAGTCGAATCGGGCAATGCTGCTGCGACCCCGACATTCAGCCCTGAAGCCGGAACTTATACCGAAGCGCAAACTGTGACGATAAGCTGCGAGACTGAAGGCGCGACAATATTTTACACCACTGACGGAACGATGCCCGACACTCTCAGCACGATTTATTCGGAGCCTATCAGCATTAGCACTACGACAACGGTCAAGGCTATTGCAATGAAAGAAGGTCTCGACAACAGTTCGGTGGCGACGGCGACATATACCATTGAGGCTCCTCTAACCACGATGGACGAGATTTTCGCCAAGGCGACAGCTGCCGGAAGCACGGCTACCGACGTCACCATAACATTCAACAACTGGGTCGTCACGGGCGTGGCCGGCTCGAACGCATACGTGACCGACGGCACCAAAGGACTCATAATATATGGAAGCGGCCATGGTTTCACCGTCGGCGACCACCTCACGGGAACAGCGTCCTGCAAAGTCCAATTATATCAAGGTTCATCGGAGCTTACAAATCTCAAGACGACAACAACGGGACTCACAGTCACTCCGGGCACAACTGTCGAACCCGTCGTCATGACGATCGACCAGATCACGAGCGGCGTCTATACCGGTGCCGTCATCACAATCAACAACGTCAGCTATGACGAGACAGAGTCCGTCCTTTCCGACGGGACGAACACCATAAAGCCTTTCAACAAACTTTACAGCGGAATGTCGTTCACCGATGGCGAAAATTACAATGTCACAGGCCTTTATCTGCAATACAACGCAACCAAGGAAATAATGCCCCGCAATGCAGATGATATCGAATTAGTTCAGACACCCGGCACGCAAGTCGCCACCCCGACATTCAGCCCCGAGGCCGGAACCTACACAGAAACTCAAAATGTTACGATAAGCTGTACAACCGAAGGCGCGACAATCTACTACACCACAAATGGCTCAACACCCGACACTCTCAGCTCGATTTATTATGCGCCTATCAGCATTAGTGCTACAACAACAGTCAAGGCTGTCGCGATGAAAGAAGGTCTCGACAACAGTAACATTGCCACAGCCGAATATACCATTGAGGTCTTACAGAGCGGCAACTTCGGTCGCGTGAGCAAGGCAAGTGACATTACGACCGACGGCACATACCTTTTAGTCTGCGTGAGTGCCGGCACTGCGGCGACAAGTTCCGTATCAAGCAGCGCGTTGCAGACAGCAGCTGTAACAGTGTCCAACAACGCCGTCACCACTGGATACAACACCACTGGAAAACCTTACGCAGTCACCCTCGAAACGGCGACAGGCGGCTACTACATCAAACTGAATAACGGTAAATATATCAATAACGCAAGCAGCACAAGCATTGCTGCAGGTGAGACGGCATCGAGCGTGTGGGCATTCAACAGCTACGATGGTGGAATGATTGCCCAGAACACAAGCAACAGCAACAGATTCCTCGGCGGAGCATCTGCCGCAGGCGCGACGTACAAAGCCTACGCCGCTTCAAACCTCGGTAGTGAAACCAATCCCGTGGTCATGCTCTTCAAGAAGGACTTGACGCCGAGTGTTGAATCCGTTGCGGCCCCGACATTCAGCCCTGAAGCCGGAACTTATACCGAAGCGCAGACTGTGACGATAAGCTGCGAGACTGAAGGCGCGACAATATTTTACACCACTGACGGAACGATGCCCGACACTCTCAGCACGATTTATTCGGAGCCTATCAGCATTAGCACTACGACAACGGTCAAGGCTATTGCAATGAAAGAAGGTCTCGACAACAGCGAAGTGTCCGAAGCCGAATACGTCATCAATACAACACCTGTGACGGACGGTTTTAAAAAGTTGTTGAGCCACAACGACCTCGCCAGGATTTCAAATACGACCGAGGTGATGATTGTCGATGTTTCCGGCGGAATGGCACTCACCAGCGCAAACGGCACCAGTTCGGCACCGACGGCAGTCGCAGTATCCATCAATAACGACGTTATCAGCGGCGACGTTGATGAAGCACTCCTCTGGAATGTACATAAAGTGACCGACGGTTACATATTCACTGTCAAAGGCGACAACACAAAGTGGCTCTATACAACAGACGCCAACAACGGCGTGAGAGTCGGCACAAACGAGACCAACATCTGGACTGTTGACATCGTGGACGGAAACTACCACGGAATGAAACACAATGGGACTAATCGTTACATTGGCGTTTACAACAGTCAGGACTGGAGAGCCTACACCACTGTGAATAACAACATAAAGAACGTTCAGATCGAATTTTTCATCAACGGCGAACTTCCGGAACAAACTCAGGTGACAAAACCAGAGTTCAGCATCGCGGCAGGCACTTACACAGAGCCTTTCGAACTTTCAATAAGCTGTTCAACCGAAGGTGCTACCATCTTTTACACCACCGACGGAACGACACCCGACTCACTCAGCACGGTTTATTCGACGCCTATCAGCATAAGCGAGACGACGACAGTCAAAGCCGTTGCAATGAAAGCCGGTCTCGACAACAGCGAAGTGGCCGAAGCAAGATACGTCATCCCCGAACTCAGCAGCATTATCAGTGCAAGACATCTTTCATCTGGTGATGTCGCAATCGTCGAAGGTGTCGTAACATTCATCGACAGCCGCAACATCTACATTGAAGACACGACGGCGGCCATTGTTCTCTACCTCAACAGCAACACGGTGCCCGACACACTTGCCATCGGTGACAAAGTCAAGGCGATGGGAACGTATGATGTGTATAACGGCCTCGTGGAACTCAAAAACATCAACGGCAACGACGAAACTCAGTTCAAGATTGAAAGCAAGGGTAACGAGCTGCCTCTCACAAACGCCACCGTCAGCGAGATTCTCAGCAACGGACTCGGAGACTATCAGGCTATGCGCGTCAAAATCAGCAACGCCGTTATCGGAGAGATAAACACTTCCGGAAACACCACTTTGACACAGAACGGCGAGACGGTCAACATCTATAAAATACCGGCTCTTGAAACGATTTCGGCTGGCGCTAATGTGAACGTCACATCAGTCATTTCATGCTACAATACAATACAACTCAGAGTCGCCAATGCAAGCGACATCATCGAAGTCGTCTTCACGGCAACACCGACGGCACTGAACCTGTTCTCATATAGCGAAGGTTTTGGTCCGTCACAGTCGCAAATTGTGACCATTTGCACGAAGAATCTTGAAAACGATGTCACCATCTCCACCGGAGACGCATTTGAGATTACAAAAGACAGCATATTCTCGCACACGACGACCATCCCGGCCGGATATAACGATGTGACTATTCTTTCTGTGCGTCTCGCGGACGGCCTCAGTGCCAATACCTACAGAGATACATTGAACATATCGACAGCAACATTTGAAGATATTAAGATTGTCCTCAATGGCGAAGTCTCAATACCGGGTGCCGTTGAAACACCTATTATATCTCCTGTTTCTGGCGCGTTTGACGATCCGTTCAGCGTGACGATAAGCTGTTCAACCGAAGGCGCGACGATCTACTACACCACCGACGGAACGACGCCCGACTCACTCAGCACGGTTTACAGCACCGCTTTCATTGTCAATCAGAACACTGTTGTAAAAGCTGTTGCCATGAAGGAAGACATGATAAACAGCAATATCGCCACGGCGGAATACACATTCAACTCGATGTTGTATGCTGATACCGAATCACTCAACTTCAGTTATGTGGAAGGTGAAGGTCCGTCATCAGAAAGTTCGGTTGTCCTTACCGGAAAGAACATCTTTGCCGATGTTGTAAATATCAGTGTTTCAGACTATTTTGAAATCTCGTTAGATCATTCTACATGGGATTTCAGCGAAACGATAGTACCGACTTCAGCCTTTGCCGTCAATTCTACGATTTATGTGAGACTGAAAGCAGATCTCGCCAAAGACGAATATAACGGTTCGATGACTATCGAAGCTGATGGCGTTGAGCCAGTTACGGTTACGCTTCATGGTGTCGTATCTGGTGTTGCCGAGCCGTGGCACCGCATCTCTTCTATCGACGAACTCCTTGACGGCAAGCGCATCATCATAGCTGCGCGTCACAACAGCACGGAGAATGAGTTTGTCGCGGTGGAAGGCAAAGTCGCCAACAAGATTAACGGAATACTGTTTGAGGCAACCGGAGATGCCAACGAGATGTATATTCCTGAAGATTTAATCTTGGGAATAGACACGATTGCATGGACTGTCGGTATCGACGGAGGCGTTTATACATTCACCAACGGCAGCGGCAATATGCTTGGATATTCGAGCGGTACCAACTTCAGTTCCAGCGCAAACACGACTTGGTCTGTTGAATACGCGCAGTCTGGCGAAGGATCTATGGTGCCGGGATATTTCGGATACGTCATCAAGAACACCGAATCGACATCGCGTGCCGTGGCACTCAACACGAGTGACAAATTCGGAGCCTATTCGACTCAGAACCTCGGTTCCGCCGACTACAACTTCTATATGGACATCTTCATGGAAGGACAAGGCGCGGCTCCGACTGTAGCCAAACCGGTCTTCAATCCCGCCTCGGGAATTTATTATGATGACATCGACCTCGAGATAATGTGCGGTACTCCGGGAGCTGAAATCCACTACACCCTCGACGGCACAGAGCCTGATGAGAGCAGCGCGATCTATACCGGCACGATAGTACTAAGCGAAGACGCGACAACAGTCAAAGCTATCGCATACAAAGAAGGTTATAACGCTTCCGCTATAGCCGAGGCCTCATACATAATCGACAGAACCATCACTATGATACTCGAACAAGACTGGGAAAACGGTTGGAAAGAATGGTCGCAGGTTAACAGCGGAGACGGCGATGCCGAATGGACTATCTCATCGTACAGCGGCAATAAATACGCCTATATCAACGGATACAACCACGGCAGCAACGAAGTATTTCTCCTGTCACCGACATTCAACCTTAACGAATATGTCGGCAGCAACATCAAATTGTCGTTCAGAACAGCCCAAAATTATTCTGAAGATGGTCTCGAAGTCCTCTTCAGCAATAACAGCACGGCGGGTTGGATTCATCTCCCTTGCGAACTCTCTTCTGGAAACGCTTGGACATGGGTTGAATCAGGCGACATCGATATGAACAGCTTCAGCGGCGAGAACTGCACCATCATGTTCAGATATACCTGCAACGAAGACAACGCCTCGGCTTGGGAAATTGACGACATCAGGCTCTGGGCAGAAGCAAGCGACGAGCCATTCTGCAAAGTTATTGCAGATCTTGACGAATCATCATTCTCCTATATAGAAGGATACGGTCCGTCGGCGGCGCAACAATATTCATTCGTTTACGGCAATATGGAAGCCGGTAACGACATCGTGATTTATGCCTCCGACGAAGTCTTTGAACTGTCTCTCGACGGTGAAAACTTCTATAATGAGATTAATCTCACAACCACCGATGAGATGACCACAGTGCCGGTCTTCATACGCCTTGCCGCCGGTATCGGTGCTGGTGATGCCGACTTCGATGACTGGATATACCATATCTGCGGAGGTATAACCACAGTACTTGAGGTTTCCGGTCACGTCTTCCCCGGAGCCAGTATCGATGAAAACGAAGCATTCAGCGTCAACATCTGGAACGCTAAAAACGTCATCGTTATTGAGAATGAAAACGATGAAAGCATTGATATGACGATATACAACATAGCCGGTCAGCCGGTGATGAGAGTTGAAAACATCGACGGCACGCAACGCATCGGCCACAGCCTGAACAGCGGCGCGTACATCGTCCGTGTCAATGGAACGAAGAAAGTGAAGTCGCAGACGATAATCGTCGAATAAACACCGCGAGTTCATTAAGCAACCGTGCCGGCCGAAATTTCGACCGGCACGTCTTTTTACAACCATACAGTTTCATCATTTCCGCCACGCATTCACCTTCGATCGCATTGGTGCATAAAACGTATGCTACCAGCGCAGGCATCAAAAAACTGTCGCGTTATTCTTTTCAACTTTTTACAAAAAAACAAAAGGCTCATTTCCTCATGGAAATCAGCCTTTTATTGAAGATAAACTTATCAGATTAGTATTTCAGTCCCAGACCGTCGGCTATATTGCAGATGAAGTCTTGAACGTTTGTCACGATGCCTTTTGACGACAACGAGCCTCTGTCCGCGAGTTTGTTGATAACGAATTCCGAGACGTCGCAGACATAGAAATACGTCTGTCTGATTGTACCGTCGGGCATCACTCTGAACGACGGCGTCATATTGCCGACAGCTATTGAGTGAAGCATTGAAGCCATTCCTATCACCGTTGTGGCCTTACTAACGTATTTTCTCATTGCGTCCTGTGCATCGTAGCAGTTGGCGTAGATGTCCGGCATCGGGCCGTCGTCTCTGATGGAGCTTCCTAAAACGACAGGCACGTTGTTCCTTATCGCAGCCGCCATGATTCCGTCGTGAAGGTCTTCCTGCATGATGAAGTTCTTCATCGAGCCGGCATATCTTACTCTGTTGAGAAGGTCGAGGTGGTTATAATGTCCGTTGTGAACGTTTTTCTGTGTGTAGATGTCTTGGCCGAGTGCTGTATTCATGTACGCACCTTCGATGTCGTGCGTTGCAAGTGCGTTTCCGGCGAGGACGGCATGAGCATAACCATTTGCGATAATGGTTGCGAGGGCTCTTCTCGCCTTTGCATCAAAGGCGAAGGCCGGCCCCATCACCCACACTATGTTGCCGTGTTCTCTTTCGTGCTTAAGAAGTTCGACAATCTCGTCGAAATCTTTGGAAAAAGCCGTCTCCCTCGTCCTGTTCATACGAAACGCGAAGGTGTCGTTGTCAGTACCTTCCTCATTAAAGCCGTTAGCGTGCATATAGATGCCGTCTTCACAGTCTTCTGTCCTTCCAACGACTACCAACTGGCCTTTTTTAAGTCTTCTTGCCTCTACCGAAAGCATTTTCCCGTCTTCATAAACAGGTACTGTATCCATTCTGCTTTCTTCGAGAAGAATCCATTTTCCGTTTACCTTGAAGTATTCAGGAAAAATACTGAGCGCGTGGAAATCAAATGGCGCAATACCATCGGCCAACGCACCTTCCATCTTACAGTCCGGAGCCTTCACAAATTTATCCTGAGTGAAGTCTGGAGCCGTATATTTTCTTAATTTAAAAGACATTTTGTTATTTTTTATCTTCACACTTAAATAGTCCAAATTTCTGCGGCAAAGTTACATTTTTTATTGATTTATCTCACAATAAATAACGAATATTTATTCCGTCACGATAACCTTGTGTGTACCCATGCCGTTTTCGGTCTCAATACGTACTATATACATTCCGACACCGTATTCTCTCATGTCGATAATCATTGAGTTTGAAGTGGCTTCCGCGTCCATAACGGTCTGTCCAAGACTGTTAGTAATGGTAACACGCTTCATGTCGTCTGTCTTTATAAGTATATCGCCACGTGTCGGATTGGGATAAACGGTTGATTCAATGCTGTTTGTGTTTGCATCCGTCTCCGATATTCCTATCGGGGTGTAGTCGAATGAAAGTCCCGATATGTCGTCGTAGTTGCATACGAATGTGGCCTGTGCCGTCTCAAGGTCGATTCTGTAGAGTTTATCGAAATCGTTCGTACAATGCTCGAAATACATGACATCGGTGTTGGGGTCGATGGCGGCGCAGCAGATGTACTGTGATACCAAGCCTGTGTCGCCTATTATTTCCTCATTGCCGGTCTCCTTATCTATCGAATAAAGATAACCGTCTTGTCCTATGGCGTAGAGTCTGCCGTCGTGGGTGCAGCCTATGCCCCAGAAATAAGTGTTGGGATAAAACTTTATCAGTGTTGACATTCCCGTTTCAAGGTCTAATTTGCCGAATCCGTTTTCAATAATGCAGTACATGGTGTTGGTAGTGTAGTCGTATGCCATGTCTTCCCAATACTTATTGGTTGATGATTTCGTCCACGTGCCGTCTTCCAGATTGAATTTGTACAACTCCTGATATACAGTCGTTCCGTACATCACACCGTTTGCCACTGCTGCCCCACCGTAAAATCCGTCGGCATTGCTCAGCCATGTCGTATTGGTAAAAACCCTGTCAAATTTATTGAGACCGAAACGGACAACGCCCCAATCAACATTGGTACTCAACACATAGCCCGACATTCCGCGGAACGGGTCTTCTGTTTGTGCGCTGACGACACCTGAAAAAAATGCAAAACTTAGCAATAATGACAAAAACGCTTTCTTCATATCCAAATGATTTAAATAAATTTCAAATTTCGAGTTATTTTTTGATGATTTCACGTGAGATGACACCTTCTTTCGTTGTAACTCTCACCACGTATGTTCCTACCGGAAGTGACGACAGGTCGATCGTTTCGATTTCCTTGCCCACAAAGCGGTCGAGAACCATCTGTGCGGCTGCGTTGAATACTGTCACGCGGCTCATTTCATCTGCCGAAACGGTTATGAAATCGTTAGTCGGATTCGGGAATATTTTAACGAATGCGTCATTGTTTTCGCTGATGCTTGTCGCCATCGTATCCGCAACGATTGTGATGTCGTCGATGTCGAGTTTGTATTGGTCGTAGCAGTTAAAATGCCTTATTGCGATGTAAATCTGTTGTCCGGCGTATGCGCTGAGGTCAGCGGAGTATTCAAGATAAGGAGTCTGTCCGTCGCCTTCGCCTGTGTCCGGAATCGTCCATTCCGCGATGGTGACAAAATCTTCGGGATTGTCGTTGCCCGCTGTAGAAACTGCGACTCCGAAATGTTCCAAAGGATAATACAAGTCGTGGGAACACGCATAAAAACTTATGAATGAATTGTTTGCGGCATAGAAACGCGGTGAGACGAGGTAGTTGTCGGGCGAAAGTGCGTATGGATAGTGTGCCGACTCCGATATTGCGAATCCGTCAGTTTCGTTGTGTCCCATCAAAGTACCGAGGTCGTGGCCGTTAAACCAGTCGAATCCGTCTCCGTCGGCATCAATGGTAGTCCAATCTCCGAGCGAAAATTTTCCGGAAACGGAATCAATACCGTTTTCAAAATCATACATAAAGACAGGCGTTTGCGCCGTTGACATCATCATCGCGGCAAGTAAAGCAAACATCATTGTGATTTTCTTTTTCATTGTATTTGATTTTTTTAATCAGTTATCTTTTTTAAAAAACAACGCGGTATGTACGTCGTGGCAACAGCTACAACACCTTCTATTGCGACGATAAGTCGTTTGTCGCCCTTCACGCGCTTGATATAGCCTTCCGCACCCTCGAACTGTCCGCCGGTCACTATGACGTGCTCGCCTGTCTTGTAATCGGTTCCGTCTTCAGGTATATAGTCTATCTCCTTGAATCCCTTTGAAGTGATATAGATGAAGGCGTTCATCTCCTCATCGGGAATGGGTTTCGGCTGATGCGTCGCTGTATCGTAATAGACGAGCATCATACCCTGCCAATCTTCTTTGAGTTTAAAAAGAAACCTGTCGTTAATCCTGACAAACATCAGCGAGGCGACGGCCGGTTTCCTGACGAGAGTTTTTTTCCCTTTGACAGTTTTTTCCTTCATAACAATCGGGATATAGCATTCCTCGCCTTCTTTCTTCATGTATTCCTCCACACGGAACACTCTGTTGAAGAAGACCTTGAGTGCATACCATTTCTTGTTAGAGTCGGTCATACTATCTGCGTTTCAGTTGCTCCTGCTGTTTGCGCTGCATCTCTTCGAGTTTCTTCTGGAAGTTCGACTTCTTGACGGGCTTCAAACGAGCTTTCTCTATCTGTGCGCGAAGTTTGTTGTCGTCGAGGAAGATTTTGAACAAATACATCTGGAAGAAAGTGAAGATGTTGACTAAGAAATAGTAATAACTGAGTCCTGCCGAGTAATTGTTGAAGATTCCGAGGAACAATATCGGCATCGCGTACATCATCAACTTCATGCCCGGCATCGACTGTCCCTGTGCCGCAGCCATGGTCTTGTTATTAATGTAGGTATAGACTATCGTTGCGGCTGTCATAAGCAGCGTGAACAGGCTGACGTGGTCGCCGTAGAACGGAATGTTGAAGCCGAGGTCGAGGACGCTGTCGTAGGTCGATAAGTCGTCTGCCCAAAGGAAAGGCTGCTGCCTCAGTTCTATTGACGACGGGAAGAAACGGAATATTGCCCAGAGAATAGGCAGTTGCAGAAGCATGGGAAGACAGCCCGCTGTCGGACTCGCTCCGGCCTTTTTATATAGATCCATAACGGCGCGTTGTTTCTTCATCGCGTCTTCCTGCTTGGGATATTTCTCGTTCAAAGCATCTACTTCGGGTTTCAGGACACGCATCTTTGCCGACGACAGATATGACTTGTAGGCTATCGGCATAAGGCATATCTTTATTATAACCGTCAGGATAAGGATGACGATTCCGTAGTTCCATCCGTAACTCCCGAGCCATGCGAACACGTTGACGACGATGTAGCGGTTTATCCACGACACGAACCAGCCGCCGAGCGGGATGACTTTCTCAAGTCCGATTCCGTATTTGTCCATCACCTTCAGACTGTTAGGCCCGAAATACAACGACATGTTCAATTCGTTGTCAGATGAAAGTCCGTTGTATGGAATCTCCATTTCGGCATACATCGTCTTCAGATAACGCGGATTCGGCTTCGGGGTAAGAGTCTTCATTCCGATTGAGGCCGCATTGAAGTTGTCTTTTGCTATAATAGCGTATGAGAAGAAACGCTGTTTGAACGAAATCCACTTTATCCTCTGTCTGAGACTCTCTTCGTCTGCTGCCTCCATCTCTTTGAGCGATTCCACGTCGTCGTCCTTATCGAACTTGTAGTAAACCGTCGAACCGTTATATCTGTCAACGGCCTTTTCCTGTTGAAGAATGTCGGCGTACCATTGCGCGTTGATGTAGCTCGAATTTGAAGAAATGACGTTCTTAAAGTCGTGCGTAACGATGTCGAAGTCGAGCATATATTCGCCTCTACGCATCTTGTAGCGATATTCCAAGTATTTCGACGGATTGTCTTCCGCAAACAAACGCATCGAAAACACGAGGCTGTCCCCTACTTCTATCGTCTCATTTCCAGAATACGGCTGACCGTTGAGATAAGGTACGAAGAAAAGTTTCGCGGTGTTGATGTTGCGGTTTTCCGAGAAAAAGGCAAGATTGAAATAGGCAGTCGAATCGTCGAAGCCGACAAGCGGAAGCGAGTCCCAAGTGACGTAATCCTTCAGTTGGACGCGTTTCACGCAGCCTCCGAGTGTTGACAGCGTGACCTTCAAGACGTCGTTTTCAAGTGTGAACCTGCTTTCTTCGCCGTCCGCCGCTGTCGCGAAAACGCCGTATTCGTTACGGAGAGCCAACATTTTGTCTTCGGCGCTTTGAATAGAAGCCGTGTCTTCGACATCTGCTGTTGCGGCCTGCGCCCTCGCGATGGAATCGGCGATATAATTGGCTTTCTGCACTAAACGTATCGAATCGCGCACATGCTGTTGACGTGCCATTTCTTCTTTTGACGGGGTCATCCACACTGACCATCCGACTAAGACTCCGAGAATGAGTATTATGCCTATGACGGAATTTTTATTCATCTGATGTTAAAATGGTTATTGTTTGTTTTTCTTTTCGTATTCGAGCATAGCCTTCACAAATCCCGTGAACAACGGGTGCGGTTTTGCGACAGTACTCTTATATTCAGGGTGAAATTGTACGCCGACGAACCACGGATGGCCTTCAAGTTCAACAGCTTCGACGAGGTTCGCATCGGGATTTCGTCCGGCGACCTTCAACCCATGACTTTGAAATTCGTCAAGATATTTGTTGTTGAACTCATAACGATGGCGGTGACGTTCTGAAATCATCTCAGAGCCGTACATCTCAATGAGTTTGGAACCTTTTTCAAGTTGGCACGGATAAGCTCCGAGGCGCATTGTATGTCCCATATTCATTATGTGCTTCTGTTCCGCCATAATGTCGATAACGCGGTAGTCTGTGTCGGGATTCATTTCCGCAGAATTGGCGTCTTTGTAGCCGAGGACGTTGCGTGCGAACTCAATGACTGCACACTGCATTCCGAGACATATACCGAGGAATGGGACTTTGTTCTCTCTCGCATAGCGGATTGCCGCAATCTTGCCTTCCACTCCCCTGTTGCCGAAGCCTGGAGCCACAAGTATTCCGTCAACGCCGGCAAACATCTCGGCAGCGTTTTCATCGTTGATTTTCTCGCTGTGGAGACTGACAATCTTAACCTTTGTCTCATTAGCGACACCGCCGTGAATAAAGGCCTCGCGAATCGATTTGTAGGCATCGGTGAGTTCGACGTATTTGCCGACGAGCGCGACAGTGACCTGATGTTTCGGGTTGTGAAGCCTCTCAAGAAAATGCATCCATTCGTCGATATTGATTTTCGCAGGTTTCGGAGTGTTGGTTTTTTCAAGAATGACTTCGTCGAGATGTTCGTGCATCATTGCAATCGGAACGTCGTAGATTGATTCCGCATCCATACATTCGATGACGGCGTTTTTACTCACGTTGCAGAAAAGTGCAATCTTCGCCTTGATGGAATCCGACAGGTGTTTCTCGCAGCGGCAGATGATGATGTCGGGCTGCACGCCTTGCTCCTGCAACGATTTGACAGAATGCTGAGTCGGTTTCGTCTTGAGTTCCTGCGCGGCAGAAAGATACGGAACAAGTGTCAGATGAACTGTCACACAACGGTTTCCGAGTTCCCAGCGCAGCTGTCTGATTGACTCGATAAAAGGAAACGACTCGATGTCGCCGACGGTACCTCCGATTTCGGTTATCACGAAGTCGTATTTGCCGGTGTTACCCAAAATCTGGATGCAGCGTTTTATTTCATCAGTGATATGCGGGATGACCTGAACCGTCGAACCGAGAAACTCGCCTTTTCTCTCCTTATTGATGACGCTCTGATAGATTCTTCCCGTGGTTATGTTGTTGGCCTGCGATGTCGGGGTGTTTGAGAAACGCTCGTAGTGGCCGAGGTCGAGGTCGGTTTCGGCACCGTCTTCGGTGACATAGCACTCACCATGTTCGTAAGGATTAAGCGTGCCCGGGTCGATGTTGATATAAGGGTCGAGTTTCTGAATGGTGACCGAGAAGCCCCATCCCTGAAGAAGTTTGGCCAAAGATGACGAAATTATCCCCTTGCCCAATGATGATGTCACGCCGCCCGTGACAAAAACATATCTCGTTTCTTTCATAAAAAAAGAGGTTTTTTGAATTAAACGGCAAAGATACGATTTTTTGACGTACTTCAAACGCCTATTTTTCATAATTTTGCCGCATAACTTTGAATCGTCATAAAACAAGTTTTTTAAGCGTATGCAGATAGAAAAATACATCATCAGGGCGAGTTATCCGAACTATTTCATGGTTAAACTGTATGTTGAACAGGGACGGAAAATCTTTGAAAAAGCCAACGAACGAGAAGGCAACAAGCCAGGCACCGTAATCTATCATCTCGAAGGTGATGACGAGGCTTACGAGATTCCTCCGAAATGGTATGACATATACTACCTCCTTACCAATAGTTATGAGAAAGGCAAAACGTTTCTGTCTTTCCTCATTGAAGAGAGAAACGGTGACAGAACTCATGCCGACGAACTCGAGCGTCTCCGCTTAGAGCTTTACGAAGACTGCAAATCTTACGTGACCGAGCACCCGCTTTTCGACGACAGATTCATCGTCACGACTCTCACCGAAAACAACTTCTCGGAAGTCGTTATAAGTAACAAGGGAAAGATGCTGCTCGAACTTACACGCCAGTGCTACGCCGTGCCGGATTTCTGCATCCTGACTTCCAACGCTTTCCAAGAGAATGACCAAGAACTCCTTCTCAAAAAAGCCGTCCGAAACCTTGAAATAATGACGAAAAGCCGACTCGGTGACGACAAAAACCCGCTCGTGTTCGCACTGCGCTGCGCCATGCCGCAATATATCCCCGGACTGATGCCCACAATTCTCAACGTCGGCATAAACAGAACCGCATACCACGCCCTCGTCAACAAATACGGACTTAATATGGGCAACCGTATCTACCTCTGCACTCTCTCCAATATCTGCGACATGCTCGGACTGACTGTTCCGCAAGTCGATGAAAATCACCTCACAATAGACGAACAACTTGCGAGAATAACACTGATGGAGTCCAACATATCGCGGCAGGAAAACAGCGACAGACTTCTCGAAGACAGCTTCTATCAGGCTTTCCGCCTTACACAATATGTGAAGAGCTTCTTCGACAAAAACCAAGACCTCGTCCTCACATTCATGCGCGGACGACAAGCATTTCCGTCACTGATTCTGCACAAAATGGTCTGGACAATCGGTAATAAGAAATCATTTCCGGGTGTGCTTTACAGCCGACACAGCCGCACCGGAGTCGGACGACAGATCGAGAGTTATCCGGACATCTTCGGCGAAGAAATCATGACAGGAAATATCTCGTCCGTCGATGATGCCTATATGGAACGCTCGACCATCAGAGACAACTTCCCCGCCGTTTATCATTTCGACCCGCTTCTGCAAAACCTCGAGAAACGCTTCAAATCGCCGGTGACGATTGAGTTTGCCGTCGAGACGACACCCGATAAGTCGAGCCTCTTCGCCGTACTTCAGCTTAACCGCTCCGAGTTGACCGGACGCGCCGCCATGATGTCGGCCATAGATATGTACGAAAAGAACTTCATCAACAAAGAAAGCCTTATCGACCTTGTCAGGCCTTACCATTTGAGGCAACTCTTCTCCGATGCCATCGATGAGACGTCGTTTTCCACTCTGACTTTCTTCTGCAAAGGCGTCAACGTTTTGCCGAGAAGCGCGACAACGGCGAGACTGTGTTTCAGTGCCGCAGCCGCATACGAGATGAAAAGGCAGGGCTTCGCGGTCTGTCTCTGCAAAGAACGTTTCACCCCTGAAGACACCATCGTCCTCAACGAAGTCGATGCCATCATATCGATGACGCCGGCTGCGATACACGTGGTGACGGCCTGCAGAGGATACGGCATTCCCGCCTTCCTCAACCTTCAGATCTTCGGCGTGAAGATTAAGGACGACAAACTCATCAACGATAACGGAACAGTTATCAACGAATACGAATGGATAACCGTCTCAAGCAAGAGACAGAGCATCTATATCGGGGAAGCGAAATACACACCGGCACGTTTTCGCAAATACATCAACGGTCAGAAAATAGAACTCTCACAAGAAGAAAAACCCGTTTTCGACGATCTGAAGATAGCATACGGGAAATATCACAAACTCATCACAGACAGCAAGGTCAACTTCATCAGCGACATTGATTCACTCGCGCGACTGATTAGCTACGACCTCAACGAGAGTCCCGAAAAGGCACGCGAGATTGTCAACACGTGGTACAGACTCAATCCCGAGACATACCAAGACCAGGTTCTTGAAAGCTCGATGGGCTCACATCAGGTGCAGGCACGCGTATTCGACCTTCTCGACATCGAACTTCAGGTTGATTTCTTCAAAAACATCATCATGAAGTGCAAAAAACAGAACCTCAGCGGACTTCAGGCCGGAAGTTTCATGATAGGGCGTTTCCTCGCCAAACCGCTTTCAAAGATATTCTGGGAAGCCTTCTCACCCGCCGAAATCGCCTTCATGCTTAACGAATACGTCCTTTACGAAAAATATCTTACGGTACTTCAGGAAGTCGGCGAAACGAAACTCACAAGGGCACATTCCAAAATTGAGTCGTCGGGACTTGAGGAGATGGAAATAAGCAATTTCGACTATTACATCTTTGTGCCGCTCATGTCGCTGCCCATCGATTGGGACGCGACCGCCACCGAAGTCAGCCGGCTCAACAGCACCCAAAACAACACGTCCTTCCTCGTGAACAAACTGTCAACTCCGATTGACAAACTCTTCGATGTCGAAAAACCATGGATAAGAAACAAAATCGAAAAGTTGCTGACGATGTGAGATTTACGCCGAATGCATCAGTTCACGGAACAAGTCTCGTCGCGCGAAGAGCTTCTTCATCGCCTTATTCTTTATCATCCTGACTTTGTCGCGGCTCGTCTGCAGCTCCAAACAGACTTCGTCTATAGTGTATGAACGCTCCCTGTTTATTCCGAAAAGCATCTCTAAAACCAGTCTGTGTTCGTCATCAAGGAGAACCTTGAGGATATGGTCGAACCGTCTTTTGTCAGAAGCCTCATCCGTCATAAAGATGTCGTAAGACGGAATTCTGTCACCAACGGTCACATCGTCGTCATCATTGATCGGAGCGTCGAGAGAGACATCAATATTGCGCAAGTTGTAAAGCTGCGAGACTTTTTCAGGATCCATCTCGGCCATTTCGGCAATCTCTGCATCTGACGGAGTATGGTCGTTCTTCTGTTCAAGAATCTCCTTCACGCGCTTCACCTTATTCATTTCAAGAACCTTGTTTGCCGGCAACCTTACCGAAGCACCCTGTTCGTTTATTGCCTGTAACATCGCCTGACTCACATAACTAACAGCAAAAGTAATGAATTTGAAGCCTTTTGTCGTATCGAAACGCTTTGCAGCCTTGATAAGCCCGATATTTCCTTCGCTGATGAGGTCGCTTAACGGAACGCCGAGACCCTGATATTTTTTTGCGACGGAAACGACGAAACGGAGATTCCCCTCGACAAGCCTCTTCACGGCCTGCTCGTCACCGAGCCGAATACGCTGACCGAGAGATATTTCCTCGTCAAGAGTGAGCAGCGGATACTTGCTAACTTCTGAAAAATAACGATTAACGGCGTCATCACGCATCGTGACGCTTTGGGTGATTCTGAATTCTTTCATGATGTTGTTTTTATTGATAAGCGGGCCGCGGCAACACAAAAATCTTGCCAAAAAAAGCTTTTAAGAGAAAAAAATAAGATGGTCAGATTTTGTTAAAATTTATTATGTTAATTTTTCTTTATTTGTTATGATTGAATGAAAAAAAATGCCGAATTTTGCGAAAGTTTTATCACGTATTAAAAATGAACGATTTTCATTCGAAAGAAATAAGTTTTTCAAAGTTCCACGGTGCCGGCAACGACTTTGTGATGATAGACGGCATGAACGGCGGCTGCACTTTCTCGCAAGAGGAAATCGCGGCTTTATGCGACAGAAAAACAGGTGTCGGCGCGGATGGTCTTATCATCATCGGGCCTTCGCAAGCCCTTGATTTCAAGATGAGATACTACAACTGCGACGGTCGTGAGAGCACTTTCTGCGGCAACGGAGGACGCTGTGTCGCGGCATTTGCGCACCGCTTAGGTCTTATCGGAGACGAATGCACATACGAAGGCATCGACGGAATACATCATGCGACAATAAATGTGTCGTCGGCTACAGAATATTTTGTAAGACTGTCGATGCGCGACGTCGAAAAATACGACTTCGACGGAACACGGCTGATTATCAACACGGGCTCACCGCATTACGTAACAATTGTTGATAATCTTAACGATTTTGACGTGAATCGCGAAGGCGCACGAATCCGTTACGACAAAAACATATCTGAAGACGGCGTTAACGTTGATTTTCTGGAGTTTTCAGAAGGAATGACAAGAATAAGGACGTATGAAAGAGGTGTTGAAAACGAGACTCTCGCCTGCGGAACCGGCGTTACTGCAGCGGCGATGGCGACTTCGTTATGGAAAGGCGGTGAAAATATTGATATAGAAACATCTATCTGCACCCTCAACGTCAGATTCGACAGAGACGGACAAGCATTCAAGAACGTTGTTTTATCCGGTCCGGCAACATTTGTTTTCGACGGATTGTTTATTTTAAAAGAAAAAAACGGAGATGTTCGACCATAATAACGAAATATGTATCAGGGCAGCTGAACCCAAAGACGCGCAGACCATCTACGACTGGGAAAACGACACTTCGATATGGCGCGTGAGCGAGACGTACATGCCATATACACACCAGCAAGTCGAACAATTTATCATCAACAGCGACATCTTCGCCAACAGGCAGATTAGAATTATGATTGAGGAGATACAGTCACACAAAGCAGTCGGCTGTATCGATTTGTTTGACTTCGACCCGCTGAACCTCCGCATAGAAATCGGCGTTCTGATAAGGGAAAACTTCAGGCATAAAGGTTACGCGCACGAAGCCATCACGATGGCCGTCAGATATTGTTTCGACTTTCTGATGGTCAGGCAGGTCTATTGCGCCATTGATGTCACAAACGACGAAAGCATCAGACTTTTCGAGCAAATGGGTTTTGTAAAATGCGGTTGCAGAAAAGATTGGTTAAGAACACCTGACGGCTATCATGATGAAGTAGAACTTCAACTTTTTAACACTAATTTTAAATGAACTTACACGACAAACACAAACAAATGGTTAAGAAAAACAACATAATGAGGCGGTGCTTTTTGGCTGTGTTCGTCATTATGCTTGTGGTCAGCACGTTTTATTTCATCAAAATATTCAGAGTAATCACGAGTAAAAATGTTGATACTCATGGTAAAAAGGAAATTTCGATTTTTATTAAGACCGGAAGCACTTTCGAAGACGTAAAAAACGAATTATATTCTAAAAACCTGATTATCAACAAGGAATATTTTGAGTTTTTTGCAGAAAAACGCAAATACGTTGACAATATCAAGGCCGGACGTTATATTCTGAGAAACGGAATGAATAACAATCAGTTAGTCAATATGTTGCGTTCGGGAAGCCAGACGCCGGTAAAGGTAACTTTCAACAACATGCGTTTTGTCGAAGAACTTGCCGGGAAAGTCTCCCAGATGATAGAGCCTGATTCGGCGGAGATAATGAACGCCGTGAAAATCAAGAACGTATCGCCCGTCATCTTCCTGCCCGACACCTACGAATTTTTCTGGAATATCACGGCGGAAAACTTTGTTGACAGAATGTTGAGGGAATATGACGATTTCTGGTGCGGCGAACGAGATGCCCAAGCCGAAAAACTCGGACTTTCGAGAAAAGAAGTCGCGATTTTAGCTTCAATAGTCGATAAAGAGACGACATTTTCAGGAGAAATGCCTGATATTGCAGGCGTTTACATCAACCGTTTAAGGCGCGGATGGCCGCTTCAAGCCGACCCGACGCTGATATTCGCGACAAAAGACTTCGATGCAAAAAGAGTTCTCGACTGGCACAAGGATGTGGAATCGCCATATAACACGTACAAATACGCGGGCCTGCCGCCGGAGCCGATATGCATTCCATCAAAGGCAGCAATAAACGCCGTCCTTAACTACAAAAAGCACAATTACATGTATTTCTGTGCCAATCCTGATTTCTCCGGACAGCACGTGTTTGCGAAAACCTTGAGCGAGCACAACAGAAACGCCGAAAAATATCATAAAGCACTTAGAAAAAAACTAAAACATTCATTATGAAAGCATTCAAAGCATACGACGTAAGAGGAATCTGGGGCGAAGACCTCAATGAAGATATTGTCTATAGAATCGGTTATTTCCTGCCGGAAGTACTAAAAACCGATACTATTCTTGTAGGGCGTGACATGCGTTTGTCGTCAGATGCGATGTTTCAAGCCTTGACGCGCGGAATCACCGACAGAGGCGTAAACGTTGACAGCATTGGACTTTGCACGACGCCGATGGTCTATTTCGCGACGGCGCGGCACCAATACGGTGGCTCCGTGATGATAACCGCGTCGCATAATCCGTCGAACTACAACGGCTTAAAGGTAACGCGTGCCGGTGCTGCGCCTGTTGGCTACGACAAGGGATTAAACATTGTGGAACAATATGTTGAATCAGAAAAACAGACCATTCCGACAGAAAAAAAAGGCATCGTTCGCAATATCGACATACGCAACGAATATCTGACCTTCATGAGACAATATCTTGTGGAAGACTTGAATATGAATATCGCCGTCGATTGCAGCAACGGAATGTCGGCACTGCTGATAAAAGACCTGCTCGGAGACAAGCCTTATTACATCAACGATACTGCCGACGGACATTTCCCCGGACACGAACCCAACCCGCTTGAATCTGATAATCAGACACAACTGAAACAACTCGTCATTGAAAAACACAGCGATGTCGGGCTTCTTTTTGACGGCGACGCCGACCGTATCACATTCGTTGATGAAAAAGGACAGTTTGTATCACCCGACTTGATTATAGCCCTGCTCGGACATTACTTTTTTGAAGAAAGACACGAAAAAGGCATTGTGCTTCAAGACATTAGAACATCACGTGCAGTAAAGAACTATTTGAAAAAGTATAATGTTCAAACGGAAATATGGAAGGTCGGGCGCGCCTTCGCCGTTGACAAACTGCGCGAACTTGATGGATGCTATGGCGGAGAACTCGCCGGACATTATTACTTCCGCGACTTCTTCTATTCCGATTCCGGCATACTCGCCGCACTGATTGTGTTAAGGATTCTTAACAAATTCAAAAAAGAAGGCAGGACACTTTCACAAATCGTATGCAAAATATCAAAGAATCTTTACAACAGTGGTGAGATAAACTTCAAAATCGAAAAGAAACAGGAGGCAATGGAGGCCGTGTTGAATTATTTTATGGACAGCGATTTCGAGTACGATTTCAATAAGTTCCTGCGTTTACTCGATTTCGACGGCTACCGCATTGACTACACTCAATATTGGCTTAACATAAGACCTTCTAACACAGAGCCTTATCTGCGTTTTATAGCCGAAGCAAGCACCGAAGGCATTTTGAGGGCGATTGTAACGAAAACTACAGAAATCATTGAAGAAATAAATAACAGATATTGAAACGGATTGCAGTCGTCATATTATTGATAGCGAGTGCGTTAAGAGTTTCTGCTCAAGATATTCTTATCAAAAATGATGAAGAAAGAGTCAGACGCAACGTCAGAATCGTTCTCGGGACAGAGGCTTCACTATATGCTGCTTCGATGACGGGACTCTATTTTCTGTGGTACGCCGATTATAAACAGTCGTCTTTTCATTTCAAGGACGACAGCGGCGAATGGCTTCAGATGGACAAGATGGGACACGCGACGACGGCTTACCACGTAGGACTTATCGGCTACGAGGCCTTGCGCGTAGCAGGACTTGATGAAAAACGCGCCATTCTTTACGGAGCACCTCTCGGATTCGTCTTCCAAACCACTGTCGAAGTCTTTGACGGATTTTCAGACGGATGGGGCTTTTCGTGGACCGATGTCGCGGCAAACACTGTGGGAATGGGGCTCTTCATGGGACAGCAGTTATTATGGCATGAACAACGAATCGCCTTGAAATATTCGTTTCATACGACAAAATATGCAAAACATCGTCCCGACCTGCTTGGCAGCAACGTTTTAGAACAGACATTAAAAGATTATAACGGACAGACATATTGGCTTTCGTGCAACATCAAATCCCTTGCATTGCCCGACGGCTGCCGTTTTCCGGCTTGGTTGAATATCGCATTCGGATATAGCGCCGACGGCATGACGGGTGCATACGAGAATGTCCTTGAACATAATGGGAAACCCATTCCGGCATACAGAAGGACACGTCAGTTCCTTATCTCTCCTGATATTGATTTGACACGTATTCCTGTAAAAAACAAATTTTGGAAGACGACACTGAAAGTATTGAGTTTCATAAAGATACCATTTCCGACGTTTCAGTTCGACGACAACGGCTGCTGCGATTGGTATTGGCTTTATTTTTAGAAGCTGTTTTTATAACTAAAAAACATGGAAAGCGCACCACGGATTGCGCTGATAATACGATTTTTCGGTCTATAGGTCAAATTGCAGGATGCAGCACCATTCAACCCCTTGTAAAT